>JANMUO010000290.1:0-3585 GCA_031391655.1 Betaproteobacteria bacterium
CTGGAAGTAGGTGAACTGGGTGACTTCCATCCCGTTCAGCCAGACTTCCCAGCCGAGACCCCACGCCCCGAGCGTCGGGGACTCCCAGTCGTCCTCGACGAAGCGGATGTCGTGCTCCTGCGCCTCGATGCCCAGCGCTGCGAGCGACGCGAGGTAGCGCTCCTGGATGTCGGCGGGCGAGGGCTTCATCACCACCTGGTACTGGTAGTAGTGCTGCAGGCGGTTGGGGTTCTCGCCGTAGCGCCCGTCCTTCGGGCGGCGCGAAGGCTGCACGTAGGCCGCGTTCCAGGGCTCCGGGCCGATGGCGCGCAGGAACGTCGCGGTGTGGAAGGTGCCCGCGCCCACCGGCATGTCGTAGGGCTGCAGCAGCACGCAGCCCTGGCGGTCCCAGAATTCATTGAGGCGCAAGATCAATTGCTGGAAGCTGAGCATCGCGGTCCTGATGTTACCGGTTGCGGTTACCGGCTGCGCCGCGCGTAAGCGAAGACAAGCACCAGGAGGCAGGCGCCAAGCGCCGGCCAGTCGCCGAAGCGCACGTAGGGCGTGGCGCCCGAATAGCCCTGCACCCTGGCGTCCAGGCGGCCTTCGGTGAAAGGCGCGAGCTGCGCCAGCACGCGCCCGTTTCGGCCGATCACCGCGGTGATGCCGGTGTTGGTCGCGGTGAGGTGCATGCGCCCGGTCTCCTGCGCGCGCGCGCGGGCGATCTGCAGGTGCTGCGCGGGCGCGAGCGAATCCCCGAACCATGCCACGTTGGAAACGTTCACCAGCAGGGACGCTTGCGGCAGCTGCCGGATCAGTTCGTTGCCGTAGGCGTCCTCGTAGCAGACGTTGGCCGCGATGCGCTGCCCGGCCACCTCCAGCGGGCGCTGTTGCGCCGGGCCGCGCGAGAAGTCCGACATCGGCACGGACAGCACCCGCACAATCCAGCCGAACCCCGGCGGCACAAACTCACCGAACGGTACGAGGTGAGCCTTGTGGTAGGCCTGCCGCGGCGAGGCGCCCAGGCTCACCACGCTGTTGAAGTAGGCGCCGGAGGCAATGCGCGTGGGCGCGCCGAGCAGCAGGTCGCCGCCATTGCGCTTGCCAATCGCCTCCAGGCGGGCGAGGTAGGCCGGGTCCACGCTGTCGAGCATGCGCGGCAGCGCCGTCTCGGGCAGCACGATGAGCTTCGCGCGGCTGCCTTCGGCCAGGCGCGCATGGGTCTCCAGCGTGCGCTCGTAGCGCGCGGGGTCGAACTTGAAATCCTGCGGCACGTTGCCTTGCACGAGGCTCGCGTCGAACGGGGTGCCTGCGGGGACTGTCCATTCAATGGTGCGCAGGCCGGCGCCGGCGAGGCCAAGCAGCACAAAGGCCGCCGCCGCGCCCCAACGCGCCTGCCCAAGCGCAACGCACCAGAGCAGGCCGCCGGCGGCGGCCGTGGCGAAGGACGTTGCATACACGCCGCCCAGCGGCGCGAAACCGGCGAGCGGCGTATCGATCGCCGCGCTGCCGAGCGACAGCCAGGGAAAGCCGGTGAACAGCGTCGCGCGCAGCCACTCGGCGAGCGCCCACAACGCGGGGATGACGAGCACCGCGCGCATGGCGGGCGACACGCGGAGCTTCGATTGCAGCGCGCCCGCGAGCGCGAGGTAGGACGAGAGCACGACGCAAAAGGCAAAGGTGGCGAAGGCCGCGAGCGGCGCCGGCATGCCGCCGAAGCGGTGCAGGCTGATGTAGACCCAGGACACGCCCACGAGGAACATCCCCATGCCGAAGAGGAACCCCGCCCAGGCCGCCGTGCGCGGTCCCGGCGCCGTGAGCCAGAGGTGCACGAGCACCGCCGGCGCGACGAGCGCCAGTGCGAACATCTCCAGCGGCGCGAAGGCCGGCACCATCGCCGCGCCAGCGAGGAACGCGACGAGGGGGCGGCGCAGGATCACTTGGGCTTGTCGACCAGCAGCGTATACACGCGCCGGCTGTCGGCGCGCAGCACCTGGAACTTGTAGCCCTCGATCACCACGATCTCGCCGCGCTTGGGCAGGCGCCCGAGGTGCGCGATCACCAGGCCGCCGACGGTGTCGTGCTCCTCGTCGCCAAAGCCGCTGCCGAAGGCGGCGTTGAAGTCGGCGATCTGCGTGAGTGCCTTGACGCGGTAGCGGCCGCTCGACTCGAGCAGGATGTTGTCGCTCGCTTCGTCGAAGTCGTACTCGTCCTCGATGTCGCCGACGATCTGCTCGAGTACGTCCTCGATGGTGACCAGCCCCGCCACGCCGCCATACTCGTCCACCACGATCGCCATGTGGTTGCGGCTGGCGCGGAACTCGCGCAGCAGCACGTTCAGGCGCTTGGACTCGGGCACGAACACCACCGGGCGCAGCATCTCGCGCACGTTGAACTCCTCCTCGCCGGCGTAGTGCCGCAGCAGGTCCTTGGCGAGCAGCACCCCGATCACGTCGTCGCGGTTCTGGTCGATCACCGGGAAGCGCGAATGCGCGGTGGCGATCACCTGCGGGATGAAGTTCTCCACAGGCTCGTTGATGTCGATCACGTCCATCTGCGCGCGCGGAATCATGATGTCGCGCACCGGCATCTCGGACACGGTGAGCGCGCCCTCGATCATCGAGAGCGCATCCGCATCCAGCAGGTTCCTCTGGTAGGCCGAGCGCAGGAGCGTCAGCAGCTGCTCGCGGTCCTCGGGCTCGCGCAGGAGCAGGGCGGACAGGCGTTCGATGAGGCCGGGGCGTGAGGGGTCGTTCATGCGAAGTGGGTCATTGGAAGCAGGTCATTTTACCGCGTAGGGGTCCGCAATCCCGAGCCGGCGCAGGATGCGGATCTCGGCGCGCTCCATGCGCTGCGCGTCACCAGCGCGCATATGGTCCAGGCCGTGCAGGTGCAGCACGCCGTGCACCACCAGGTGGGCGTAGTGCGCGGCAAGCGTCTTGCCCTGCGCGCGCGCCTCGCGCGCGATTACCGGGTGGCACAGTACGACGTCGCCACGCCACTTTTCATACGCAAAGGAGAGGACGTTGGTGGCGTAGTCGCGCTTGCGGAAGGCGCGGTTCAGGCGCCGTGCCTCGGCCGCCCCGACCACGCGCAGGGTGACTTCGCTCCCGGCACGCGAGGCGGCGAGCCCCCAGGCGCGCAGCCGCCGCGCCGGCGGGGCGGTGCGCACCGCGCGCTGCACGGCGACGCTACTTCGGGGGCGTTTCGCGGGAGTCCTTCTCGTAGGCATCGATGATGCGCGCCACGAGCGGATGGCGCACCACGTCGGCGGCGGTGAAATCGGTGAAGGCGATGCCGCGCACGCCGGCGAGGATGCGGCGCGCCTCCACAAGGCCGCTCTTTTGCCCGCGCCCCAGGTCGATCTGCGTCACGTCGCCGTTCACCACCGCCTTGGCGCCGAAGCCGATGCGCGTGAGGAACATCTTCATCTGCTCGGGCGTCGTGTTCTGCGCCTCGTCGAGGATGATGAAGGAGTGGTTCAGCGTGCGCCCGCGCATGTAGGCAAGCGGCGCCAGTTCGATGGTGCCGCGTTCGAGCAGCTTTGCCGTCCTGTCGAAGCCGGCGAGGTCGTAGAGCGCGTCGTAAAGCGGCCGCAGATACGGG
>JANMUO010000414.1:0-20933 GCA_031391655.1 Betaproteobacteria bacterium
CGCCGAGCGCCTGGGCCATGCGCGCTCGCTGGTGGCGATCGGCGCGGGCCTTGGCCTGATGTTCCTCGTGTGGTGGGTGGCGCAAAGTTTCTGGCTGCTTGCCATCTTCGCCGTGTCCTTCGGCACGCTGTACGGCGGCTACGTGGCGCTGGCGCCGACGCTGTGCATGGAGTTGTTCGGCCCGCGCAGCCTCTCAGCGATCCTCGGCACCCTCTACACGGCGGCGGGACTCGCCACGCTGATCGGCCCGACCTTCGCGGGCGCGAGCTACGACGCCTTCGGCAGCTACGACGCCTCGATTCTCGGTTGCGCGGCGTTGTCCTTCGCCGGGGCGGGGCTGGCAGCCGCAATGCGGCGGCGCTTCCCGTCGCCGGCATGAGCCGCCGCCCCGCGCTCACGGTGAGCGAGGAGCGCGGCGTGCGCACCCTGCATGTCGGCGGAGAGGCGATCCAGAGCTCGATGCGTCTGTCGGATCCGTTTGCGCTGGAGCTGGACTACACGCGCTGCATGACCAGTTTCCTCTTGTTCCATCCGCGCCCGCTGCGCGCGCTCAAGATCGGGCTGGGCGGCGGGTCGCTGGTGAAGTTCTTCTGGCGGCGGCTGCCCTGGCTGCGCACGCGCGTGGTGGAGCTGGACGAGCGCGTGGTGGCGGTGGCGCGCGGGCAGTTCCACCTGCCGCCGGACGACGCGCGCCTGTCGATCGAGGTGGGGGATGGCGCCGAGGCGCTCGCGCCGGAGTGCTGCGACCTGCTGGTGGTGGACGCCTTTGCGGACGAGCATCCGCCGGCGGCGCTGGTGAGCCAGGCGTTCTTCGACGCCGCCTGGCTCGCACTGGAGGAGCCCGGGGCGATGGTGATGAACTTCATGGACGATGACCCGAAGCTCGATGAGCGCCTGCAGCGCATAGAAAACGCCTTCGGCGGCATGGTGCTGGCGCTGCCCGCGCTCTACGACCCGAACGTGATCGTGATCGCGCTGAAGGGCGCGCCGGGCGCGCTCGCCTGGGAGGCGCTCGCCGGCCGCGCGCAGGCGCTGGAGCGGCGCTACGGCATTCCCTATCCGCGCTACCTGCCCCGGTTCAAGCGCATGAACCGGCACGATGCGCAGTTCCTCCACCTCAGGGCGGCGGCGGCGTGATCCCACCCGAGTATTTCATCCTCATCCCGATCGCTTTCGCGGGCTCGCTCGTGTTCGGGCTCACCGGTTTCGGCTCGGCGCTCGTCACCATGCCGCTGGCGACGCACTTCGTGCCGCTGCAGTTCGCGCTGCCGCTGTTCGCGCTCGCCGACCTGTCGAGCGCGCTGCGCATCGGCTTCGAGAACCCGAAGAACGCGGTGCGCGCGGAATGGATGCGGCTGGTGCCGATGATCCTCGTGGGCACGGCGCTTGGCGTGACGCTGCTGGTGAACCTGCCGCGCGCGGCGGGCATGTTCGCGCTCGGGGCGTTCGTGTTCGGCTACGCGCTCTACAGCCTCTTCAAGCGCGAATCGACGCAGGTGATCTCCCCGGCCTGGGCATGGCCCGCCGGCCTTGCGGGCGGCATCACCAGCACCTTGTTCGGCGCGGGCGGGCCGCCCTACGCCATCTACCTGTCGCAGCGCGGGCTTACCAAGGAGCAGTTCCGCGCGACGATGGGCTTTGCCACGCTGACCAGCATCTCGCTGCGGGTGGTGGCGTTCCTGCTGACCGGGCTGCTGCTCGACCCTCAGGTCTGGCTGGCGGCGCTGTTCGTGGTGCCGTCGTCGCTCCTGGGGATCTTCGTGGCGCAGCGCATGTTCCTCAAGATCTCGCGCGAGCAGCTGCTGCGCGTGGTGGCGGTGGTGCTCCTTGCGGCGGGCGGCTCCCTGATTGTCAGGGCCGTTGGCCAGGTTTAGGATTTCGGCCATGCGAATCAGGCTCGTCCTGGCAATCGTGTTCGTTCTCGCCGGCTGCGCCATCACGCCCCGCAGCGGCAATCTCCCGGTCGCCGTGGATCCTGCCGCCTTCGGCGCCGCCGGCGCGCCTGCCGGCAGGGTGACGGTGGTCGACGCCCGCCAGTTGATCCGCATGGAGCGCACGACGATCGGCGCGAAGTCCATGGGCCGCATCGTCCTGCAGCCGGTTGAGCTGGATCTCGTGCGCGCGCTCGTCGCTTCGCGCCTTCCTGCCGGAGCGGGTCCCGTGCGCTGCGAGATGCGCACCTTTGACGTGATCACGCCCGCCACCGCGCTCTACTGGGACATCACGACGAATATCGAGCTCGTGCTCAAGCTCCCTGCGGGTGACCGAATCGCAGCCGGCACGGCGACGGAGCGCACCTACGCCTGGCCTTCGGAGGAGCTGATCGGCAAGGTCACCGCCGCGGCGCTGAAGCAGGCCGGCGCCGGGATCGAAAAAGCTTTCGCCAGCGCGCGCTAGCGCGTTACTTGTAAATCCATTCACGCGTCCAGGGCAGCCGCCCGACGCTTGCATCCTCGCTCTTTACCGCCAGTAGCTGCTGGATCGACACCCAGCCGCGCTCGAAGGCGTGCGCGCAGCCGGCAAGGTAGGTGCGCCAGATGCGCAGCCGCCTGTCGCCAGTAAAGGTCCTGGCCTGCTCGAGCTTTTCCTCCAGCCGGTCGCTCCACTGGCGCAACGTGCGCGCGTAGTGCAGGCGCAGCGTCTCGGAGTCCATCACTTCCAGCCCGGCGGCGCCCATCTCCCGGATGACGAGCGACAGGTGCGCCAGCTGGCCATGCGGGAACACGTACTTCTCGATGAACTCGCCGCCACCCATGCCCACGGCGCGGCTGTCCGGGTCCACCGACGTGATGCCGTGGTTGAGCACGATGCCGCCGTCCACCAGCAGCCGGCGGATGGCGCCGAAGTACACCGGCAGGTTCTTCAGCCCGACGTGCTCGATCATGCCGATCGAGGCGATCTTGTCGAACTGGCCCTCGCCCGGCACGTCGCGGTAGTCCTGCATGCGCACTTCGCAACGCTTCTGCAATCCCGCGGCGCGGATGCGCTCGTTGGCGAGCGCATGCTGGTTTTCCGACAGCGTGATGCCGGTGGCCCGCACGCCGTAGCGCTGCGCGGCATGCATCACCAGCGCGCCCCAGCCGCAGCCGATGTCGAGGAAGCGCTCCCCGGGCTGCAGGCGCAGCTTGCGGCAGATGTGGTCGAGCTTTAGCTCCTGCGCCGCGGCGAGGTCCTCGGCGCCGGTCTTGTAGTAGGCGCAGGAGTAGACCATGCGCGGGTCGAGCCACAGCGCGTAGAACTCGTTGGAGACGTCGTAGTGGTAGCGGATCGCCTCGGCGTCGAGGCGCTTGGTGTGCAGGTTGAACAGCGAGGGCAGGTGGCCCTTGCGCCGCTTGCCCCAGCGCTTCGCCAGGCTTTCGGCGAGGCGCATTGCCTCGGCAATCGGGCCGATGACCTCGACATGGCCTTCGATGTAGGCCTCGGCGAGCTTGGCGAGGTCGGCGTTCACGAAGTAGCGCAGCGCTGCCGGGCCCGGCACGCGCAGCGTGACGGTGGGACTGTCGCCCAGGTCGTAGCGATTGCCGTTCCACAGCTCGATCGCGGCCGGGAGGCTCGCATCGGCCCGGAATTCGCCAACCATTTTCGCGATGCGCGCTTCGAGCATTCTGCGCCTAGGGGGACTTCTCCCGCATGGTAACGAACTCCTCCGCCGCCGTGGGGTGAATGCCGATGGTGGCGTCGAACTGCGCTTTCGTGGCGCCCAGCTTCACTGCAATGCCGATGCCCTGGATGATCTCGCCGGCCTCCGGCCCGATCATATGCGCGCCGAGCACGCGCTGCGATGCAGCATCCACCACGATTTTCATGAACGTGCGCTCTTCGTGCGCCCCGAGGGTGAGCTTGAGGGCGCGGAAAGCGGTCTTGTAGATGTCCACGCGGCCGTGCTTTGCCCTCGCGCGTTCCTCGGAGAGCCCCACGGTGGCGACGTTGGGATTGGAGAACACCGCAGTGGGCACGTTGTCGTGGTCCATGGCGGTCGGCTGGTTCAGGAACAACGTCTTCGCCAGCGCCATGCCCTCGGCGGTGGCCACCGGCGTGAGGTTGAGGCGGTTGGTGACGTCGCCAATGGCGTGGATCGAATCCACCGAGCTCTTCGAATACGCGTCCACCACGATGGCGCCGGCGGCGTCGAGCTTCACGCCCGCGGCGTCCAGCCCCAGGCCCGCGCTGTTGGGCTTCCTGCCGGTGGCGAACATCACGAGGTCGGTTTCCTCCACTGCGCCGTCCTCGTAGGTGACCTGGATCCCCGGGTCGAGCCTGGCGGGGTTGGACTGCATCCGGATGGTGACGCCCTTTTTCTTCATCTCCTCGGCGAGGCGCATGCCCAGCTCGCTGTCGAAGCCGCGCAGCAGGCACGCGCCGCGGTAAGCGAGCGTGGTCTGGATGCCCAGGCCCTGGAAGATCGACGCGAACTCCACCCCGACGTAGCCGCCGCCTACCACCAGCGCGCGCCGCGGCAGCTTGTCCAGGTGGAAGGCCTCGTTGGAGGTGATGGCCAGTTCGCGCCCCGGGATCTGCGGCAGCTGCGGCCAGGAGCCGGTGGCGACCAGGATGTGGCGGGCGGTATGGCGCTTGCCGCCGAGCTCGACGGTGTGCGCGTCCACCACCGTTGCCTTGCCGCGCAGGATCTGCGCCCCTGCCTTGGCGAGCGCGCCTTCGTAGACGGCGTTCAGGCGCGCGATCTCGCGGTCCTTGTTGGCGAGCAGCGTTGCCCAGTCAAAGCGCGCTTCGCCCAGCGTCCAGCCAAAACCCTTCGCGATCTCGAAATCTTCGCGATAGTGCGCTGCGTAGGAGAAGAGCTTCTTCGGGATGCAGCCGACGTTGACGCAGGTGCCGCCGAAGCGGCCGGACTCGGCCACCGCCACGCGCGCGCCGTAGTTCGCGGCGACGCGGCTCGCGCGCACCCCGCCCGAGCCGCCGCCGATGGTGAACAGGTCGAAGTCGGGTGTCAGCTTACTTCAGGTTGGGGAGGTTGATCTCCACCAGCTCGAGCTGCGCGGAGAGGCCCTTGTGGTCGGGTTTGTCGGCCAGCCACTTGAGGGCGCTGCGCACCTTCTGCTCGAGCTGCGCGCGCGGCGCGCCCTCGATGCCGGCGAACATCTGCGAGAGGTCGGCGAGGTTGGCGGCCTGCGCGGCGGCGCGGATCTGTCCCAGGCGCGACTCGATGCCGGCGCGATCCAGGTTGGTCACCAGCTTGAGGGTCTTGTCGTGGATGCTCATCTCGCGCTCCTCGTGGATTCAGCCGGAAGCCGAAGATTGTACCAGCGAGTAGCGGCCCTCCGAGGCGCGCACCCGGCCTTCGGCGGCGAGCTTGGCGAGGTGCGCGGCGAGCGAGCGCATGGCCACCGCGTGCAGTCGCGGCTGCACATCGTCGTACACCTCGAGCACCAGCTCCTCCAGCGTCGGCGCGCCCAAGCGCGACAGGGCGGAGGCCACCTTCGACTCGCGTGCCAGCCGGTGCCGGATCAGGCGCCGCGCCTCGCGGTGCGGCTCGCCGATGAGATAGCCGTGCCCCGGGGCGAGGATGAGGATGTCTTCGGCGAGAAGCATCTCGAGCGAGGCGAGGTACGCGAGCATGTCGCCGTCGGGCGGGTTGATCACCACGGTGGAGCCCTGCATCACGTGGTCGCCGGTGAACAGCATGCGCGAGTTCTCCAGCAGGTAGCACAGGTGGTTGGACGCATGCCCGGGCGTGTGCAGAGCGCGCAGGGACAGCCCGCCAAAGAGCACGCGGTCGCCGTGCTCGAGCACGCGGTCGGGCACGAAGGCGCGGTCCTGTCCGCCGTGCTCGGGCGCCGGCTGGCCGATCAGCACCGCGCCGGTGGCCGCCTTGATCGCCGCTGCGGCGGGCGAATGGTCCAGGTGCGTGTGCGTGCAGATCACCGAGCGGATGCGGCCCGCGCCGGCGGCGAGCACGGCGGCGATGTGCGAGTCGATGGCCGGGCCAGGGTCGATCACCGCGACGTCCTTTTCGCCGACGAGGTAGGTATTGGTGCCCGGCCCGGTCATCATCCCCGGGTTGGGCGCCACAAGACGCGTCACGAAGGCGTCGAGGCGCTTGGGCTTGCCCGGCTCGAGCGCGATGCTGGTCTGCCCGGATTCCTCGGGATCGCTCCAGTGGATCTCGAAGTACTGCGGGTCGCGGCGGCGAAAGAGCGCCTGCGCGCCGTCGGGCCCCAGCGCCCAGCAGGCGCGGTTGGTCTCGACTTCGGCTTCGCGCGCGTGCTCCAGCGCGTCCTTGGCGCGCGCAAAGCGCGCCACGTCCGCCAGCGTGTTCTTGGTGGCGAACACCAGGTCCATCGCGCCGCCCGCCTCGCGCTCGAGTGCCTCCTGCGGACGCAGCCAGAGGCTGGCGATCAGCTCGGTGCCGTCGTGCGCGCCGTCCTGCCCGTGCGGCGCCAGTGCGAGGAAAAAGCGCGTGTCGAAGCGCCGCGCGCGCCCGGGCGCGGTGATCCAGTGGCCGAAGTAGGCGAGGTCGTGCGCGCGCAGCAGCAGCCGCTCCTTCTCGAGGAACTCGGCGAAGGCGAGCTTGCCGGAGTGAAGCGCGCCGCGGAACTGCGCGAGCTGCGCCGTGCGCGCCGCGTTCAGCGCATGGCCATCTTCGCCCTGCGCCAGCAGGATGCCGGCCTCCTCGAAGCACTCGCGCACCGCGGCCACCCAGTAGGCGAGCCCGCCCGAGGCGATGCCGAGGCGCGCGTTGGCTTCCTCTTCCGACAGGCCGTGCACGCGGCGCAGCACGCGCGGGTCCTGGTCGGACTTGTCCAGCGCTCCGCCCGGAAACACGTGCGCGCCGGCGAGGAAGGCGGCGCTCTTCGTGCGCTGCAGGAGGAAGGCTTCGGGCCCCAGGCTGCCATCGCGCAGCAGCAGCACGGTGGCCGCCGGGCGCGCAACGAGCTTGTCCGCCATGCTCAGGCGGCGCGGCCCGCGCGGTCCTTGTCGTTCTGCGATTTGATGAGCTCGCGCGCCTTGTGCCAGTCCGCGTCGCTCATCTTGTCCAGTTCGGTGAAGGAGGCGCCGGTGGCGAGGTAGCCCGCGCCGTCGATGGCGATGGTCTCGCCCGAGAGCCACTCGCAGCCGTCGGCCATGAGGAAAGTGGCGAGGTTCTGCAACTCGGACATGTGCCCGATGCGCCGCATCGGATTCGTCTTGGTCGAATCGCCGAAATCCGTGCCCGGGCGCAGGCGCTTGCTGGCCCCCTCGGTGGGGAAGGGGCCGGGCGCGATGGCGTTGAGGCGGATGCCATGCTTGCCCCACTCCACGGCGAGTGACTTGGTCATAACGTGCAGCCCGGCCTTGGACATGGCAGAGGGCACGACGTAGGGCGAGCCGGTCCACACCCAGGTCACCAGGATCGAGAGCACCGAGCCCTTGTGGCCGCCCTCGATCCAGCGCTTGCCAACCGAATGCGTGACGTAAAAGCTGCCGTGGAAGACGATGTTGGCGATGGCGTTGAAGCCGTTCGGCGTGAGGTCCTTGGTCGGGCTGATGAAGTTGCCCGCGGCGTTGTTCACCAGGCCGGTGAGTGGCCCGGACTCGTCCCAGATGTGCTGCGCCATCGCGTCAACGGCGGCGTAGTCGCGGATGTCGACGGCGTGCGTGCGCACCTTCCCCGCGCTCCCGCCGTGCTTCGCCATCAGGTCCTTCGCCGTGGCCTCGAGCACGCCGGCGCGGCGGCCCGCGATCCACACGGTCGCGCCGAGCTGCAGGTAGCGCTCGGCGATTTCCCTGCCCAGGCCGGTGCCGCCCCCGGTGATGAGGATGTTCTTGCCCTTGAGCAGCCCGTCCTTGAACATGCGCTTCTCCTTGCGGGAAGCGCTTATTCTAAGTCAGCCGCAGGCGCCGGTTCGCAGCTCCGGGTTGCGCGGCGGGCTCAATGCCTGCGCCGATTGCGCGAAGAGGCGGTGCATTGATTCGGCGCGCTCTTGGTGCGCGCGCCGCTCGAGTTCCTCGCGCAGGCCTTCGTCTTCCAGGTATCGTTCCAGTGTCAATTCCATGGTTGTTCTCCTTTCGTGTCAGGCCAGCGCCACGCGGGCGTCGCCGAAGGCGTGCACCAGGGCGAGGCCCGCGCGGCGCAGCTGGTAGCAGCCGCCCGCCTCGAGCACCACGTCCTTGCGCACGTTCTCTTCCGTGATCCACACGCTGCCCTCGTTGCAGCAGATGGTGGTGCCGAGCGCGTCGGTGACTTTCAGGGTCTGCCCCGAGGCGAGCCGCAGGGCGCCGGGTTGCATTTCGATTCTCATCGCTGTCTCCTGGGTGGGTTGCTTTTGGCATGCGCATGTTGCATCCTTATAGCGAGGGGCTCAAACGGGGAATACTCAGGACATGCATGAGTAACGGGAATGTTAGATTGCCCTCGCTGGACCTGCTGCGCGGCTTCGAGGCGGCTGCGCGCCTGCTGTCCTTCACCCGAGCCGGAGAGGAGCTGCACCTGACGCAGTCCGCCGTCAGCCGGCAGATGCAGGAGCTGGAAACCCAGCTCGGGGCAAAGCTCTTCGAGCGGCGCCACCGCGCGCTCTCGCTCACCGATGCCGGGCAGCAGTTCTACCCGGCGGCGGCGCAGGTGCTCGCCACCATGCGCGCCGCCACCGACCGGCTGCGGGCGCAATCGGGGCGCGGCACGCTCTCGGTGACCACCACGCATTCACTCGCGGCGCTCTGGTTGATCCCCCGCCTGGCAGGATTTACGAAAGCACACCCCGGGGTGGACGTGCGCATCGCGGCGGATACGCGCGTGCAGGACCTGGAGCGCGACGGCCTGGACGTGGCGATCCGCCACGGCCCGCCGCAGCTCGCCGGCGAAGGGGCGACGCGCCTGTTCGGCGAGCGCGTGTTCCCGGTGTGCAGCCCGAAGCTGTTGAAGGACGCGCGCAAGCCGCTCAAGGAACCTGCCGACCTGCGCCACCACACCCTGCTGCAGTACGACGATCCGGATGCGCGCCACCCCTGGTTGCACTGGCGCACCTGGCTGGAAGTGGAGCGCCTGGCGGACCTCAAGCCCGCGGGGCGCCTGAGTTTCTCGGGCTACGAGCAGATCAACGCCGCGGCGATTGCCGGGCACGGCGTGGCGCTGGGCAGGAGCCCGCTGGTGAAGGGCTCGCTCGCCTCGGGGGAGCTGGTGGCGCCGTTCAAGCGCACCGCCGATCCGGCGCGCGCCTACTTCGCCGTCGTATCGAGGAATGCCGCGGGGCGGCCGGAAGTGGTCGACTTCGTCAAATGGCTGCGCGAGGAAGCGAACAAGGAATCGCGCTAGGGCCCTCGCGGCTTGCGCTCGAGCAGCCGGCCAAGCAAGGCACTGTCCCGGAGCTGTTCCCGGTGGGGGCGCGCAGGGTTGCCCGAGACGACGGCGCCGGCGGGGAGGGACTTGGTGACCAGGGCCAGGGACATCACCGTGGCGCCGGCGCCGATGGTCAGGTGGTCGAGGACGCCGACGCGCGCGGCGAGGACCACCCGATCCTCCAGCACCACACTTCCTGCCAATCCCGACTGGGCAACAATCAGCACATCCTCGCCCACCTGGCAGCCGTGGCCGACCTGCACCTGGTTGTCGATTTTCGTGCCGCGCCCGATGCGCGTGCTGCCCATGGACGCGCGGTCGACGCACGATCCGGCGCCGATCTCCACGTCGTCGCCGATCACGACATTGCCCACCTGGGGAATCGTCACGTGGGTCGCGCCGTCCCGCGTGAAGCCGAAGCCGTCCGCGCCGATGGAGACGTTGTTGTGCAGGATTACCCGCGACCCGAGCACGCAGTGCTCGCGCACCACGGCGCCGGGGTAGATCAGGCACGCCTCGCCAATTCGCACATTGGCCAGGACGGAGGCATTGGGATAGATCACCGTGCGCGGCCCGATCTGCGCGCCCGGCCCCACGTAGGCGCCGGACATCACCGTCGCCGTGGAGGCGACCTGCGCCGCGATGTCCACGTGGGCGCCCGGATGCACTCCCGGCACATGCTGCTCGGCCTTCAGCAGGAATTGCAGCGCCCGCGCAAATGCGAGGTAGGGCTTGGGCACCCGGATCAGCACCGAACCGCCCGGCGGGCGCTGCGCCTTGTCATCGACGATCACCGCCGCGGCGCGGGTGGTGGCCAGGTGCACCGCATACCTGGGACTACCCAGAAACGTCAGGTCGCCTTGCATCGCTGCCTGCAGCGGCGCCACGCCGGTGATGACGACGCTGCCGTCGCCTTCCACGGTTGCCCCCAGGTGGGAGGCGAGGGACTGGACGGGGGTCGGGCGGATGGCGGTCATCGCGTTTCGCTAGACCGTGAGTACGATCTTCCCGATATGCTGCGAGGACTCCATCAGCTTGTGCGCCTCGCCTGCCTGCGCGAGCGGGAAGGTCTTGTAGATCACCGGCTTGATCTTCCCGGCCTCGATCAGCGGCCAGATCTTTTCCCTGAGGTTGCGCGCGATGGCGCCCTTGAACTCAACCGGGCGCGGGCGCAGCGTGGACCCGGTCAGCGTCAGGCGCCGGCGCATCAGCTCGTTCACGTCGAGTTCGGTCTTCGGGCCGCGCAGGAAGGCGATGAACACCAGGCGCCCTTCGTCGGCCAGCGCCTTCAACTCCCTGGGCACGAAGTCGCCCGCCGCCATGTCGAGGATCACGTCCACGCCCTTGCCGCCGGTGGCGGCCTTCACGCCGGCGACGAAGTCCGCGGTCTTGTAGTTGAAAGCTTCAGTGGCGCCGAGCTTCACGCACGCGGCGCATTTTTCCTCCGACCCCGCGGTGGCGAACACGCGGTTGCCCATCGCCACGGCCATCTGGATGGCGGTCACGCCAATCCCCGAGGTGCCGCCCTGCACGAGCAGGGTCTCCCCGGGCGCGAGCCGGCCGCGATCGAAGACGTTCGACCAGACGGTGAAGAAAGTCTCGGGCAGCGAGGCCGCTTCGGCCATCGACAGGCCCCTGGGCACCGGCAGCGCCTGCACTTCGGGGGTCACGCAGTACTCCGCATAGCCGCCGCCATGGGTCAGCGCGCAGACCTTGTCGCCCGCCTTCCAGCGCGTCACCGCGCTGCCGCAGGCCACCACCTCTCCGGCAATCTCCAGACCGGGGAGGTCGGAAGCGTCGGGGGGCACGGCATACAAGCCCATGCGCTGCAGCACGTCGGGGCGGTTTACGCCCGCAGCGGCGACCTTGACGAGGATCTCGTGCGGCTTGGGTTCCGGGCGCGGGCGCTCGGCCGGCTGCAGCACCTCGGGTCCGCCGGGCTTCTCGATCTGGATGGCGCGCATCAAGGCGCGCATCTTAACGCAAGGCCCGCGCCAGACTATCATTCGCAGCGTCATGCCGCGCCTCGCCACCTTCCTCGCCATCCTTATCCTCGCGTCCGCGGCGCTCGCGCATGAGCCCGCGCCTCTGCCCGGCGCGGAAGGGCGCGTCGCGCTGGGCGCCCATGTCGACGTGCTGGAGGATCCAAGCCGCAAACTGCGGCTGGAGGATGTGCTCAAGCCGGAGTTCGCGGGCCGCTTTGTCCCCTCGGTGTCCGAGGCGCTCAATTTCGGCTACACGCATTCGGCCTGGTGGCTGCGCTTCAGTCTGCCCGGAGGCGCCCCGGCGGGGGACGAGCTGCTGCTGGAGATCGCCTTCCCCAGCATCGACCGCGTCGAATTCTTCCTGCCGGAGCCACAGCCCGGCGACGCGCCGCGCTACTGGATGCGCGTGGCCGGGGACGAGTTTCGCTGGGATGCGCGCGAAGTAAAGCACCGCAACCACGTGTACCGCTTCAGCGTGCCGCCGCAGCCGGGGCCGCACACCTACTACATGAAGTTCGAATCGCTCAGTGTGCTCACCGTGCCGCTCGTGCTCTGGCGCCCGGGGCCGTTTGCCGACCGCGACCGCGACGTGCAGCTGGTGCTGGGCCTGTTCTACGGGCTGGTGGTGGCGCTGGCGCTCTACAACCTCATGCTGTTCGTCGCGGTGCGCGACGGCACTTACCTCATCTACGTCGGCTATGCGGCCGCCTTCGGGATGTTCCTGTTCGGTTACGACGGCTTTGCCTACCAGTACCTGTGGCCGGAGAGCCCCTGGTGGGCGAACCACGCGAGCGCCACGGCGCTTTGCACCACGCTCGCCCTGGGCGCGCAGTTCGCGCGCTCGTTCCTCGACGTGCGGCGCATCGCGCCGCGCGCCGACAAGGTGATCCTGGCCGTGATCGGCGTCGCCGGCGTGCTCGCCGCTGGCTCCGCCATCGGCTGGCCGTTCAGCTACGGCACGGTGCTGCGCACGGTGTCGGTGCTCGCCGCTGGCATGGCGGCGCTGTCGGTCTATGTCGCAGTGCGCGCGCTGCTCGACGGCTACCGTCCGGCGCGGTTCTTCCTCCTTGCCTGGGCGGCGCTGCTGGTATTCATCCTGATCGGCGTGCTGCGCAACTTCGCGCTGGTGCCGACCAACGTGGTCACCCTGTACGGCCTGCATTTCGGTTTTGCCCTCGACGTGCTGCTGCTGTCCTTCGCGCTCGGGGACCGCATCAACCTGCTGCGGCGCGAGCGCGCGACGGCGCACGCCGAGACGGTGGAAGCGCAGCTGCTGCTGCTCGAGGCCACGCGCGAGAACGAGAAGGAGCTGGCGACGCGCATCGCGGTGCGCACCGCGGAACTGAACAAGGCCAACGAGCGGCTGCGCGGCGAGGCGAAGGAGCGCGAGCTCCTGATGGACCAGCTGCAGAAGCAGGAGCAGCACCTGCGCTTCATGGCCCAGCACGATGCGCTGACGGGGCTGCCCAACCGCACGTCGATGCAGCAACGCCTCGCGCTGGCCATGGAACTCGCCAAGCGCAACCGCAAGAAGGTGGCGGTGATGATGGTGGACCTGGACGATTTCAAGCACATCAACGACACGCGCGGCCATCCGGCGGGGGACCAGGCGCTGGTGCAGCTGGCGGCGCGGCTGCGAACCAGCGTGCGGGGTTCGGATACGGTGGCGCGCTACGGCGGGGATGAGTTCGTGATCCTGGCGGGGGAGCTGGACCGCGGGGAGGATGCGGGCATGGTGGCGGAGAAGGTGGCCGACATGATCAGCGTGCCGCTGTCGATCGAGGGCGGGGTGGAGAACGTGTCGTGCTCGATCGGGATCAGCGTGTTTCCGGATGATGGGGAGAGCGGGGAGGAACTGATCGCGCTCGCGGACAAGGCGATGTATGCGTCAAAGGCGGTGAAGGGGAAGAGGTATGCGTTTTACGGCGCGGCCCAGACCTAACGCGCCAGTTGCCGCGCGGCCCAGGCGAGGTCCACGTTCCCGCCCGAGATCACCACCCCGACTTTCTTTCCCTTCGCATCGATCTTTCCTTGCAACAACGCGCAGGCCGCAAGCGCGCCCGTCGGCTCGACCAGCATCTTCATCCGCTCCCACAGGAAGAACATCGACTGAAGAAGTTCGTCGTCGGTCACCGTGAGGAAATCGTCCACGTTCTTCTGGATGATCGCGAAGGTGATCTTCCCCAACGACGTGGTGCGCGCGCCGTCGGCGATGGTGTCGGGCAGCTTGATGGTCTCCAGTTTCCCCGAGCGGAAAGCGCGCAGGCCATCGTCCCCCGCCGCGGGCTCCACGCCGATCACGCGGCACTTGGGCGACAGGTGCTTCGCCGCGATCGAGCAGCCGGAGAGCAATCCGCCGCCGCCGCAAGGCACCATCAGGATGTCGAACGCGCCCGCGTCCTCGAACAACTCCTTCGCCGCGGTTCCCTGTCCCGCCAGGATGTGCGGATGGTCGAACGGCGGAATGAGGGTCAAGCCTCGCTCGGAAGCGAGTTTCTCCGCGATCTTCTGCCTGTCCTCGTTGCTCGCGTCGTAGGAAACAACCTCCGCGCCGTAGCCGCGCGTGGCCGCAAGCTTTACCGGCGGCGCATCGGTCGGCATGACGATGGTGGCGGGAACCCCGAGCAATTTCCCGGACAGCGCCACCGCCTGCGCGTGGTTGCCGGAGGAGAAGGCGACCACGCCTTTCCTCTTCTGCTCGGGAGAGAGTTGCGACAGCGCGTTGTACGCGCCGCGGATCTTGAACGCGCCCATGCGCTGGAAGTTCTCGCACTTGAAAAACACCTTGGCGCCGGTGAGCGCGTCGATGGTGCTCGAGGTGAGCACCGGGGTGCGTTTCGCCACCGCCCGGATGCGCGCGTGCGCGGCGGCGAGATCGGAATAAGTCACTTCCATCGTTGCAAAGCCTCCCGGGCGACATCTGCGCCCCATTCCTGCAGGAAATGCCCGCCTTCGGCGTGCACGTAGGGTTCAGGGCAGTTGCGGATCATTTTGCGCAAGGCATTCATCACCGGCGGGCCTAGCACCGGGTCCTTCGCGCCGATGGCCATGAAGGACTCGCCTTTCCAGGAATTCATCCACCAGTCGCGTGCTTTGCGTGAGGTCGCGGCACCTGGCGCATCCGGCCGATCGGGAACCAGGTTCGGGAAGACGCGTGCGCCGGCTTTCGACGCGGTATCCGGATACGGCGCCTCGTAGGCAGCGGCCTCGGCGTCGGTGAGGTGCTTGCAGGAACGCTGCATGAGCTTGCCGCAGGGCAGGTCGGGCGTCTTGTTGACGTAAGCGCGCCAGGCGACGAAGCCCTCCGACAGCGGCGCATCGCCGGTGCCGAGCGCGGTGTTCATCACCAGCAGCCTTTCAAAGCGCTCTGGCATTTCCATCGGCAGCGTGAGCCCCAGCAGCCCGCCCCAATCCTGCACCACCAGAGTGATGCGCGACAGGTCCAGCCGCTCGATGAACTCGAGCAGGAAATTGCGGTGCATGTCGAAGGTGTAGAAGGACTCCTCGACGGGCTTGTCGGAGCGCCCAAAGCCGATGAAGTCCGGCGCGACCACGCGCGCGCCCGAGGCGAGGATCGGCGGGATCATGCGCCGGTAGAGATAGCTCCAGGTCGGTTCGCCGTGCAGGCAAAGGTAGGTTTGCTCCCCCGCGCCCTGGTCCACGTAGTGCGCGCGCAGGCCCTGCCACTCCAGGTAGCGCGGCGGCCAGGCAAAGCCGGGCAGCGAAGCGAAACGCGCGTCAGGCGTGCGCATGCCCCAATTGTAGAATGGAGCGATGGACTACTCTAAGTACCAGGACCTGAATATCCGGCTCATCGAGCCCGGCATCCTCGAGATCGTGATGGGCAAGGAGGGCGCCAAGCTCTCCACCGCCGGGCACCGCATGCACGCCGAGCTGGCCGAGATCTGGCGCGACGTGGACCGCGACCCGGAGGTGCGGGTGGCCATCATCCGCGGCGCGGGCAAGGGTTTTTCCGCCGGCGGCGACCTGTCCCTGGTGGAAGACATCGCCAACGATTTCGAGACCCGCGCGCGCGTCTGGCGCGAGGCGCGCGACCTCGTCTACAACCTCATCAATTGCTCCAAGATCGTGGTCTCGGCGATGCACGGTCCTGCCGTGGGCGCCGGCCTGGTTGCCGGCCTGCTCGCCGACATCTCGATCGCGGCGAAGAACGCGCGCATCATCGACGGCCACACGCGCCTTGGCGTCGCGGCGGGCGACCACGCGGCGATCGTCTGGCCGCTCCTGTGCGGCATGGCGAAGGCGAAGTACTACCTGCTGACCTGCGAGCAGGTGTCTGGCGAGGAAGCCGAAAGGATCGGCCTCGTGTCGCTGTGCTGCGAGGAAGCGGAGCTGCAGGCGAAGGCGCTGGAAGTGGCGAGGAAGCTCGCCGCGGGCGCGCAGACCGCGCTGCGCTGGACCAAGTCGAGCTTGAACAACTGGCTGCGCATGGCGGGGCCGTCGTTCGACAATTCGCTCGCGCTGGAGATGCTGGGCTTTACCGGCCCGGAAGTGCGCGAGGGCATCGCCTCGCACCGCGAGAAGAGGAAGCCCAACTTCCCGCCGGAGCCGAAGGACTTCTAGGCCTTCGGTGCGAGCAGCCGCTCGAGGTCTTTCGCGATCGTCGCCGGGTCCGGCGGCACACGGCCCTGGCTGGTCAGCAGAACGCGCACCGGCAAGTCGACCAGCGTCGGTTCGGGATGGTCGCGCAGGTGCGCCGCGTTCTGCAGCATCGGCACGATGTTCTGCGTCTTGATGCCTGCCATCGCATTGTCGATGCCCGAGATGACCGCGGCCTGTGCGCGGGCGATGCCGACGAGCAGTTCTGCGAGCTGTTGCGCGGAGATTTCCATGCCGTTCACCCCCTGGGCGGATGTCGCGCCGATGGTAGCATTTGCCATCGATGCTGCGCCGCTCGCTCGTCGCGCTTGTGCTGATCGTTTTCGGCGCAGCCGCCGGCGCAGCGCTGCACCTCGCCACCGCAAAGGGGGACACCATGTTCGCCGGCAAGCGCCCTGAGTACCTCGGCGTGAAGGACGGTCGCCTCGCGCGCGCGAAGAGCACGCCCAACTGCGTGTCGAGCCAGGCCGACCCGGCGGACGCCGAGCATTACATCGCGCCGATCAAGTTCAAAGGCAACGCGCCCGACGCCATTGGCGCCGCGCGCAAGGCGGTGGAAGCCATGGAACGCGCGCTCGTCGTCCGCCATGAAGGCAATTACCTCTACGCCGAGTTCAAGTCCAGGCTCCTGGGTTTCGTCGACGACGTGGAGTTCACCTACGACGAAAAGGCGGGCCACCTGCACGTGCGCTCCGCTTCGCGCCTCGGCCGCAGGGACTTCGGCGTCAACCGCGCGCGCGTCGAAGCCCTGCGCTCGGTGATCGAAGGAAGAATCAAAGCGTAAAAATAGGGACAGACCCTAATTTTCACATCGTGAATATTAGGGTCTGTCCCTATTTTTCTATTTCGACAATGATCGGTTGATGGTCCGATGCCTGTGTCTCGGCGTCGACGCGCACCGAGCGCACGCGCGGCGCGAGGTCGGGCGTGACAAAGACGTAGTCGCAGCAGTAGGGCTCCCCGCCGTGTTCCTTCCCGTGCAGGCAGAAAGTCGGCGGGTGCGGCTTGCCGAGATGGGCGTGGCGCCAGGCGTCCACCAGCGCGCCGCCCAGGCGCGCGACCAGCGGATCTTCCGGCCGCATGTTGAAGTCCCCGGCCAGGATGCCCGGCGCGGGCCGCGGCAGCGGCTGGAACGGGCCCGAAGCGTACTGCGGCGAGTGCCGCGCGCGAGACTGCGCGACGGCTTCGCCATCCAGTTCAAGCAGCCGCTCCACTTGCGCCGCGCGCTGCCGATCCGAGTAGAACTCGAGGTGCGTCGTGGTGACGCGCAGCGGTCCCCACGGTGCTTCGACCACCGCCTCGATCGCCATGCGCGGCATGCTCGGCACGTCGTCGTGCGCGGGCCAGGGCAGCGAATGGCGCAGCACCTGCCGCACGGGCAGCCGCGAGAGGATCAGGTTGCCGAAACGCCTTCGGCGCCCGGCGGCGTCCGCCGTATCCACCCCCCAGGCGAAATGCAGGCTGTAGCCGGAAAACGCGGCGGCGAGCGCGGCCGGCTGGTCTTCACCCGTGCTGCCCGCGAGCGCGGGAAAGTTTGCCGCCACTTCCTGGAAGCAGCAGACATCGGGATCGCATAGTTCACGCGCCACGCGGGCGATGCGTGCCGGGTCCACGCGGCCGTCGATGCCGCGGCACCACTGGATGTTCCATTGAAGGAAGTGCATCAGCGGATGCCCGCGCGCATGAAGGACTGCACGAACTGGCGCTGGAAGAGCAGGAACGCGACGAGCAGTGGGCCGCTCGTCATCAGCGTGGCGGCGCAGATGATGGACCAGTCGATGCCCTGGTCGGTCGAGGAAAAGACCTGCAGGCCGACGGTCAGCGGGCGCGAATTCACGGTGTTGGTGACGATGATCGGCCAGAGGAAGTTGTTCCAGTGGTAGCTCACCGAGACGAGGCCGTAGGCAATGTACACCGGTTTCGCGAGCGGCACGTAGACGCGCCACAGGATCTGCAGCGAGCCCGCGCCCTCGACACGCGCCGCGTCGTCCAGCTCCTTCGGGATGGTCTTGAAGGTCTGGCGCATGAGGAACACGCCGAAGGCCGAAGCCATGTAGGGCAGGGAGATGGCGAGCGTCGAATCGAGGATTCCCAGGCGCGACATGCTGCGGTAGTTCTCCACGATCAGCACGTCCGGCATCACCATCAGTTGCACCAGCACGAGGGCGAAGGCGATGTCGCGACCGGGGAACTCGTAGCGCGCGAAGGCGTAGGCCGCGAGCGTGCAGAGCACGAGCTGCGCCGCGAGCGTCAGCGTCACCAGCGCCACCGTGTTGACGAGGTAGCGCCCGAAGGGCGCCGCGTCCCAGGCTTTGCGGAAATTCTCCAGCGTGAGCGGCGCATCGAGCACGAAGCGCGCCGAGAACTCGGCCGGGTGGAAGGCGGTCCACAGCGCGTAGGCGAGCGGCAGGATCCACAGAATTGCGAGCAGCCAGGCGGCGGCGGTCTCGAGGGCCCGGGTCATCGGTAGTGGATGCGCTTCTCGAGCACGCCGAACTGCAGGAGGGCCGCGGCGCCGAGGATCGCGAGCAGCACCATGGTAAGCGCCGAGGCGTAGGCCAGGTCCCAGAACTTGAAGCCCACCTCGTAGATGTAGTAGAGCAGCAGCGACGTGGCGTTGTCCGGCCCGCCGCGCGTCATCACCACGATGTGGTCCACCAGGCGGAAGGAATTGATCACTGCGTTCACCAGCACGAAGAGCGTGGTCGGCATGAGCAGCGGGAAGGTGATGCGGCGGAACACGGTCCAGCGGCCGGCGCCCTCCAGCGACGCCGCCTCGTACAGATTGGGCGGGATCGCCTGCAGCGCGGCCAGGTAGAAGATCATGAAGAACCCGGCTTCCTTCCACACCGCCACCACGATCAGGCAGGCGAGCGCGGTGGACTGGCTGCCGAGCCAGTTGTGGTTGGGGATTCCCACCAGCGCGGTCAGCTGCTCGAGCAGGCCGTATTGCGGCGTGTAGAAGAAGAGCCAGATGTTCGCCACCGCGATCATCGGCAGCACCGTGGGCGTGAAGTAGGCGAGCCGCAGGAAGGCGCGGCCGTGGAGCTTCCCGTTCACCCACACGGCCATCAGCAAGGCGAGGCCGATCGAGGCCGGGATGGTGCCAAGCGCGAACCAGAGGTTGTTCTGGAGCGACTGCCAGAACACCGGATCCTCGATCATCGCCCGATACTGGTCGAGGCCGGCGAACACGCCCGGCCGGTTGGGCTTGGGCGTGGAAAAGAAGCTTCCCCACAACGTGGCGAGCGCGGGGTAGTGCGTGAACGCGGCGAGCAGGACCGCGGCCGGCAGGAGCAGCAGCCAGCCGTGGACCTGCGCCGTGCGCTTCATGCGGCCGCGGCTACTTGCGGTACGGCTTGAGGATGCGCTCGGCCTCGCGCTGCGCGTCCTTCATCGCCTGATCGGCGGGCTTCGCGCCCGTGAGCGCCGCCTGCAGGCCGTCGTTCAGCGCCTTGGTGACGCGCTGGTTCTCGTGCGTGGAGAGCTCCGCGACTGCGTACTGCAGCTGGTCCCGCGCCACCGCCGCCGGCGGGAAACCCTCGACGTACTTCTTCATCACCGGCGTGTCCCAGGCGTCGGCGCGCACCGCGACGTAGCCGGTGTCGATGCCCCATTGCGCCGCGCGCTCGGGCGAGGTGATCCAGCGCACGAAGCGCAGGGCCGCCTCGCGCTGCTGCGGCGTGGATTTCTTGAACAGGTAGAAGTTGCCGCCGCCGGTGGGCGTGCCGCGGCGCTTCCCGGCGGGCAGCATCGCGACGCCGAAGTCGAACTTGGCGTTGGTGCGCACGTTGGTCAGATTGCCGGTGGTGGTCCACATCATCGCCGTCTTGCGCTCGAAGAAGTCCTTCGGCGTGGTGCCCCACTCGATGATGCCGGGCTTCATCACGCCGTGCTTCCTCGACAGGTCGACCCAGAACTGCAGCGCCTCGATCACCGCCGGGCTGTCGTAGTAGGTCTGCGTGCCTTCCTTGTTCATCAGCAGGACGTTGTTCTGCGTGGTGAAACCCTGGAACAGCCAGTAGGGGAAGCCCGAGGAGGGTACCTGCACGCCCCATTGCGCGACGTTGCCGGCGGCATCCTTCTTCGTCAGCTTTTTCGCGTAGTCCAGCATTTCCGCCCAGGAGGCGGGCGCCTTGTTCGGGTCGAGGCCGGCTTCCCTGAACAGCTCCTTGTTCCAGTACAGCACGACGGTCGAGCGCTGGAACGGGATGCCCCAGGTCTTGCCGTCGGTCTGGCTGTTCTCCATGAAGCCGGGGAAGAAGGACTTGTGCCAGGCGCGGTCGGCGTCGCTGCGGATCATGTCGTCCCAGGGCGTGATCGCGTCCTCGTCGATCAGCGTGTACATGTCGGTCGAGAGCAGCACCGAGATCACCGGCGGCTCGCCGGCCTTGTTGGCGGTCAGCGCCTTGACGATCGACTCCTGGTAGGAGCCGGAATAGATGGGCTTCACCTTAACGCCCGGGTTCTCCTTCTCGAATTCCGCGGCGTAGCCGTCGATGATCTTGGTGATCGGCCCGCCCACGGCGACCGGGTAGTAGAACGAGATCTCAGTCTGCGCCCGGGCCGGCGCGGCGGCGAGCAAGGCGGCGGCAAGGATGGCAAGGACGATGTTTTTCAGCATGGTTCCTCCGTTGAAATTGGGCTCACGCGCAGCGACGGCCGGTCGCGGCGTCGAAATAGTGTGCCGCGTCGGTGTTCCAGGAAAGTTTCACCGCCGCGCCGGCGGAGAAATGCGCGGCGCGCGGCAGGCGCACTGTGAGGGCTTCGCTGCCGGCGCGGCAGGCGACGATCGAGTCCGCGCCCAGATACTCGACGCCCTCCACCGTCGCTGCGAGCCCCTCGGCACCGATGCGGATGTCCTCAGGGCGCACGCCGAGGAGGCGGCCCGGCCCGGCGAACGCCGGCAGCGACACCACGTTCATCGGCGGCGTGCCGACGAAGCGCGCGGTGAATACCGTGGCAGGGAAGTTGTAGAGTTGCTCCGGGGCGCCGTCCTGCTCGATGCGCCCGTCGCGCAGCAGCACCACCTGGTCGGCCATGGTCATGGCCTC
>JANMUO010000009.1:0-8586 GCA_031391655.1 Betaproteobacteria bacterium
GACCGCAGCCAGCGCGTGGTCGCCATGCTGGTGGCCAAGGACGAGAGCCGCACGGTGCTCACTGCCACCGAGAACGGCTACGGCAAGCGCACGCCGATCGCCGAGTACACCAAGCACGGCCGCGGCGGCCAGGGGATGATCGCGATCCAGGCTTCCGAGCGCAATGGCAGCCTGGTCGGCGCGGTGCTGGTGGTGGACAGCGACGAGGTGATGCTGATTTCCACCGGTGGCGTGCTGATCCGCACCGAGGTGGCGCAGATCCGCGAGCAGGGGCGCTCGACCCAGGGCGTGACGCTGATCGCGCTGGGCGAGGGCGAGAAGCTGGCCGGCGTCGAGCGTATCGAGGAGCACGCGGAAGTCGAAGGCAACGGCGGCAACGATAGCGGCGGCGGCAACGGCAATGGCGGCGACGGCGAGTCGCCGGCACCCGAGACCGGCGAGCCGCCGCCCACCGTTCATTGATGTCGCGCATCCACAATTTCAGCTCCGGCCCCGCGATGCTGCCGGCCGAGGTGCTGTCGCGCGCGGGTGACGAGATGCTCGACTGGCACGGCTCGGGCATGGGCGTGATGGAGATGAGCCATCGCGGCAAGGAATTCACGGGCATCGCCGCCGATGCCGAGCGCGACCTGCGCGAGCTGCTCGCCATTCCCGCGCACTACAAGGTGCTGTTCCTGCAGGGTGGCGCCACACTGCAGTTCGCACAGGTGCCGATGAACCTGCTGCGCGGCAAGTCCGGCGCCGACTACGTGATCACGGGCGAGTGGTCGAAGAAGGCGGCGAAGGAAGCGAAGGCCTACTGCGACGCGAAGGTCGTGGCGAGTTCGGAAGACCGCGACTTCACTTACGCGCCGCGCGACTGGAAAGTGCGCGCCGAGGCGGCTTACGTGCACTACTGCTCCAACGAGACCATCGGCGGAGTGGAGTTCCACTGGATTCCGGAAACAGGCGCGGTGCCGCTGGTGGCCGATGCCTCCTCCCACCTTCTGTCGCGACCGCTGGAGGTGTCGAAATTCGGCCTGATCTACGCCGGCGCGCAGAAGAACCTCGGCCCTGCCGGCGTGACGGTGGTCATCGTGCGCGAGGACCTGATCGGGGCCGCCGCCAAGGGCACGCCAACGGTGATGGACTACAAGTTGCAGGCGGATTCCGATTCGATGCTCAACACGCCGGCGACCTACCCGATCTACGTTGCTGGCCTGGTGTTCAAGTGGCTCAAAGCATTGGGTGGCGTCGCGGAGATCGAGCGCCGCAACCTGCGCAAGGCGCAGCTGCTCTACGACACCATCGACGCGGGCTTCTATCGCAATCCGGTGGCGAAGGAGGACCGCTCGCGCATGAACGTGCCATTCCGCCTGCCCGACGAGCGGCTCGACGCGCCGTTCCTCAAGGGCGCGGAGGAGCGCGACATGGTGCAGTTGAAGGGCCATCGCTCGGTCGGCGGCATGCGCGCCTCGATCTACAACGCCATGCCGCTGGAGGGCGTGCAGGCCCTGGCGGCCTACATGAAGGAATTCGCGGCGCGGCATGGCTAAGGCCGGCAGGAAGTTCGAGGTGCTGGTGATCAACCAGCTCGCGCAGGCCGGACTGCGGCGCTTTCCGGCGGAACGCTACGCGGTGGTGAAGGAGGCCAGGGCGCCCGACGTGGTGCTGGTGCGCTCGCAGGACCTGCACAAGATGGACTTTGGCGCCAACTTGAAGGCGGTGGGGCGCGCCGGCGCCGGCACCAACAACATCCCGGTGGCGGCGCTCTCCGCGCGCGGCGTGCCGGTGTTCAACGCGCCCGGCGCCAACGCCAACGCGGTGAAGGAGCTGGTGCTGGCCGGACTGCTGATCGCGGCGCGCAACCTGGCGCCGGCGCTCGATTTCGTGCAGGGCCTCGGGCGCGAGGGCGGCGACCTGGACAAGCGCGTGGAGGACGGCAAGAAACCCTTCGCCGGCATCGAGCTGCCCGGGCACAGCCTGGGCGTCATCGGCCTGGGCAAGATCGGCAGCCTGGTGGCCGACGCGGCCATCCGCCTGGGCATGCAGGTGATCGGCTACGACCCGGAGATCACGGTGGACGCCGCCTGGAGCCTGCCCTCGCAGGTCCGGCGCGCCAATTCGGTCGACGAGCTGCTCAAGGCCAGCCACTTCGTCACGCTGCACGTGCCGTTGGTGGACAGGACGCGGCACCTGGTGAGCGCGAAGAACATCGAGCACCTGCGCCCCGGGGCGATCCTGCTCAATTTCTCGCGCGAAGGCGTGGTGGACGAGGCCGCGGTGCTGAAAAGCCTGCGCGCGCACCGCCTGCGCAGCTACGTCACCGATTTCCCCTCCGCGGGGCTCCTCGGCGAGCCGGGCGTGGTGGCACTGCCGCACCTGGGCGCCTCGACGCGCGAGGCGGAGGAAAACTCCGCGGTGATGGTGGTGGACCAGGTGTGCGACTACCTGGAGCACGGCAACGTCAGGAACGCGGTCAATTTCCCCGAGGCGGTGATGACGCGGGAGTCGCCCTATCGCCTGGCCATCGCCAACGCCAATGTCCCCAGCATGCTGGCGCGCATCTCGCAGGCCATGGGCGGCCGCGGCATCAACATCCACAACATGCTGAACAAGTCCCGCGGCGACATGGCCTATACGCTGGTGGACGTGGACAGCCCGGTACCGGCGGCCGCGCTCGCGGAGCTCGATGGCATCGACGGCGTGCTCGCGGTCAGATATCTTCCTGCAGAGCCATGAGCGACGACATCGACAAGCTGCGGGGCGAGATCGACCGCCTGGACGACGAGCTGCTCGAGCGCCTGCAGCGCCGCGCCGGCCTCGCGCGGCGCATTGGGGCGCTGAAGGGCGGCGCGGCCGTCTACCGCCCGGAGCGCGAATCGCAGATCCTGCGCCGAGTCGCGCAAATGGCGGGTGATCCGCTGCCGGCGGAGGCCGCCACGCGGGTGTTCCGCGAGATCATTTCCGCCTGCCGTGGCCTGGAGGAGGAGCTGCGCGTCGCCTACCTCGGGCCGGAGGGCACCTTCAGCGAGCAGGCGGTGCGCAAGCACTTCGGCGGTGGGGTCGAAGCCGGCGCGGCGGCGACCATCGACGAGGTGTTCCGGCGCTGCGAATCGAACGCGGCGCAGTTCGCCGTGGTGCCGGCGGAGAATTCCACCGAGGGCGCGATCGGCCGCACGCTCGACCTCCTGCTCCTCACGCCGCTCAGGATCTGCGGCGAGATCGAGTTGCGCATCCAGCAGAACCTGATGGCGCGCGGGGGCGACCTGCGTGCAGTCAAGCGCGTGTATTCGCACGCCCAGTCGCTGGCGCAGTGCAACGGCTGGCTCAACCAGAACCTGCCGGGCGCCGAGCGAGTGCCGGTCGCTTCCAACGCCGAAGCCGCCAGGCGCGCGGGCGAAGAGCAGGGCGCCGCGGCGATCGCGGGCGAGGCGGCCGCCGCGCGCTACAAACTGGAACTCCTGGCGCGCTCGATCGAGGACGACCCGAACAACACCACGCGCTTCCTCGTGCTGGGCAACCTCGACGCCGCGCCCACCGGCCGCGACCGCACTTCGCTGGTGATGTCCGCCGAGAACAAGCCCGGCGCGGTGCACTCGCTGCTCAGCCCGCTGGCGCAGAAGGGCGTGAGCATGACGCGCATCGAGTCCCGCCCCTCGCGCGCAGAGCGCAGCGCGCTTTGGGAGTACGTCTTCTTCATCGACCTCGAGGGCCACCAGAACGACGAGCGCGTCGCCGCGGCGCTCGCCGAGCTGCGCCAGAAGGCCCCGTTCCTCAAGGTGCTCGGCTCCTATCCCTCCGCAGTTGCCTGAGAGGCGCATGCCGCCATGAACATGGATCCCTGCGAAATCTCCCCTTCCTACGTGCGCTCGATCGCGCCCTACCAGCCCGGCAAGCCGATCTCCGAGCTGGCGCGCGAGATGGGTCTCGCCGAGAAGGACATCGTCAAGCTCGCTTCGAACGAAAATCCGCGCGGCATCGGCCCGCGCACGCGCGCGGCGATCGAGCGCACGCTGGGCGACCTGTCGCGCTATCCGGACGGCAACGGCTTCGAGCTGAAGGACGCGTTGTCGCGCCGCTACGGCGTGGACGCCGCGCAGATCGTGCTGGGCAACGGCTCCAACGACGTGCTGGAGCTGGTGGCGCTCGCCTTCCTCGGGCCGGGCCGCGCGGCGGTGTTCTCGCAGCATGCCTTTGCCGTCTACCCGCTGGCGACGCAGGCGCGCGGCGCGCGCGCCATCGCGGTGCCGGCGAAGAACTACGCCCACGACCTGGAGGCCATGGCGCGGGCGGTGGACGAGGAAACCTGCGTCGTGTGGGCCGCGAACCCGAACAACCCGACCGGCACGCTCGCCACGCCAGAGGCGCTGGAGGCGTTCGTGCGGCGCATCCCCGAGCGCGTCATCGTGGTGATCGACGAGGCCTACAACGAGTACATGCCCGCCGAGCTGCGCGCGGACACTGTCAAGTGGCTCAAGCGCCACCCCAACCTGATCCTCACGCGCACGTTCTCCAAGGCCTACGGCCTGGCGGGGCTGCGCGTGGGCTACGCGCTGGCGCATCCGTCGGTGGCCGACGTGATGAACCGCGTGCGCCAGCCCTTCAACGTCAACAACGTGGCGCTCGCCGCGGCGACCGCGGCGCTGGAAGACATGGAGTTTGTCGCCCGGAGCTTCGCCGAGAACCTGCAGGGCCTGCGCCAGCTGCGCGAGGGCGCGCAGAAGGCCGGGCTGGAGTACATCCCATCGTCGGGCAACTTCCTCACCATCCGCGTGGGCAAGGCGCAGGAGGTCTACAAGCGCTTGCTCAAGCGCGGCGTCATCGTGCGCCCGGTCGGCGGCGGCTACCAGCTGCCCGAGCACCTGCGCGTCACTGTCGGCACCGCGGCGGAAAACGACAAGTTCCTGTCCGCGCTCGCGGCCAGCCTGAAGGAATGACGCGGCTCGAACTGGGAGCCGCCAAGCGCTTCGAGCGCGTTGCGATCGTGGGCGTCGGGCTGATCGGCGGCTCGTTCGCGCTCGGCCTCAAGGCGGCCGGGCTTTGCGGCCACGTCGTGGGCATCGGTCGCAGCGCGGCCAACCTGCAACTGGCGAAAGACAAGGGCATCATCGACTCCATCGCGGCCAACGCGTCTGATGCCGACCTGGTTCTCGTGGCGACGCCGGTCGCGCAGTTTCCGAAGGTTTTCGCGTCGATCGCCCCTCAGCTCAAGCCCTCGGCGATCGTCACGGACGCGGGCAGCACCAAGCGCGATGTGGTGGCGGCAGCGCGCGCGGCGCTGGGCGCGAAGATTTCCCAGTTCGTGCCGGCGCATCCCATCGCCGGCGCGGAGAAGAGCGGCGCGGCAGCGGCCACCGCGGACCTGTTCAAGGGCAGGCGCGTCGTACTCGCGCCTCTGTCGGAGAACCCGGCGGCCAGCGTGCAGGCGGTGGAAGAGGCATGGCTCGCTTGCGGCGCGCGCGTCAGCCGCATGAGCGCCGAGGAGCACGACGCAGTGTTCGCGGCGGTGAGCCATCTGCCGCACCTGCTCGCCTACGCGCTGGTGCACGAATTCGCCGGGCGCGGCGACTCCGCGCAGTTGTTCGGCTACGCGGCGGGCGGCTTTCGCGACTTCACGCGCATTGCCTCCAGCCACCCGGAGATGTGGCGCGACATCTGCGTCGCAAACCGCGGCCCGCTGCTTGCCGAGCTGGACCGCTATGCCGACAAACTACGCGCCCTGCGCCCGCTGCTGGAGCGCGGCGACGGGGCCGCGCTGGAGAAGCTGTTCACCGAGGCGCGCGCCGCGCGCGAGCGCTGGCTGAACGGCGAGTTCGAATGAGTTTCCTCGAGCTCGGCCCGCTGCGCGGCGCCGCGGGCACGGTGCGGCTGCCTGGCTCGAAGAGCATCTCCAACCGCGTGCTGCTGCTGGCGGCGCTGGCGCACGGCAAGACCGAGGTGAGCGGCCTGCTCGATGCGGACGACACGCGCGTGATGCGCGATGCGCTCGGCAAGCTGGGAACGCCAATCCGCGCGAAGCAGGCGGACCTGTTCCTCGGCAATGCGGGCACGGCGTTCCGTCCCCTCACCGCGGTGCTGGCGTTCTGCGGCGGGGAGTACCGGCTCTCCGGCGTGCCGCGCATGCACGAGCGCCCGATCCGCGACCTGGTGGATGCGCTGCGCGGCATGGGCGCGCGCATCGACTATTTGGGCGAGGAGGGCTATCCGCCGCTGGCGATCCACCCCGGCAGCATCGCGGCAGGCCAGACCGTGAAAGTGCGCGGCGACGTGTCCTCGCAGTACCTGAGCTCGCTGCTGATGGCGCTGCCGCTCGCGGGCGGCGGCACGATCGAGGTCGAAGGCGACTTGATTTCCAAACCTTACGTCGAGATCACGCTGAATCTGATGCGCCGCTTCGGCGTAGAGGTGCGGCGCACCGGCTGGAGCCGCTTCCAGGTGCCAGGGACGGGATACGCGTCGCCGGGCACGGTGTTCGTGGAAGGCGACGCTTCCACGGCCTCTTATTTCCTCGCCGCGGGCGCGATTGGCGGCGGGCCGGTGCGCGTCGAGGGCGTCGGACGCGGCAGCATCCAGGGCGACGTGCGCTTCGTCGAGGTGCTGGAGAAGATGGGCGCCAGGGTGGCGATGGGCGCGGACTGGATCGAAGCCAGCGGCCGCGCGCCGCTGCGCGCTTTCGACCTCGACCTGAACCACATTCCCGACGCCGCGATGACCGCGGCCGTGATGGCGCTATTCGCGGACGGTCCCTGCACGGTGCGCAACATCGCCAGCTGGCGCGTCAAGGAAACCGATCGCATCGCTGCGATGGCTGCGGAACTGGGCAAGCTCGGCGCGCTGGTCGACGCCGGCGCTGATTTCATCAAGGTGACGCCGCGCAAGCTGAACCCCGGGATCGCCGTCGATACCTACGACGACCACCGCATGGCGATGAGCCTCTCGCTGGCCGCGCTGGGCGGCGTGCGCATGCGCATCAACGACCCGGAGTGCGTCGGCAAGACTTTCCCAGATTACTTCCAGGTGTTCGCCGGCATCACGCAATGAGCGTCCCGGTCATTGCCATCGACGGGCCATCGGCCTCCGGCAAGGGCGCGGTGGCACTGCGCGTGGCGCAGGAACTGGGCTTTCACTACCTGGAGAGCGGAGCGCTGTACCGGCTGGTCGCCCTCGCGGGCCCGCAGGTACCGGAAGACACCGCGGCGGCGATGGACATCAGTTTCCGAAGTGGAAGGATTTTCCTTTCTGGACAAGATGTTACGGACAAATTGCGCGACGAGGCGGTTGCGGCCCGCGCCTCCGATGTCGCCCAGCGGCCAGGGGTCCGGACCGCGCTGCTCCAGCGCCAGAGGGCCTTCAGGAAGTCCCCGGGTCTGGTGGCCGAGGGCCGCGACATGGGCACCGTCGTATTCCCGGATGCCGGCCTCAAAGTGTTCCTGACGGCGAGTGCCGCGGTACGGGCCCAACGCAGGTATAAGCAGTTGATAGACAAAGGAATGGATGCTAATCTGCACGCCCTTTCCCGCGACTTGGAGCAGCGCGACGCGCGCGATGCGGCCCGGGCAGTGGCGCCATTGGCGCCGGCCCCTGACGCGCTGCTGCTGGACACCTCGGAGAGGTCGGTTGACGAAGCCGTCAGCCAGATCCTCGGTTGGTACCGGGAAAGGCAACTGGGTGGGCGACCCGCTTGAGGCAGGCGCCCTTTTTGCAACTTGACCCGCGGCAGCCTGCAAGGGCGCGCGGCTGAACGAGGTTTTCCCTTTTCATGGCAAGCATTTCCCCCGCAGTCTCGAAGTCCGTTTCCACCCCCCCCGCCGAGTCGTTCGCCGCGCTGTTCGAGGAAAGCCTCACGCGCAAGGAGATGCGCGTCGGTGAAGTGATCACCGCCGAGGTGATCAGCGTCGACCCGAATTACGTGGTGGTCAATGCCGGGCTGAAGTCCGAATCGATCATCCCGGCCGAGGAGTTCAAGAACGACGTCGGCGAAGTCGAGGTCAAGCCTGGCGATTTCGTTTCGGTCTCCATCGAGGCGCTGGAGGACGGCTACGGCGCCACGCGCCTGTCGCGCGACAAGGCCAAGCGCATGGCGGCCTGGATCGAGCTGGAGCAGTCGCTGGAGAAGGGCGAGAAGATCGAAGGCGTCATTACCGGCAAGGTGAAGGGCGGCCTGACGGTGATGACCAAGGGCATCCGTGCCTTCCTGCCGGGGTCGCTGGTGGTCCTGCGCCCGGTGAAGGACACCACGCCCTACGAAGGCAAGACCATGGAGTTCAAGGTCATCAAGCTCGACCGCAAGAGGAACAACGTGGTCGTGTCGCGCCGCGCGGTGCTGGAAGCCAGTGCCGGCGCCGAGCGCGAGGCGCTGCTCTCCAGCCTGCAGGAAGGCGCCACCGTCAAGGGCATCGTCAAGAACATCACCGACTACGGCGCGTTCGTGGACCTGGGCGGCATCGACGGCCTGCTGCATATCACGGACCTGGCCTGGCGCCGATCGCGCCGGCGGCAAGGAAGTACGAGGCGGTCGAGGCATCGCCCTCCACAACCACCGTTCCGGGGGAAACGTAAGGGGAACCCGGAACCGCGAAGCGGCTCCAGCCTTCGCGTGCCACT
>JANMUO010000012.1:0-19439 GCA_031391655.1 Betaproteobacteria bacterium
GATTTGACCATTTTACCATACAAAAGGATGCTTTCGGAGGGTAATGTGGGTCACTGACAGAGACCCCAAGAGAAATGGCCGCGATTCGCCTAATCATGTCGCTCGCGGATGAGACAAATGAATGGTGGAGCAAGTTTGAGCCTTGGCGCCTCTCCAAAGATTTTGCAACACCAAGGCATCCCAATGACAACGAACATCTCCATAGAGTCTGTTCGGTGACGATCGAGTGGTTTCGATTGCTGACCCTATTCTTGAAGCCAGTATTGCCAAACCTTGCCGCACAAGCGGAGCGCTTCCTTCAACTGGAAAAACCGCTTAATTTTGGCTCTGTCTCGAATCATCTCCCCGTAGGTCATCAGATTGGCAAATTTTCCCACTTGATGACCCGCGTCGAGGAAAAGCAGCTCGACAACCTGTTCGACGTGTCTTCAGTCCCCCAGGCCACCGCCCCGCAGCGCCACGCCGAGCAGCAGCAGCACGCCGCCAAGGAGAAATCCGTGTCAGAAACTGTCACGATCGAGGACTTCAACAAACTTGACCTGCGCGTGGCGAAGATCGCGAAAGCCGAGCTCGTCGAAGGCGCCGACAAGCTGCTCAAACTCACCCTCGACCTCGGCGGCAGCACGCGCACCGTTTTCGCCGGCATCAAGTCAGCCTACGACCCCGCCGCCCTCGAAGGCAAGCTCGCCGTGGTGGTCGCCAACCTCGCCCCGCGCACGATGAAATTCGGCGTGTCCGAAGGCATGGTGCTCGCCGCTTCGGGCGAAGAACCGGGAATATTTCTCATTTCGCCCGACACGGGGGCAAAACCGGGCATGCGCGTAAAATAGTCCTCCCCGCGGCGCCAGCGCCGCCCCTCGCTCGACGCATGATCGAACAACCAAGCCGCACGCTGGTTTGCAGCATCGTGTTCCTGGACATCGTCGAGTATTCGATGAAGTCCGTGTCCGAGCAGATGCTGCTCAAGCAGGCGTTCAACAAGCTGCTCAGCTCCGCGCTGGAGAACGTGGTGGCGCGCGACCGCGTGGTGCTGGACACGGGCGACGGCGCGGCAATCACCTTCCTCGGCGACCCGGAGGATGCGCTGTTCGTGGCGATGTCGCTGCGCGCGGCGGCCCGCGCCGAAGCCACCGGCGCGATCGCCATCCGCATCGGCATCAACCTGGGCCCGGTGCGCGTGGTGAAGGACATCAACGGTCAGATGAACATCATCGGCGACGGCATCAACGTCGCCCAGCGCGTGATGAGCTTCGCGCAGTCGGGCCAGCTCCTGGTATCGCGTTCCTTCTACGAAGTGGTCTCCTGCCTGTCGCTCGACTACGCCAGCCTGTTCAGCTACGTCGGCGCGCGCACCGACAAGCACGTGCGCGAGCACGAGGTGTATTCGGTGGGGATCGGCACGGACGCCGCCCGCCGGGTCCTGGAAACCGGTTCGCAGCGCGTGGCGCCGCGCGACGCGGGGAAGCGCTTCATCGGCGAGTTCACCGACGCGCGCCCGTTCGGCATGCACCGCATGGCGCTGGTCAGCGCGCCGCTCGCCTTCGCCCTGCTGGTGGGCGGCGGGGTCGCGGTGCGCGCGCAAATGAAGCCGCCGCAGGCCGCCTTGCCGATCCCCACCGTTGCCGTTGTGGCCAGGCCCGTCGTGAAGCCGGCTCCGGCGGCGGAGAGGGCGCCGAAGGCGGAAGGCGTCGCGGCCGCCAAGGCCGAACAGCCGGCGGAAGGTCCGACAGCCGAAGTTGCGCCGCTGCCCAGGAAAAGGCCCGCCGCCAAGGCGCCGCGCCTCCCGGTTGCCGCGCCCAAGCCAGAGGCGCCCGTCCCGGTGGCGGCAGCCGCTGCTGCCGCCGGCGCCGGTGTCATCCAGCTCGCCGTCCTGCCCTGGGGAGAAGTGTTCGTGGATGGCAGGAGCCGTGGTGTCAGCCCGCCGCTGCGCACGATCGAACTGCCCCCGGGCTCGCACGTCATCGAAGTGCGCAACACCTCCTTTCCCACCTTCGCCCAGCGCATCGAAGTGCGCGCCGGCGAAGCGGTGCGATTCCGCCACCAGTTTCGCTGACCCGCCCTCGCGGTGGTATCTTCCACCGCAAGGGACCGGGCAACGCAATTCCAGGGGGCAAGGAGCATGAAGTACGCGGGTTTCGTCGCAGCGGCTGCCGCACTGCTGCTCGCCGGCTGCCAGACCGAGCCGATACGCAACATGCAGACGGATTTCAAGAGCCTGTTCGGCGCGAGCAAGGGTGAGCCGGCGCTGGCTGCCGGCCTGCGCCAGTACGAGGACGGCAACTACGCCGAGGCGACCAAGCAGCTGCAGGCGGCAGTCGACCAGGGCCTGGCTAGGCCCCAGCGCGTGAATGCGCACAAGCACCTGGCGTTCATCAACTGCGTTTCCGGCCGCACCACCGCCTGCCGCGAGGAGTTCCGCAAGGCGCTGGCGATCGATCCCGAACTCGACCTCCCCCCGGCCGAGGCAGGACACCCGACCTGGGGACCAGTGTTCCGCTCGGCCAAGGCCAGCCGCTAGGCGGCGCCGGCCCCGCTCCATGGAAGAACAAAAGCTCGGCCGCTTCGAACTGGTGGCCGAGATCGGTCGCGGGGCGATGGGCATCGTCTACAAGGCGAAGGACCCGATGCTCGAGCGCACCGTCGCCATCAAGACCATCAACATGGGGATGGACAAGGATGGCGCCGAGATGTACGAGAAGCGCTTCTACCAGGAGGCGCGCGCCGCCGGCGGGCTGAACCACCCCAACATCGTCACTATCTACGACATCGGCAAGACCGAGAACGTCTGCTACATGGCGATGGAATACATCGAAGGCCCCGAGCTGCGCACGCTGCTCCTGCCGGGCCGCCCGCTGCCGGTCGCGCGCGCGCTGTCGATCGCCGCGCAGGTGGCAGAGGGGCTGGCCTACGCGCACGAGCGCGGCGTGGTACACCGGGACATCAAGCCGGCCAACATCATGGTGCCCGAGAGCGGGCCGGTGAAGATCACCGACTTCGGCATCGCGCGCATGCGCTCGTCCAACGTGCAGACGCAGACCGGCATGATGATGGGCTCACCCAAGTACATGTCGCCCGAACAGGTGATTGGCAAGCGCGCCGACCACCGCTCGGATGTCTTCTCCCTGGGCGTGATCCTGTACGAGATGCTAACGGGCGCGGCGCCCTTCACCGGCGAAAGCGTGAACGCGGTGATGTACCAGATCGTGAACTTCGTGCCGCCCGCGCCCAGCGCCCTCAACCCGGCGGCGCCCTCGGCGCTCGACATGATCGTCGGGCGCATGATCGCCAAGGCGCTGGAGGAGCGCTTCCAGAGCGCCGCCGAGATCGCGCGCGGCCTGCGCGACTGCGAGCACCAGGCCTACGTCGCCCCCGGCGCCGGCGCCGGCAGCAGCACGAACACCAGCGCCACCATCCCGCTGCCGCTGGCCGCGCTTGCGCCGGGCCCCACGCTTGCGGTGGTGGAGCCCGAAGTGAAGACCGCCCTCCTGTCGCAGACCGTCGAGCGCTCGCGCAAGGCGGAGGAAGAGACGACGGCGCCGGACGCCGCGCCGGCGCGCGGGGTGTCGCGCACTTTCGACTCGCTGGAGGCCACCCAGCGCCTAGTGGCGCTCAGCGATACCGGCAAGGTCATCGATCCGATGGCCAGCACCATGCCGCTCACGCTGCAGACCACGATCATGGCAGGCGGCAGCTGGAACCGGCGCGACACCGCCTTCGTGGCGGCGAGCGCCATCGCAGGACTCATCGTGGCGGCCCTCATCGTGTGGGCCTAGTGGAAGCTGGCCCGCTGCACACGACGCTGGCGGCGGCGGCCGCCTGGATCGCGATCGGTGCGGCGGGATTGATCAGGCCGCAAAGCCTCGCGCTGAGCGCCCGCGTACTGTTCCCGGCCGGCGCCCTGGTCGGACTCGCGCTCGCGACGAACGCGCTCGGCGGAATCTTTTCCGCGCCGCAGGCGCTGGTGCTGCCGCTGGGGCTGCCGGACCTGCCGTTCCATGCGCGCATGGATGCGCTGTCGGCGTTCTTCCTGCTGCTGCTCGGCGCGGTGGCGGCAGGCGTGTCGGCGTTCGCCTGCGGCTACCTGAGGGAGGGGGAAAGCACCTCGCCCGGCCTGCAATGCCTCTACTACCACGCGTTCCTCGCCAGCATGGCGCTGGTGCTGGTGGCCGATGACGCCTATTTCTTCATGGTGGCCTGGGAATCGATGGCGCTCGCCTCGTTCTTCCTGGTCACCAGCGAGCACCGGCACGCCGAAGTCCGGCGCGCAGGCTACCTCTACCTGCTGATCGCGCACATCGGCGCCATCGCCATCCTGCTGTGCTTCGGCGCACTGCAGGCAGGCACCGGCGACTACACCTTCGAGAACATGCGCACCATGCAGCCCAGCGCCGGCTACGCGACGGCCGCGTTCCTGCTTGCGCTGTTCGGCTTCGGCGCCAAGGCCGGCATCGTGCCGCTGCACGTCTGGCTGCCCGAGGCGCATCCGGCAGCGCCCTCGCCGGTGTCCGCCCTGCTGAGCGCGGTGATGCTGAAGACCGCGGTCTACGGCATCCTGCGCGTCACGCTCGACCTGATCGACCAGCCCCAGTGGTGGTGGGGGGTGGCCGCGCTCGCGCTGGGCCTCGTTTCCGCGCTCGGCGGGATCGTCTTCGCCGCGGTGCAGACCGACATGAAGCGCCTGCTGGCCTATTCTTCGATCGAGAACATCGGGTTGATCTTCGCCGGCTTCGGCCTCACGCTCATTTTCCGCGGCTTCGGCATGGGCACGCTGGCGGCGCTCGCGCTCACCGCGACGCTCTACCATTGCCTCAACCACGCCTTCTTCAAGTCGCTGCTGTTCCTTTGCGCCGGCTCGGTGCTGCACTCGACCGGCGAGCGAAACCTCGGCCGGCTCGGCGGGCTGATCCACCAGATGCCCTGGGTCGCCTGGTGCGCCCTCATCGGCAGCATCGCGATCGCGGGGCTGCCGCCGCTCAACGGCTTTGCTTCCGAGTGGCTCCTGCTGCAGGCCTTCCTGCTCACGCCCGGCCTCCCGCAGGCTTACCTCAACATGCTGGTGCCTGTCGCCGCCGCAGTGGTCGCGCTCACCGCGGCGCTCTCGGGCTACGTGATGGTCAAGTTCTACGGCGTGGTGTTCCTGGGCCGGCCGCGCGAAGCGAAGCTCTCTGCTGCCCGCGACGCGGACACGTGGCAGCGCACCGGACTCGACTGGCTCGCGGCGATGTGCATCGTGCTCGGCCTGGTGCCGGCGACCGTGATCGGCCTGCTCGACCCGGTCACCCGGGCGCTGACCGGCACCGGCATGGCGAGCCTCGCGCAGGGCTGGCTGTTCCTTGCGCCGCTGCATCCCGAGCGCGCGAGCTACAGCCCGCTGCTGTTCTTCGCCGTTACCGCGCTCCTCGTGGCGCTCACCTGGCTCGCAGTGCGCGCGTTCTACCATGGGCGCACGCGGCGCGCGGCGCCCTGGGACTGCGGTTACCCGTTCCAGGACGCGCGCATGCAGGACAGTCCGGAGGGCTTCGGCCAGCCGGTGCGGCACGTGTTCGAGCCGTTCTTCCACGTCGAGCAGCAGGCGCCCTCGCCCCTTGACGCGCGCCCGTTCTACCGCGAAACGCAGGACGATCGCCTGTGGGCCTGGCTCTACCTGCCGGTGGCGCGCGCCGCCGAGGCCGCCACCGCGCTAGTGAGCGTGCTGCAGCGGGGACGCATCTCGGTGTACCTCACCTACAGCTTCGCCACGCTGCTGGCGCTGCTGCTGTTCGCCGGGTGAGGCGCGCGTGATCAGCCTGGCGGGTCTCGCCGACCAGTTCGCGCTGCTGGCGCTCGCGGTGCTGCTCGCGCCGATGCTCACCGGCTGGGTGAACCAGTGCCGCGCCTGGCTGCAGAACCGCAGCGGCCCGGGGCTGCTGCAGCCCTACTGCGTGCTAGGAAAGCTTTTCCGCAAGGAAGTGGTGCTGGCGCACAACGCGAGCCCGCTGTTCCGCGCCGCGCCGTACTTCATCTTCGGCTGCCTCGCCCTCGCGGCTGCCATCGTGCCGGCGCTGAGCACCGACCTGCCGCTGAATGCGGCGGCCGACGCCATCGCGCTGGTCGGGCTGCTCGCCCTGGCGCGACTGTTCATCGCGCTTGCGGGCATGGACGTAGGCACCGCGTTCGGCACGCTGGGCGCGCGGCGCGAGATGCTGGTGGGCTTTCTCGCGGAGCCGGCGCTGCTGATGGTGCTGTTCACGGCGTCGCTGATCTCCGGCTCCACCTCGCTCGCCACCATCGTGCAGGCGCTCGCGCACAAGGAATTCGTCATCTACCCGAGCCTCGCCTTCGCCGGGGTCGCCTTCACCATGGTGTCGCTCGCAGAAAACGCGCGCATCCCGGTCGACAACCCGGCCACCCACCTCGAGCTGACCATGATCCACGAGGCGATGGTGCTGGAGTACTCCGGCCGCCATCTCGCCCTCATCGAGTGGGCGGCGAGCCTCAAGCTGTTCGTCTATTCCTGCATCGGGCTGGCGCTGTTCTTCCCGTTCGGCGTCGCCGAGGGCGGCGACTGGGCGGGCATTCTGCTCGCGCTGCCGGTGCTGGGGCTGAAACTGGCGGTGGGCGGGTTTTTCCTCGCGCTCATCGAGACGGTGAGCGCCAAGATGCGGATCTTCCGCGCCCCCGAGTTCCTCGCCACGGCATTCCTGCTGGCGGTGCTCGCGATGCTGCTGCACGTACTGCTGGGAGGCTGAGATGCTGCAGCACTACGGTCCCCAGCTGGTCAACCTGTTCGCCTCGGTGCTGCTGCTGCTCGCCTTCGCCATGCTCGCGCAGCGCAGGATCCTTTCGCTCATCAACCTCTACGCCGCGCAGGGCTTCGTGCTGTTCCTGTCCACGGCGCTGGTCGCCTGGCTGACCGGGCAGACCCACCTGTACGGCTCCGCCGCCCTGACCCTGGCGCTCAAGGTCATCCTCCTGCCCTGGATCCTGCACCGCCTGATCCGGCGGCTGAACGTGAAGTGGGACGTCGAGACCCTGATCAACATCCCGACCACCATGCTGGTCGGGATCGTGCTCGTGATCCTGGCCTTCAATTTGGCGCTGCCGATCTCGCAGCTTGCCGGCACGGTCACGCGCGCCACCTTCGGCATCGCCCTGGCGAGCGTTTTGCTGTCCTTCCTAATGATGATCACCCGCTCCAAGGCGGTGCCGCAGGTGATCGGCTTCCTGGCAATGGAGAACGGCCTGTTTTTTGCCGCCACCGGGGCGGTCTACGGCATGCCGATGGTGATCGAGTTCGGCATCGCGCTCGACGTGCTGGTGGGCGCCCTGATCCTGGGCATCTTCGTTTTCCAGATCCGCGAGCGTTTCGACTCGGTGGATACGCGCCACCTCGAGAAGCTGAGCGAGCGCTGATGGCGCCCGAGATCGCCCTGCTCCTCGCCTCGCCCCTCGCCGGCGGGATCGCGCTGGCGCTGTTCGGCCACCGGCCGCGAGCCGCGGAGCTCAACATCGGATTCAGCCTGCTGACCTTCGTCGCGGCGGCCGCGCTGGTGGCGCGCGTCGTCGCCGAGGGCCCGGCCACGCTGGCCGGGGATCAGTTCTTCGTGGACTCGCTCAACGTGTTCCTGGTCGCGCTCACCGCGTTCGTCGCCATGACCACCGCGATGTTCTCCGGCCCCTACATGCGCATCGAGTGCGCCCTGGGGCGCGTGTCCGCCGGGGGCATGCGCCTGTACCACAGCATGTACCAGCTGTTCAGCCTGGCGATGCTGCTGGTGCTCACGACCAATAACCTGGGCGTCATGTGGGTGGCCATGGAAGCGGCCACGCTGACCACCGTGCTGCTGGTGGCGCTGTACCGCACGCACGCCTCGCTTGAGGCCGCCTGGAAGTACTTCATCCTGTGCGGCGTCGGCATCGCGCAGGCGCTGCTCGGCACGATCCTGGTGTACTTCGCCGCTGAAAAGATCCTCGGCCCCGGCGTCGGCTCGCTGCTGTGGACGCACCTGGACGCAGTCAAGGGCGAACTCGAGCCGGCCGTGATGTCAATTGCCTTCGTGTTCCTGTTGGTGGGCTACGGCACCAAGGTCGGCCTGGTGCCGTTGCACAACTGGCTGCCGGACGCGCACTCCGAGGGCCCGACGCCCGTGTCGGCGGTGCTCTCCGGGCTGCTGCTCAACGTCGCGCTGTACGCGCTGATCCGCTTCAAGGTGATCACCGACGGCGCGCTCGAGCGGCCCTTCGCGAGCCACCTGTTGATGGGGTTCGGCCTCGCCTCGGTAGTGGTGGGCGCCCTCTTCCTGTCGCGGCAACGCGATGTGAAGCGCATGTTCGCCTACTCGTCCATCGAGCACATGGGCCTGATCACCTTTGCCTTCGGCATGGGCGGGCCGGTGGCCAGCTTCGCCGGGCTGTTGCACATGACCGTGCACTCGCTCACCAAGAGCGCGATCTTTTTCGCCGTCGGGCACGCCGCGCAGAAGGCCGGCACCCAGGTGATGGCCGACATCCGCGGCCTGATGCGGGTCAGCCCGACGGTGGGCTGGGGGTTGATGCTGGGCACCGCAGCGATCCTCGGCATGCCGCCGTTCGGCGTGTTCGCGAGCGAGTTCCTGATCCTCACCACCGCTATCGCGCAGCAGCCCTGGGCGACGCCGATCCTGCTCGTGTCGCTTGGCATCGCCTTCGCATCGATTTTCGGCAAGGTCCAGCCGATGGTGTTCGGCGAGACCAACGCCCGCACGCTGCCGCACCCGCCGGCGCTGGTCCCCGTATTCACGCACCTCGCGCTGGTGCTCGCGCTCGGCCTGTACGTGCCGCCCTACCTCGCCGACTGGTACCGCCCGGCGGCACGCCTCATCGGCTAGCGATGCCAGCACCTTCGACGCCACCGATCCTGGGTATCGCGCTGCAGCCGGTCGACGGCGCCGTGCCGGCCTGGCGCGCCGCTGTCGACGCGCGCCAGTGGCGCTCGGCCTGCGAAGCGGCGGCGCGCGCCGGCGGCCGCCTCGCGGCACTGTGGGCGGGCGACGAGCGCGACGCGGCGGGCGGCTTCAGCGTGCGCGCGCTGCTGGTCACGTTCGAGGGGCTGGTATGCCTGGACCTCGCCTTGCCCGCGCAGGCTCCCGACTATCCGGACCTGTCCGGGATCTTCGCCTGCGCCGCCAGAATGCAGCGCGCCGCGTTCGACCTGGTCGGCGTGCGCGCCCTGGCGCCCGATGGCACCGTGCCCGACGCGCGCGGCTGGCTGCGCCACGGCGCGTGGCGCGAGGATGTGTTTCCGCTCCGGCGCGACGTGGCGCTCGGCGCAGACCTTGTGCCCGGCGACAACCGCTACGCCTTCGTGCAGGTGGCGGGCGACGGCGTGCACGAGGTGCCGGTGGGACCGGTGCATGCCGGCGTCATCGAGCCGGGGAACTTCCGCTTCTCCATTGTCGGCGAGCAGGTGCTGCGGCTCGAGGAGCGCCTGGGCTACACGCACAAGGGCATCGAGAAGCGCTTCGAGAGCATGGGCCTGGAGGAAGGCGCTCGCCTCGCGGGACGCGTCTCGGGCGACAGCACCGTGGCGTTTACGTGGGCCTACGCCATGGCGCTCGAGGCCATTACCGCGACGCGGCCGGGCCGGCGCGCGCTGTATCTGCGAGCGCTGCTGCTGGAGCGCGAGCGCATCGGCAACCACTTGGGCGACCTGGGTGCGCTGGGCAACGATGGCGGGCTCGCCTTCGGGCTGGCGCAGTTTTCGCGCCTGAAGGAGGACCTCCTGCGCAGCAACGAGCGCGTGTTCGGCCACCGTTACCTGATGGACCGCGTGGTCCCGGGCGGCGTCGCCTGCGATATCGACGCCGCCGCCGCGCGTGCGCTGATCGAGGAAGGCGAGCACCTGGCCGGCGAGTTGCGCAGCCTGCGCGCGATCTACTATGACCATTCCGGCCTGCAGGACCGGTGCATCACCTGCGGGAAACTGGCGCCGCGCACCGCCGCGCTGCTCGGCGTGGTCGGGCTTGCCGCCCGGGCGAGCGGGCACGCCATGGACGCGCGCGCTTATCCGGGGTTTGCGCCCTACGACGAGCTGCGGCCGGCGGTCGCCTCACACCGCAATGGCGACGTCGCCGCGCGCATCGTGCTGCGTTTCGAGGAGGCGCTAGAGTCCCTCAGGCTGCAGCGCGTCGCGCTCGAAGGCCTGCCCGCGGGCGAACTGCGCGCGCCACTTGGGTTGGCCGCCGCAGGCGCATTCGGCATCGGCTGGGTGGAAGGCTGGCGCGGCGAAGTGTTCGTCGCGCTGCAGGCCGGCGCGGGCGGCCGGGTGCGCCGCTGCCACCCGCACGATCCGTCCTGGCAGAACTGGCCAGCGCTCGAGCATGCAGTGATCGGCAACATCGTTCCCGACTTCCCGCTGATCAACAAATCCTTCAACCTGTCCTACGCGGGCGTGGACCTCTAGCGATGCACAAGATCCTGCTCAAGATCGCCCGGGTCGGGCTGTGCAGCGAGCGCGCGCGGCCCGCCGACGATGCGCTGCGCCAGGGCGCGGCGCGCCTGAACGAGGATGTCCTGCGCCTGCTCGGGCGCGCCCTGGCCATCCGGCACGTCGACGCCGGATCGTGCAACGGCTGCGAGCTGGAGATCCATGCGCTGAACAACCCGTACTACAACCTCGAGGGCCTGGGCATCAAGTTCGTCGCCAGCCCGCGGCATGCCGACCTGCTGCTGGTGACCGGGCCGGTCTCGCGCAACATGGAAGAAGCGCTGCGCCGCACCTACGAGGCGATGCCGGAGCCCAAACTGGTGGTGGCGGTGGGAGACTGCGGCTGCAACGGGGGGATCTTCGGCGAGAACTACGCGAGCCGCGGCCGCGTGTCCAATGTGCTGCCGGTGGATGTCGCGGTTTCCGGCTGCCCGCCGGCGCCTGCTGCGATCCTGCAGGCGATCGTCACTGCCGTCACGGCAGCGAAAAGCCAGATCTAGGTCAGGACTTGCCGCCGCAGGCGGCGGGCATGGCGGTGATCGGATAGCCGCGGCAGCTCCAGCTCACCTTGCCGCCCTGCAGCGCCGGGGACATCGACACTTCGATCGCATTGACCTCGTTCCAGCCGCGGATCGCGCCGTTCGGCTCGACAATCCACTTCAGCTCGCCGTGCTTGGAATCGCTGCGCGCTGCGATCTTCACATCCTTGCCCGCCCCCGCGAGCTTGCCGGCCTTTTCCGCCGCGCCTGCGACCTGCTGCTTGGCGGCATCCGCGCCGGCGACCAGCGCCTGGGCGGCATCCTGGGCCTTGCTGCCGGCCATCTGCGGCAGCACCACGGCCACGGCAAGGAATGCCACCAGGGCCAGTCCGGCAATGATCAAGAGTGCGGCTCGCATCGAATTTCCCCCTAGGCGACCCGTCCCGCTTCCGCAAGAACGGCGGCGGGATGGGAGGATAAATTTGCGCAGCAGCTTACCATGGAGTACCGGCGCTTTCACGGGCGCCAGCGCCATGGCGGGGAAGTTTTGCAACAACAGACAATTCGACTGTGCATTTCCGGACGCGTGCAGGGTGTCGGCTATCGCGACGCCCTGCGCGCGGAGGCTGCGCGCCTCGGCGTGACGGGCTGGGTGCGCAACCTCGCCGACGGCCGCGTCGAAGCCGTGGCGCAGGGCGCGCCCGATGCGCTCGCCGCGCTGCTCGCGTGGTCGCGGCACGGGCCGCCCGCGGCGCGCGTGGAGCGGGTCGACAGCGGCCCGCCGGCGCCCGAGCATGACCGGCGCTACGCGGCCTTCGAGCGCTGGCCGGCCGCCTGAGGGCGCTTCTTCAGCGCGTTGACCGCCGAGAAGTCCCACGGCCGGCAGGCGACCAGCAGGCCGACGCCTTCGCGCCGGCGCGGCGGCAGGCTCGAATCCACTTCTGCCAGCTCGCCGAACTCCGCCACCAGGCGCTCCAGCCGGCGCCGGAGCACGGCAGCGGATGCCGGCGACAGGTCGCGCGCCTCGAAGCGCAGCAGCTCGAGCGGCCCGGCAAAGCGCGAGCGCAGGAACTCCCCGGTGACGCGCTGGCCGTAGGCCTTTTTCACCGGGCCGCCGGCGCGCCAGACGAAGTCCTTCGCCACGCGCAGGCGCACGCGCTCGCCGGCATCCCATTCGATGAGGCCCGCGCGCTCGAACTTGGCCAGCGCCAGCGTGAGCTCGGTGCGCGTGATGGTGAACTCCTCGACGATCTCGGCGAAGCGCCAGCCGTTCAGCAGCAGCCAGAACACAGACAGCAGCCGCTCATCGCGCGCCAGCAGGGCCTCCTGCTCGATGCTCAGCTCGGCCGGCGCGCCCTCCCCTCCGCGCGCCATGCGTGCGAGCTCCACCAGGTCCATCTCCAGCACCCGCAGAATCTCGTCGATGCGTGCCAGCGTGAACCGTCCCTGTGAGAACAGGCGCTTCACGCTCGCCTCCGACAACCGCAGCCGGCGCGCCAGGTCCGCATAGGTCATGCCGCGCGCCTTCAGGCATTTCTTCAGCGCTTCGACCAGGCGGTGGGTTTGCGGCATGGGACTCCCGGTATCGTAAAGCGAGACTTCCCCTATCAGGTATTGCATCGCAACAAATGCGGCGCCAACAATGGCTCGCCTCCCCCCACCCGGAGAACGCCATGATCGCGACGCCAAACCTTCCCCTTACGCTGCCGCTGCCGGCCGGTTCGCGGGTGGTTTCCGCAGCCGACCTGTGCAGATCCATGCTGTGCGGCCTGGTAGACGATGCAGGCATGGACCGCGTGCTGTCCCACGACCCGCAGCGCGGGGTGCTGGAAGTCCAGGCAGGCACGCGATGGGATGCCCTCGCCCAGCACGGTGGGGAAACGTTCGGCGATGGCACCGTGGGCGATGCAGCCGCCGCCAACTCCGGCGGCCCGGACGGTCGCCCGATGGTCGCGCACCTGCGTTCCCTGACCCTGGTCACGGCGGATGGGGAGTTGCGGCGCGCAAGCCGTGAGCGCTCCCCGGAGCTGTTCGCGCTGGCGATTGGCGGCTTCGGCGTCTTCGGCCCCTTCTACAGCGTGACGCTGGACCTCGCTTCGCTGGCGCAGGCCGCGGCGTCCGCGGTGGCGCCAGTGCGCCTGGAATTGCCCGAGGCAGGCACCGCGCGCGCCACGTTCGGCCTCGACCTGCTGGTGCCGCCGCAGGCGAGCGAGGCGTTGGTCGGCCAGGTGCGTAGCGAACTCCAAGAGCACCGCTACGCGCTCGCCAGGCTCGACGTGCGGACCACGCTGGCGCAGGACGAAACGTTCCTGCGCCCGGCGCAACGCGAACTCGCCGCCCTGCGCCTGGAGTTCCGCTCGCGCTCGACGCTGGGCGGCAGCGTCGGTGCGACCCAGCTGCGTGCGCACCTGATCGACCTTGCGCTTGCGGCAGGCGGTGCCGTCGCCCCGGCAAGCCTTCCGGCGGCGAGCCGCGCGCAGGCCGCCGCGTGCTACCCGATGCTGGGAAATTTTCTCGCCGAGAAGCGGCGCCTCGACCCTGCCGGGCGGGTGTCCAACGCCTGGTACCGCGGCACGCGCGGCATGTGGGCGCGCGGCTAGCTAGGCCGCGCTGCTGGCGTAGACGACCTGGACGTTCTCCGGCGCGAGCCAGGCGCCGAGGCGCTCGATCAACTGCGCATCCGGGCGCACGCGCCAGGCCTCGCCCAGCGCCACGTCGCAGGCGGCGGCCCCGGTCTCGTAGTGCACGTACACCGGGCAGGCGCCCCCGGAACGGTACGGCGCGAGCACGTCCATCAGCTGCCTCGCGTCCGCCTTGCCGTTCATCTCGAGCCGCAGCCGCGCGGCAAAGCGCGCGCGCAAGGCCGGCAGGTCGTAGAGCTCGTCCGCGGTGACGCGCATGCCGCCGGCAAAATCGTCGCGCTGCACCTTGCCCTGCACGATCAGCAGGGCGTCTTCCTTGAGCTTGTCGCGGTGCTTCTCGAACAGCTCGTTGAACACCGAGACTTCCAGCTGCGCGGTGCCGTCGTCCAGCAGCACCGACATCATGCGGCCGCGGCGCGTCATCTGCGAGCGTGCCGCGCTCACCACGCCCGCCAGCCAGACGCGCTGCTCGGAGGGCGACAACCGCGCGAGGGGCGTGCGCGGAAATCCCGCGATCTCGCGCGCATAGACCGAGAACAGGTGCCCCGAAAGCGCAAAGCCGAGCGCCGCCTTTTCCTCCAGCAACTGCTGGCGAAGGTCCCAGGGACGCGCCTCGATCAGCAGCGTCGCGCCGCCGCGCGCAGCCTCCGCGTCCCCGAACAGACTCACCTGGGAGGCTTGGCGCTCGGCCTGTTCGGCCGCCTCCAGAGCGCGCCCAACGCTCGCCAGCTGGCTCGCCCGGTTCGTCTCGAGCGCATCGAACGCCCCCGCGCGCACCAGCGCCTCGACCGCGCGCCGGTTGACGGTGCGCTTGTCCACGCGGCGGCACAGGTCGAACAGGTCCGTGTAGGGCCCCGCCTTGCGCGCCTCGAGGATCGCTCCGATCGCCGACTCTCCGGTGCCCCGCACCGCGCCAAGGCCGTAGCGGATGGTTGTCGCGTTCACCGGGCGGAAGCGATACTCGGAGGCGTTGATGTCCGGCGGCAGCACGGCCAGTCCGTTGGCGAGCGCATCCTCGTGGAACTGGCGCACCTTGTCCGTATCGTCCATGACAAGGGACAGGTTGGCCGCCATGAACGCGGCGCCGTGGTGCGCTTTCATGTAGGCGGTCTGGTAGGCGAGCAGCGCGTAGGCGGCGGCGTGCGAGCGGTTGAAGCCGTAGCCCGCGAACTTCTCCATCAGGTCGAACAGCTGCGTCGCCTTGCCCCTGGTCAGGCCGTTCTTCTCCGCGCCGGCGACGAACACGTCGCGCTGCTGCGCCATCTCCTCGGCCTTCTTCTTGCCCATCGCGCGGCGCAGCAGGTCGGCGCCGCCCAGCGTGAGGCCGCCGATCACCTGCCCGATCTGCATCACCTGCTCCTGGTAGACCATGATGCCGTAGGTCGGGCTCAGGATCGGCTCGATGCGCTTGTCGAGGTACTCGACGCGCTGGCTGCCGTGCTTGCGCGCGATGAAGTCCGGGATCAGGTCCATCGGCCCGGGGCGATACAGCGCCACCAGCGCGATCACGTCCTCGAAGCGGTCCGGGCGCGCGCGCTTGATCAGGTCGCGCATGCCGCGCGATTCCAGCTGGAACACCGCGGTGGTGTTGCCCGAGGAAAGCAACCGGTACGTCGCCGGGTCGTCGAGCGGCACGCGCTCCAGCGAGAACTCCGCCGCGCCCAGCGCGCGCACGTAGCGCTCGGCCCAATCGAGGATGGTGAGCGTGGTAAGGCCGAGGAAGTCGAACTTCACCAGCCCCACCGCCTCGACGTCGTCCTTGTCGAGCTGCGAGATGACGTTGGTGGTTCCTTCGGCGGCATACAGCGGGCAGAAATCCGTGAGCTTGCCGGGCGCGATCAGCACGCCGCCCGCGTGCATGCCGACGTTGCGCGTGAGGCCCTCGAGCTTCTCGCCCAGCGCGAGGAGCTCCTTCACCTCGTCCTCGTTTCGCTCGCGCTGCGCAAGCAGCGGCTCCATCTCGCGCGCCTCGGCCAGCGTGATGGTGCGTCCCGGCTGCACGGGGATCAGCTTGGCGATCTGGTCGCAGAAGCTGTAGCTCAGGTCGAGCACCCGCCCGCAGTCGCGCACCACCGCGCGCGCCGCCATGGTGCCGAAGGTGACGATCTGCGACACGCAGTCCTCGCCGTACTTGCGCCGCACGTAGTCGATCACCTTGTCGCGCCCGTCCTGGCAGAAGTCGATGTCGAAGTCCGGCATCGACACGCGCTCCGGGTTGAGGAAGCGCTCGAACAGCAGGTCGTAGGTGATCGGGTCGAGGTCGGTGATGCCCAGCGAGTACGCCACCAGCGAGCCGGCCCCCGAGCCGCGCCCCGGGCCCACCGGCACGCCGTTCTGCCTCGCCCAGCTGATGAAGTCGGCGACGATAAGGAAGTAACCCGCAAACCCCATCTGGATGATGGTGCGGATCTCGAAATCCAGGCGCTGGCGGTAGCGCTGTTCCGCCGCCGCGCGCGCCGCCTCCGCCGGGAAGAGCTTGGCCATCCGCGCCGCGAGCCCCTGCTCGGACTGCTGGCGCAGGTACTCGTTCACCGTCACGCCCGGCGGCGTGGGGAAGGCCGGCAGCCGGCTCTTGCCCAGTTCTATTTCGAGGCTGCAGCGCCGCGCGATCTCCAGCGAATTCTCCAGCGCCTGCGGCACGTCGGCGAACAGCCGCGCCATTTCCTCCTGCGACTTGAAATACTGCTCCGGCGTGAACAGCTTCGGCCGGCGCTGGTCGCCGAGCACGTAGCCCTGCGCGATGCACACTCGCGCTTCGTGCGCCTTGAAATCGTCGGGCGCGAGGAATTGCACCGGGTGCGTGGCGACCACCGGCAGCCCGAGCCGCGCGGCGAGTTCCAGCGTGCGCGCGAGGAGCGCCTCGCCGTGCGCGAAACCGGCGCGCTGGATCTCCAGGTAGTACCGGCCGGGAAAGAGCGCCGCCCAGTCGCGCGCGGCGGCCTCGGCGCCGGGCAGGTTGCCCGCCGCCAGCGCCTGTCCGGCGTCCCCGGCGCCAGCGCCGGACAGCGCGATCAGGCCTTCGGTGCCGGCCTCGCGCAGCCACGAGCGCGCAATCTCCGCGCGCGCGCGGTGCTGGTTCTTCAGCCAGGCGCGCGACAGCAGTTCGCAAAGCTTGAGGTAGCCGGCGCGCGAGGCGCACAGGAGGAGCAGCCGCGAGGGCTTGTCCGCCTCGGTTTCGTTCTGCACCCAGCAGTCGGCGCCGATGAGCGGCTTGACGCCCGCCGCGCGCGCCGCGCGGTAGAACTTGACCATGCCGAACAGGTTGGCGCTGTCGGTGAGGGCCAGCGCGGGCATGCCGTCCTCGGCCGCCCTGCGCACCGCATCGTCGAGCCGGACGATGCCGTCCGTGACCGAGTACTCGCTGTGCAACCTGAGATGGACGAAGCGAGGAGCGGGCATGGGAAGCAGTGAAAGTTTACCATCCGGGGATGCGCGCTCCGGCCCTCTTCGCCCTGTTCGCGGGCGCGACTTGCATCGCGCTGTCGCCGATCTGGGTGCGCATGTCCGACGTCGGTCCGACAGCAAGCGCCTTCTGGCGCGTTGCGCTCGCCGCACCGCTGCTGTGGGCGGCGCTGGCGCTCACTCCGCGCCGTCATGCCGGCGCCAACCGGCGCCAGCGCTGGCTGCTCGCCGCGGCCGGCCTCGCCTTCGCCGGCGACCTCGCCTTCTGGCACTGGTCGATCCAGGCCACCTCGGTTGCCAACGCGACGCTGCTGGCGAATCTCTCGTCGATCTTCGTCACGCTCGCCGCCTGGCTGCTGTGGCGCCAGAAACCCAGCGGGCAGTTCCTCCTCGGGCTGGCGCTATCGCTGGTTGGCGTGGCGCTGCTGGTGCGCGCGAGCCTGGGCTTCTCGAGCAGTGCACTGCTGGGAGATGTCTTCGGCGTGATCACCGCCATGTTCTACGCCTGGTACCTGCTGACGGTGAAGCACCTGCGGGACCTGGGATACGCCACGCTGCGCCTGATGGCCGTCACCACGTCGCTCACCGCAGCGATCCTGCTGCCAGTGGCGCTCGCCTCAGGCGAGGTCATGCTGCCCGCGGGCGCGAACGGCTGGCTGGTGCTCCTCGGCCTGGCCTGGATTACGCATGCCGGCGGGCAGGGACTGATCACCTACGCGCTGGCACACCTGCCGGCGGCGTTCTCCTCGGTGGGCTTGCTCCTGCAGCCGGTGCTGGCGGCGGCGTTCGCCTGGGTGCTGCTGGCGGAGCCGCTGGTAGCGCTGCAGATTGCGGGCGGTGCGGTGGTGCTCGCCGGGATCTACCTTGCGAGCCGCGGGTCGAATGGAACAGAATAGCCAGTCGGATCAGGAGGCGAAGGCCACCGGGAGGAGACCATGGCAGTCAGGAAGAAGGTGAAGGCCAAGGCAAAGCCGAAGCGCAGGAAGCTGCCGGCCAAGCGCCCGGCGATCCTCAGGAAGGTCGCGAAACCCGCAAGGAAACCTGCCAGGAAGCTTGCGCGCAAGGCTCCGCCCAAGCGCGCCGCGCCGAAGGCGGCCAAGCCGAAAGCGCCCAAGCCGGCGCCGGCGAGCCCGCCCGAGCGGCCCGCTCCCGGCGTGCGCATCGGCATCGTGACGCATTACTACGGCAGTCCGATGGTTGCCATCGTGAAGCTCGAGTCGGGAACCCTGCGCGTCGGCGACAGAATCCATTTTCGCGGGCACACCAGCGACTTCAGCCAGCGCGTCGAATCCCTCCAGGTCGAGCACGCTGCAGTCAACGAGGTCGGGCCGAACGACGATTTCGGCATCAAGGTGGTGCAGCACGCGCGTGAGCACGACGTGGTCTACAAGCTCCCGGCTAGCTGACCACCGCTGCGGGTTCGCCTTTGCCTTTCTCGACCACGCCGATCCGGTAGACGGTTTCGCCCAGGGCGGTGAGCTGGATGATTGCCTTGCGCGCGTTACTGGCGGAAACGGCAAGCACCAGGCCAATGCCGCAGTTGAACACGCGGTGCATCTCGTCTTCCGCGACGCCACCCTGCTCCTGCAGCCAGCGGAAAACCTCCGGCTGCGGCCAGGACTTGCCCTGGATCACGGCTTGCGTACCCTTGGGCAGCATCCTCGGCACGTTGCCGACTATCCCGCCGCCAGTGATGTGCGCCATGCCCTTGACCAGGCCGTTCTCCAGCAATTCGAGGATCGGCTTGACGTAGATGCGCGTCGGCTTCATCAGCGCATCGAGCATCGCCGCGTCCGGTTTGGCGCGCTCCACGATCTTGCGGATGAGCGAGAAGCCGTTCGAATGCGCCCCGCTCGAGGCAAGACCCAGCAGCACGTCGCCCGGCCGGATCGACTTGCCACTGACGATTTTCTTCCGCTCCACCACGCCGACGCAAAAGCCCGCGAGGTCGTATTCGCCTTCCGGGTACATGCCCGGCATCTCCGCGGTTTCGCCGCCGATCAGCGCGCAGCCGGCGTGCTCGCAGCCGTGCGCGATGCCCTTCACCACCTGCGCGGCCACCTGGTTGTCCAGCTTGCCGCAGGCGAAGTAATCGAGGAAGAACAGCGGCTCGGCGCCCTGCACCAGCACGTCGTTCACGCTCATTGCCACCAGGTCGATGCCCACCGTGTCATGCCGCCCGAGCGCAAAGGCGAGCTTGAGCTTGGTGCCCACGCCGTCGGTGCCCGATACCAGCACCGGCTGGCGGTATTTCTTCGGGATGGCGCACAGCGCGCCGAAGCCGCCGATGCCCGCCAGCACCTCGGGGCGCATGGTGCGCCGGGCGTAGGGCTTGATGGCCTCGACCAGGGCGTCGCCCGCGTCGTTGTCGACCCCCGCATAGCGGTAGGAAAGCGGTTGGCTCAATCTAGAGTTTCTTGTTAGAATCGCGATTTTTAATTATATTCCCACACCGCTAGCCACCAAAACCCA
>JANMUO010000075.1:0-9034 GCA_031391655.1 Betaproteobacteria bacterium
CAGCTGTTCGGCAGTGGCGTTATCGAAGGCAAGCGCGCCGTCGAAATGCCGGGCCACGAACGACGCCGCCCGGCTCGCGATATTCACGTACTTGCCAACCAGATCGCTGTTCACGCGCGCAATGAAATCGTCCGGATTGAAGTCGAGATCCTCGACGCGATCGTTGAGCTTGGCCGCGATGTAATAGCGCAGCCACTCCGGGTTCATGCCCAGTTCCAGGTAGCGCAGCGGGCTGATGCCGGTGCCGCGCGACTTGGACATCTTGTCGCCCGACACGGTGATGAAGCCGTGGACGTAAACGTGGTCGGGCATCTTGTAGGGCTTGCCCGCGAACTTCAGCATCGCCGGCCAGAACAGCGTGTGGAAGTAGATGATGTCCTTGCCGATGAAGTGGACCTGTTCGGTGCCCGGATCCTGCAGGAACTTCTCGAAATCGATGCCGGCCTTCGCGCAGTAGTTCTTGAAGCTGGCGAGGTAGCCGATCGGCGCATCGAGCCAGACGTAGAGGTATTTCTCCTCCTTGATGTCGGGCACGCGGATGCCGAAGTACGGCGGGTCGCGCGAGATGTCCCAGTCGCCCAGGGCCTTGTCGCCTTCGCCGTCGAGCCACTCCTTCGCCTTGTTGACCACCTGCGGCTGCAGGCGCCCGGGCTCTTCCAGCCAGCCCTTGAGGAAGGTCCGGCACTTCGGATCCGACAGGCGGAAGAAGTGGTGCTCGGAAGTCTTCAGCACGGGCTTGGCGCCCGAGAGCGTCGAGAAGGGGTTCTTCAAGTCGGTGGCCGAGTACGCCGCGCTGCAGTTTTCGCAGGCATCGCCGTACTGGTCCTTGGCACCGCAATTCGGGCACTCGCCCTTGATGTAGCGGTCCGCGAGGTACATGCCCTTCACCGGATCGTAGAACTGTTCCACCGGCTTCACGTCCACCAGGCCCGCCGCCTTCAGCTTGCGGTAGATGTCCTGCGAGAGCGCCGTGTTCTCCGGCGAATGCGTCGAATGCCAGTTGTCGAATGCGACATGGAAGCCGTCGAGGTACTGCTGGCGGCCCCTGGCGATCTCGGCGACGAAAGCCTCCGGCGCTTTCCCGGCTTTTTCCGCAGCGAGCATGATCGGCGCGCCGTGCGCGTCGTCCGCGCCGACGAAATGCACCACGTGGCCTTGCATGCGCTGGAATCGCACCCAGATGTCCGCCTGGATGTACTCCATGATGTGGCCGATGTGGAACGGCCCGTTGGCGTAGGGCAGCGCGGTGGTGACGAACAGCCTGCGTTGCGGCATTGCTGGCCCGGGGAAAACGCGGATTTTAGCTTACACTTGCGCCATGTCCGTGAGTGAATCCGATGTCCGCGCGCTGCTCTCGAAACTGATCGACCCGAACACCGGCAAGGACTACGTCAGCGCGCGCTCGCTCAAGGCCCTCAAGGTGGCCGGCGCCGACGTGCAGCTGGATATCGAGCTGGGCTATCCCGGCAAGAGCCAGTTCGAGCCGATCAGGCGGGAGATCACCGCCGCGCTGAAGAAGTCCGGCGCCGGCAACGTCGCCGTGGGCGTGACTTCCAAGGTGGTGTCGCACTCGGTGCAGCGCGGCGTGAAGCTGGTGCCGGGCATCAAGAACATCATCGCCGTGGCCTCCGGCAAGGGCGGCGTGGGCAAGAGCACCACCGCGGTGAACCTCGCGCTCGGCCTGGCCGCCGAAGGCGCCACGGTGGGCATCCTCGACGCGGACATCTATGGCCCCTCGCAGCCGATGATGCTCGGCATCGCCGGCCGTCCGGAATCCAAGGACGGCAAGGGCCTCGAGCCGATGATGGGGCATGGCCTGCAAGCCATCTCGATCGGATTTCTCATCGACGTGGACACGCCGATGGTCTGGCGCGGCCCGATGGTGACGCAGGCGCTCGAGCAGCTGCTGAAGGACACGCGCTGGCGCGAGCTCGACTACCTGGTGGTCGACCTGCCGCCCGGCACCGGGGACATCCAGCTCACGCTCGCGCAGAAGGTGCCGGTGACCGGCGCCGTGATCGTCACCACGCCGCAGGACATCGCGCTCATCGACGCGCGCAAGGGCCTCAAGATGTTCGAGAAGGTCGGCATCCCGATCCTCGGCGTGGTGGAGAACATGTCGGTCCACGTGTGCCCCAAGTGCGGCCATGAAAGCCACATTTTCGGCAGCGGCGGCGCCGCGCGCATGTGCCAGGACTACGGCACCGAGCTGCTCGGCCAGCTGCCGCTCGATGAGTCGATCCGCCAGCAGGCCGATTCGGGCAGGCCGACGGTGGTCGCCGACCCCGAGGGCAAGGCGGCGGAGATCTACCGGCGCATCGCGCGCCGCTGTGCGGTGAAGATCGCCGAGTCGCAGAAGGACATGACGGGGAAATTCCCCAACATCGTGGTGCAGAACACGTGAGCGTCAAGTCCGACAAGTGGATCCGCCGCATGGCGGCGCAGGGCATGATCGAGCCGTTCGAGGCGGGCCAGGTGAAAGAGGTCGCCGGCAAGCGCGTGGTGTCCTACGGCACCTCCAGCTACGGCTACGACATCCGCTGTTCGGACGAATTCAAGATCTTCACCAACATCAACTCGACCATCGTCGATCCGAAGGACTTCGACGCCAAGTCCTTCGTCGACTTCAAGGGCGAGGTGTGCATCATTCCGCCCAACTCCTTTGCGCTCGCGCGCACCGTGGAGTTCTTCCGCATCCCGCGCAGCGTCCTGACCCTCTGCGTGGGCAAGAGCACCTACGCGCGCTGCGGGATCATCGTCAACGTCACGCCCCTCGAACCCGAGTGGCAGGGGCACGTGACGCTGGAGTTCTCCAACACCACGCCGCTGCCGGCCAAGATCTACGCCGGTGAAGGATGCGCGCAGGTGATTTTCCTGGAGTCCGACGAAGTCTGCGAGACCTCCTACCGCGACCGCGGCGGCAAATACCAGGGCCAGCGCGGCGTCACCCTGCCGCGCATCTGATCCACAATCTTTAGTGGTCCGGCGGGTTAGCGATCCTAGCTATAGTGGTTTCTCAAGGCCGGACGCCCGCCTCTCCCCGTGTGACGGTTCCAAGACGCGTCACAAAGCCCTTGACTGGCGGGGGGTCATCCCTATAATCGCCCCAGGATTTCGCTGTCGGCTCAACGGACTATGGAGAAAGGGGACGTCATCATGACAAGCCAAAGGAACTCGTGCCCGATGTACGCCGTCGTGGTTCGCGACATACCCGAGACTTAGAGAAACAAGGGAGAACGTTGATGGGCGATCGCCCCAGTAGCCTCGTACGCAACAGACAACAGAACTCGCTTCCGCAAGATCAGCTCTTCGATACGCATCCCGAAGTCAGCCTCGACTTCGAGATCGTCCGCCAGGCCGCACGGCAGAAATATTCGCGGCCGTTCCTGATCCTCGATACCGCCATCGTGCGCGACAAGCTGCGCCGCTTCCGCGCGGCCATGCCGCGCGTGCGCCCGCACTACGCGGTGAAGGCGAACCCCGACCCGCGCGTGCTCAAGGTGCTGGTAGAGGAGGGAGCGGGCTTCGAGATCGCCTCGATTGCCGAGCTCGACCTGCTGCTGTCGCTCGGCGTGCCTGCCGGGGAAATATTCTTCTCCAACCCGATGCGCTCGCGCGACACCGATGCCTACGCCGTGGCGAAGGGCGTGCGCTGGTTCGTCATCGACAGCGTGGACGAGTTGCGGCGCATGCACTCGATCGATCCGACGGCCTGCCTGTACCTGCGCATCGCGACCCCGAACATCGGCAGCGACTGGCCGCTGTCGGGCAAGTTCGGCGCGGGCGCGGGCGATACGCGCGAGATCATCGCCACGGCGGTGAAGCTCGGCGCGGACCTGGCGGGCGTCACCTACCATGCAGGCTCGCAGTGCCGCAATCCCGCGAACTGGCGCGTCGGCATCGAGAAGGCGCGCACCCTGTTCGACAGCATGGCCAAGGCCGGCCTGAAGCCGCGCCTGCTCGACATCGGCGGCGGTTTCCCGGTGCGCCACGTCAAGCCGATTCCCTCCATCGAGGTCATCGGCGAGGTGGTGAACGACGCGCTGAAGGCATTCCCCGAGGACGTGCGGGTGATCGCCGAGCCTGGCCGCTACCTGGTGTCCGATGCGGGCTATTTCGTGTGCCGCGTGCTCGGCACCGCCATGCGCGGCGGCAAGCGCTGGATGCATTGGGACGCGGGCCTTTTCGGCGGGGTGATCGAAACCACCGAGGGCCTGAAGTACAAGATCCGCACCGACCGCTCGGGACCGGACATCGCGTGGAACGTGGCCGGGCCGACCTGCGATTCGGTGGACGTGGTGATGCGCGAGGAGCCCCTGCCGTCGGACCTGCAGGAGGGCGACTTCATCTACATCCGCAATGCCGGCGCCTACACCACCGCCTATGCCAGCGAGTTCAACGGCTTTCCGCTGCCGGAAGTGCGCATTTTCGAAAGCAAATCGAAGTAGGGTGGGCCTGGGCCCGCCCTACGCTCTTTCGTACAGCACGAAGTCGAACCGCAGGCCGTCCGCGCCGGTCTGCGGTTTCCTCTGCGTTTCGCGCCAGGCGCCGCGGTCGTAGTGCGGAAATCGCGCATCCCCGGCGTAGTCGCGCTGGATCTCGGTGAGCACGAGTCCGTCGGCAGCCGGCAGCGCCTCGGCATAGAGTTCCCCGCCGCCGATGATGAATACCGTCGGCTCGCCCGCGCACAGCGCGAGGGCGCCCTCGAGCGACGAGGCGACGCTGGCCCCGGGCGCCTCGTAGCCCGGCGTGCGCGTGACGACGATGTTCTCGCGCCCGGGCAGCGCCTTGCCGAGCGACTCCCAGGTCTTGCGCCCCATGATCACCGGATGGCCCAGCGTCAGCGCCTTGAAATGCTTCAGGTCCTCCGGCAGGTGCCAGGGCAGCTTGCCGTTGGCCCCGATGACGCCGTTGGCAGCCACGGCCGCGACTAAATACACACGCGTCCCCATGGCGTCCGCTGCACCCTGTGACATATGGCCCGTCCGGACATTGTTTAACGTGAGATTATAGGGACATGGCACCTCAGGACACCTCCCCGAGGGCGGCCCCGCGCTTTCCGCGTTCCTTCCTCGGCTTGCTCGTGATGGGATTCCTGCTTGTCGCCGCGCCGCTTGCCGGCGCGCTGCTGTATTCGGCGTGGAATACGCAGCACCTGGCCGAGCAGAGCCGCAGCGCCGTGTACAACGCGGCGCAGGCCGCGCGCGGCAGCCGGGCGCTCGTGAACCGCATCGGCTCGATCGAGCGGCTGGCGCAGCAGGTCGCCGTCCTGCCCGATGCGGAGCTGCTGCAGGACTACGATCGGCTGCACCTTGGATTCCGGCAGCTTTCGGAAGAACTGGCGCGCCTGCCGCTCGACGGGGAACAGCTCGCGGCGCTGCGCCGGACCATCGGCGAAGAGCAGGCGCTGTACGACCTGCTTGCCCCGAGCGCGCCGCAGCCGCCCGATGCGCGTGCGGTGGCGGCGCGGGTGACCGAGCTCGCCGAGAGCGCCAACGAGGTTCTCGCCATCAGCTACCGTGTCGCGGACCGCGAAGTGGAGCGCCTGCGTGCGCAAGCCGAGGCCGTGCAGCGCCGTCTCCTGCAGCTGGTGCTCGCCACCATCGGCGTCGCGCTGGCGATCGCGCTGGCCCTGACCCGCGTCATCGCGCGCCCGATCGCCGAGCTCGACGCCTCCATCCGCCAGCTGGGGCGCGCTGATTTTGCGCAGCCGATCCACGTCAGCGGCCCGCAGGACCTGCGCGACCTCGGAGAGCGCTTGGACTGGCTGCGCCGCCGCCTGACGGAACTCGAGGCGCAGAAGAACCGATTCCTGCGCCACCTGTCTCATGAGCTCAAGACGCCGCTCGCCTCGCTGCGCGAAGGCGCGGAACTGCTCAACGACCAGGTCGCCGGTCCGCTCGCGCCGCCGCAGCGCGCGGTGGTCGGCATCATTCGGGACAACAGCGTGAAGCTGCAGAAGCTGATCGAGGAACTGCTGGACTACCAGCGCGCGCTGCACGCCGCCGCGTCGCTCGAGGTGAAGCCGGTGCAGCTCGATGCGCTGGTGCGCGAGGTGGCCGAAGCCCATCGCCTGTCGGCGCTCGCCAAGGAGCAGCACGTCGCGCTGGACCTTGCGCCGCTGGCCGTGGATGCCGACCCGGAGAAGCTGCGCTCCATCGTCGACAACCTGCTGGGCAATGCCATCAAGTTTACGCCGCCCGGCGGCACCATCTCGGTGCTGGCGCGCGAAGCCGACGGCCGCGTCATCATCGAAGTCATCGACTCCGGCCCCGGGGTCCCGCTGGAGGAGCGCGAAGCGGTGTTCGAATCCTTTTTCCGCGGCCGCGCCAAGGGCGGCGGGCGCGTGGCAGGCAGCGGCCTCGGCCTGGCCATCGCGCGCGAGTTTGCCGAGGCGCACGGCGGGCGCATTGTCCTGGTCGCGAGCGGGCCGGGCGGCCATTTCCGCGTCACCCTGCCCAAGCGGCCGGAGCCCCTGGTGCTGGCGGAGGCCGCATGAGGCTGCGGACCGGGTTTCTCGTCCTCCTGCTGTCGGGATGCGCCGTACTACCCGTACTACAACCGGGTGCCGGCGAGTCGGTGCAAGTCAGCGAGATCGTCGCCGCCGCGATGGCCGCCTCGCGCGCCGCGCCCGAGGAGCAGCGCAGGCAGCTGACCCATGCCCAGCAGATGTTCGCCGCCAAGCAGGAAAACCTGAACCGCGTGCGCCTGGCAACGCTGCTGTTGCTGCTGCCGGCGCCCATGCGCGACGATGCGCGGGCCGCGGCACTGCTCGAGCCGCTCGCCGCGCGCCGTCCCGAGACCCCGATGGTGCAATTCGCCGGGTTGCTCGCCGCGGACGCGGCCGAGCGCCAGAAGATCACGCGCGACTTGCGCGCTGCGGAGCGCCGCGAAGAGTCGGCGGAAGAACGCTCCAGCGCCTTGCGTCAGCAGGCGGACTCCTTGCGCCAGCAGGCGGACACCCTGCGCCAGCAGCTGGAGACCTTGAAATCGATAGAACGCGGCATCCTCGAGCGCGAGGAGCGCCGCCGTACACCCAATAGGTGACCCCATGAACCACGAATCCCCTTCCATCCTGCTGGTCGACGACGATCGCGACCTGCTGCATCTGATCTCGATGCGACTGACCGCTGCGGGCTATCGCGTGACCCCGGTGGAGTCGGCCGACGCCGCGCTGGCGAGCCTCGCGGTGCAGCGGCCGCAGCTCGTGATCACCGACCTGCGCATGCAGGGCATGGACGGCCTCGGCCTGTTCGACGCCATCCATCGACAGGCGCCGTCGCTTCCGGTGGTGATCCTGACCGCGCACGGCACGATCCCGGACGCGGTGGCGGCGACGCGCCGGGGCGTGTTCAGTTTCCTCACCAAGCCTTTCGAACCGAAGGTCCTGCTCGAGACGGTCGCCGATGCGCTGCGCCTGTCGAGCGCGCCCAGCGGCGACGGCGAGCACTGGCGCGCCGAGATCATCACGCGCTCGGCGGCGATGGAGGCGCTGCTCGGCCAGGCGCAGCGCGTGGCGGCCTCCGATGCGAGCGTTTGCATCTTCGGGGCGAGCGGAACCGGCAAGGAACTGCTGGCGCGCGCCATCCACCGCGCCAGCCGGCGCGCCGGCGCCCCGTTCGTGGCCATCAATTGCGGCGCGATTCCGGAGGGCCTGCTCGAGTCGGAGCTGTTCGGGCACAAGAAAGGCTCGTTTACCGGCGCGATCCAGGATCGCCGCGGCCTGTTCCAGGCCGCCGAGGGCGGCACGCTGTTCCTTGACGAGGTCGGCGACATGCCGCCCGCACTGCAGGTCAAGCTGCTGCGCGCACTCGAGGAGCACGTGGTGCGCCCGGTGGGGTCCAACGACGACGTGGCGGTCGACGTGCGCATTGTGTCCGCCACCCACCGCAAGCTCGAGGAACGCATCGCCACCGGCGAGTTCCGCGAGGACCTGTACTACCGCCTCAACGTGGTGAAGCTCGAATTGCCCGCGCTGGCGCAGCGGCGCGAAGACGTGCCCTTGCTCGCCGGGCATTTCCTCTCGCGCCTGGCGGAGCGCTACGGCCGGCCGCGCCTCGGGATCTCGCCGGAGGCGATGGAATTGCTGGTCTCTGCCGCCTGGCCCGGCAACGTGCGCCAATTGCTCAACGTGGTGGAACGCGCCGTGGCGCTGACGGCGACCGAGGTGATTCCCGCCTCGCTCGTGCGACAAGCGCTCGATGCCGGCGCGGGGTCGCTCACGCCGCTGGACGAGGCTCGCCGCGCCTTCGAGCGCGAATACCTGGTGCGCATCCTCAAGATCACCGGCGGCAACGTCACGCAGGCCGCGCGCCTTGCCGGGCGCAATCGCACGGAGTTCTACCGGCTGCTGGAGCGCCATGCGCTCGAGCCTGGGATGTTCAAGGCGAAAGTCGCCGCCGAGTCCTGAGCGTCGCCTGCGGGCGACAGTAATTCCCGCGCCTGCTCAGGCGCTTGGCCGGAACGTGAAATCGGTTGTCGCCGGAGGCAGACGGTTATGCCTGCGCCGGGCGCGTCTATTCGGTCACGCAATCTGGCCAACTCCTTGATATTGCTCAGAACCGCGTAGCTGGCACGGGGGTTGCAAGAAACCGTGTAAGTCCATGGAACAAACCAACGCCAAATTCGAGTTTCCGCTCCTCGCGCAGGCCCTCTTGGGGTTCGGCATCAGTGCCTGCGTGCTGATCGGGATCGGCGGTTCCATCTACAAGTTGATCGCGCCGGAAGGCTGGTTCGTGCAGGCCTTCGGACACAGTTTCGGCCTCGGGGCTGCGCTTTGCGCCTCGGTGCTGGGCGCCGCCGCAGTCGTGTGGGCGCTCCCCGGATGGATGCCATCGCAACGCGCGCGCGTCGCGGACGCGGTGGTCTACGGTTTTGCAGCGGCCGGATTGCTGTATCTCGGCCAGATGCTGATGACCGGGAGCTTCTAGCGATCCCGCAATCACCAGCACAGCATCTCCTCCCCTGGGCCCGCCCTTTTCCCCCCTACAGGCGGGTCCTTTTTTTTACACCGCGATCGGCGCCTTGATGGCGG
>JANMUO010000292.1:0-5823 GCA_031391655.1 Betaproteobacteria bacterium
GTGCGCGTCCTGCGGGAGTACCCCGCCGCCCGCGGCGTGATGGGCAAGTTTCTTGGATGGTTAAAATAGGCTCCAGGGGCAGGCTATGGCGAAATTGATACTCAGCATGGACGGGCTGGTGCTCAAGGAAATCCCCTTGACGAAGGAGCGCACCACCATCGGCCGCAAACCCCACAACGACATCCAGATCGACAACCTCGCGGTGAGCGGCGAGCACGCCGTCATCGTCACCATCCTGAACGACTGCTTCCTGGAAGACCTGGGCAGCACCAACGGCACGCTGGTCAACGGCAATCCGGTCAAGAAGCACTTCCTGCAGAACAACGACGTCGTCGAGCTGGGCAAGTACCGGCTGAAGTTCGTCGGCGAAGCGCCGACCGCGGCCGCCCCCGCGGAGAAGGCCGACTTCGAGAAGACCATGGTGCTGCGCCCCTCGGCGATGAAGGCGGCCGCCGACCAGGCCAAGGCGATGGGTGCGGGAGCGGCGGAGGCCGCGCGCGCGGCGGCGGTGCAGCAGGTGGCGGCGAATGCCGCTGCGGCCGGCATCGCCGACAAGGACAACAAGGTCGCCACCACCACCGCGCCGAGTCCGTTCGGGACCTCCGCGCCCGCGCCCGCGCCCGCGCCGGCCCCCGCGCCCGCGCCCGCTGCGCCCGTGGCACCCGCACCGGCCGCCAGGAGCAGCCATCCGCTCGGCGCGATCCAGATCATGACCGGCGGCAACGCCGGCAAGGAGCTGGAGCTGGGCAAGCCGCTCACCACGCTGGGAAAACCCGGAGTCCAGGTGGCGGTGCTCACGCGGCGCCCGCAGGGCTACTTCATCACGCACGTCGAAGGCGCCAATCCGCCGACGGTCAACGGCCAGGCGATCGGCACTGCGCCGCACGCGCTGAAAGACCACGACCTGATCGAGCTGGCAGGCGTCAAGATGGAGTTCTTCATCAAGGCCTGATGCCGCGGTCGGCCTGGCAACCGGCCCCGCCCGCCCGACGGAGGTTGCTTGAAACAGCACATCGTTCGCATCGCCCTCGGGCTGCTCATCACGCTGTTCTTCATCGGGCATTCGGCGCGCTACTACCACGTGCCGTTCATCACGCAGCTCGACAACATCATCTACGACGCGCGCCTGCAGATCACCATGCCGCGCGGCGTCGACCAGAACATCGTCATTCTGGACATCGACGAGAAGAGCCTGCAGGAAGTGGCGCGCTGGCCCTGGCCGCGCGACGTGATGGCCGGCCTGGTGCACAAGCTATTCGACAAGTACCAGATCGGCATCGTCGGCTTCGACGTGGTGTTCGCCGAAGCCGACTATTCCTCGGGCATCCGCTCGCTCGAGCAGCTGGCGCAAGGCCAGTTGAAGGACGTGCCGGCGTTCCAGCAGGCGCTGCGCGAACTGCGGCCGACACTGGACAACGACGCCTTGTTCGCGCAGGCGATCAAGGGCCGCCCGGTGGTGCTGGGCTACTACTTGAGCAGCGAAAACGACGCCAAGAGGATCGCCGCGATCCCGGAGCCCGTATTGCCCAAGGGCACCTTCCAGGGCCGCAACATCAACTTCACCAGCTGGATCGGCTACGGCGGCAACCTGAAGAAGTTCCAGGACAACGCGGCCAGCGCCGGCCATTTCAACCCGCTGCCCGACCCGGACGGCATCATCCGGCGCGTGCCGATGATCGTCGAGCTCGACGGCGCGTACTACGAGTCGCTGTCGCTCGCCGTCGTGCGGACCATCCTCGGCTTCCCGAAGGTGGAGCCCGGCTATGCGCCCGACCGCTTCCTGCAGCGCGGCTACAGCGGGCTGGAGTGGCTCAAGGTGGGGCCGCTGACCATCCCGGTGGACGATGTCGGCGCCACGCTGATTCCCTATCGCGGGCACAGGTTCAGTTTCAAGTACATCTCGCTCGCCGACGTGCTGGCGGACCGCGTGCCGGTGGAGCAGCTGAAGGGCCGGATCGCTCTGGTCGGCACCACGGCGCCTGGCCTGCTCGACTTGCGCGCCACGCCGGTGGACAACGTCTACCCGGGGGTGGAAGTGCACGCCAACCTGATCGCCGGCATGCTCGACAAGACCCTCAAGGAAAAACCGCCCTACATGCTCGGCGCCGAGGTGGTGCTGCTGGTGTTCGGCGGCGTGGCGCTGTCGCTGCTGATCCCGCTGCTGTCGCCGCTCGTCGCGACCATCGCCACCGTCGCCGGCGCCACGGCGATCACGGCGCTCGACGTGGGCATCTGGCAGTACGCGCACACGGTGCTGCCGCTCGCGGCGTCGCTGCTGATGACCGCGGCCCTGTATACGATGAACATGGCCTACGGCTATTTCGTGGAGGCGCGCTCCAAGCGCCAGTTCACGGAGCTGTTCGGCCAATACGTGCCGCCGGAACTGGTTGACGAGATGGCGCGCGATCCGAAGAAGTACAGCATGGAACCGCGCGCGGCAGAGCTGACGATCCTGTTCTCCGACGTGCGCGGCTTCACCAGCATCTCCGAGGCGCTCAAGCCCGAGGAGCTGCGCGAGTACATCAACGAGTACCTCACCGACATGAGCAGCATCATCCGCAGCAAGCACCGCGGCACGCTCGACAAGTACATCGGCGACGCCATCATGGCGTTCTGGGGCGCGCCGGTAGAGGATGCGCAGCATGCGAGGAACGGCGTGTTGTCCGCGCTCGACATGCAGGCCGAGTGCAAGGTGCTGAACGCGAAGTTCGCGGCGCGCGGCTGGCCGACGATCAAGATCGGCGTGGGCGTCAATTCGGGCAACGTGCGCGTGGGCGACATGGGTTCGCAGGTGCGCCGCGCCTACACGGTGATGGGCGACCCGGTGAACGTGGCCTCGCGCCTGGAGGGCCGCACCAAGGGCTACGGCGTCGGCATCCTGGTGGGCGAGGCGACGCGCAACATGGTGAAGGACGTGGTGTTCCGCGAGGTCGACCGCATCAAGGTGAAGGGCAAGGATGAAGCGGTGAACATCTACGAGCCGCTCGGGCTCGAGGCGCATGTCGACCGCAAGGTGCTGGACGAGCTCAAGGTCTGGAACCAGACGCTGCGCGCCTACCGCACGCAGCAGTGGGACCAGGTGGAGGTGAGCCTGCTCAACCTGCAGCGCATGAACCCGGAGTGCGGCCTGTACCAGGTGTACGTGGACAAAGTCAGCGACAAGCGCCGCAACCCCCCGCCGCCGGGCTGGGACGGCGTCACGGCGTACGACGAGAAGTAGGCGGCGACGTGCGCCTGCGGGTCCTGGGCTGCTCTGGGGGAATCGGCGGCCGCCACCTGCGCACCACGTCGTTCCTGGTCGACGGCGACGTGCTGCTCGACGCTGGCACCGGGGTCGGCGAACTGTCCCTCGCCGAGCTGTCGCTGGTGGACCACATCTTCGTCACCCACTCGCACCTGGACCACGTCACCTCGATCGCCTTCATCGCCGACACCGTGGGCGGCATGCGCGCCAAGCCGATCACGGTGCACGCCACGCGCGAAACCATCGCCATCCTGAAGAACCATATCTTCAATTGGGAAATCTGGCCGGACTTCACGCAGATCCCCACGCCGCAGGCGCCGTTCATGCGCTATGAGGAGATCGAAGTGGGGCGCAGCGTGTCCCTCGCCGGGCGCAGTTTCACGCCGCTGCCCGCGATCCACACGGTGCCGGCGGTGGGTTTCCTGCTGGACAGCGGCCGCGGCAGCCTGGTATTCACCGGCGACACGGGGCCGAACGACGCGCTGTGGGTGATCGTCAACCGCCTGGACAACCTCAGGTACCTGATCATCGAGACCGCGTTCGCCAACAAGGAGCGGCACCTGGCCGAGCTCTCGAAGCACCTTTGCCCGTCGATGCTGGCCGAGGAACTGGTGAAGTTCGAGCGCGACGCGGAGATCTACGTCACCCACCTCAAGCCCGGTGAGACCGAGCTCACCATGCAGGAGATCGAAGAGTCCTCGGCACGCCTGCAGCCGCGCATGCTGCAGAACAACCAGGTTTTCGAATTTTGACCGGCGGCGCGGCCCCGGGACGTGAAAAACCGCCTAAGAATCAGGAGGGTGGCGGTTGAATGTTTGCACTCCGGGGGATAGCAAAGCCCGCAAGACCGAACCAGGGGGTCAGCAATGAGCGCCGTACTCAGCCACCACGCTGCGCCGCAGGCGGACGTCAACGTCCGCCTCGCGTTCCAGAAGCAGCTGCAGCTGGTGACCAACAAGATCCACGCCACCAGCAACATCGACGAGATCATGCTGGAGGTGAGCGCCGACATCTGCGTGCTGTTCAATGCCGACCGCCTCACCATCTATTCGATCGGCGAGGACAAGCAGTCGATCGTGTCCAAGGTGAAGACCGGCCTCAATTCGTTCAAGGACCTCAAGCTGCCGATCGCCGAGCATTCGATCGCCGGCTACGTCGCGCTCGCCAAGAAGGCGGTCAACCTCAAGGACGTGTACGACGACTCGGAGCTGAAGTCGATCAATCCGAACCTGCGCTTCCTGCAGGAAGTCGACAAGCGCACCGGCTATCGCACCAAGCAGATGCTGGTGGCGCCGATCGTCGACGGCCAGGCGCAGGAGCTGATCGGCGTCATCCAGATCATCAACAACAAGTCCGGCGTGTCCTTTGGTCCCCTGACCGAGGAGGGCGTGGCGGAACTGTCGCAGACCCTCGCCATCGCGTTCCGCCAGCGGCAAAAGCCGCAGATGGTGAAGACCAAGTACGACTACCTGATCTCGGAGGCAGTGCTGTCGGCGGGGGAGTTCGAGCTCGCCTCGCGCCAGGCGCGCAAGAAGGCGGTGGACATCGAGGCGGTACTCATCGAGGAGTTCCAGGTCAAGATCCCGGCGATCGGCGCAGCGGTGTCCAAGTTCTTCGGCGTGCCCTACGAGGCCTACAAGCAGGACCGGGTCAAGCCGATGGAGCTGCTGAAGAACCTCAAGCGCGAGTACGTCGACCAGAACCAGTGGCTGCCGATCGACGACACCAAGGAAGGTCTGATCGTCCTGTGCCTGGACCCGGAGCGCATCCGCAGCTCGCGCATCGCCTCCAACGTGTTCCCGAAGGCGAAGATCGTCTACCGCGTCACCACGCAGAAGGAGTTCAAGGACTCGGTCAACCTGTTCTACGGCGCCGAGGCCGCGGACTCCGGCGACATCGGCGACATGCTGTCGGTGATGGAGGACGAGGGCGAGGTGGTGCTCGATGGGGCGGCGACGGACGAAGTATCGGCGGCGGCGGACAACGAGCTGGTGAAGCTGGTGAACAAGGTGATCATCGACGCCTACAACCAGGGCGCGTCCGACATCCACATCGAACCCTACCCGGGCAAGGCAAAGACCGAGATCCGCTTCCGCATGGACGGCTCCCTGGGGCCCTACATCGAGGTGCCGGCGAGCTACCGGTCGGCGCTCGCGGCGCGCATCAAGATCATGTGCGACCTGGACATCTCGGAGAAGCGCCGGCCGCAGGACGGCAAGATCAAGTTCAAGAAGTTCGGACCCCTGGACATCGAGCTGCGCGTGGCGACCATCCCCACGCAGGGGGGGGTAGAGGACATCGTGATGCGGATCCTGGCCGCCGGCGAGCCGATCCCGCTCGACAAGATGGGGTTCACCAAGCAGAACGAGGAGAACCTGAAGACCGTGATCAACAAGCCCTACGGCCTGTTCTTCGTCTGCGGCCCGACCGGCTCGGGCAAGACCACCACGCTGCACTCGGTGCTCAAGTTCCTCAATACGCCGGACACCAAGATCTGGACCGCCGAAGATCCCGTCGAGATCACGCAGAAGGGGCTGCGCCAGGTGCAGGTCAACCGCAAGGCAGGTCTCGACTTTCCC
>JANMUO010000096.1:0-2764 GCA_031391655.1 Betaproteobacteria bacterium
CTTCAAGTCGCTCACGGTGAATGAGAACCTGCTCCTCCCGATGAGCGGCCTCGCGCGTCCGCGTGCCGGGCGCTGGAACCTGGAGGCCGTGCTCGCCGAGTTTCCGCAGCTCGCCGAGCGCATCCACCATCCGGGCGGCGCGCTGTCCGGCGGAGAGCAGCAGATGCTCGCGGTGGGCCGCGCGCTGATGGCCAATCCCGACCTGATCCTGATGGACGAGCCTTCCGAGGGCCTGTCGCCCAAGCTGGTGCAGCAGGTCGGGCAGATCCTGCGCAAGCTGCGCGAGCATGGCATCGCGGTGCTGCTCGTCGAGCAGAATTTCGCGCTCGCCATGTCGGTCGCGGACTACCTGTACGTGGTGTCCGCGGGGCGCTTCGTGTTCGAGGGCACGCCGGCGCAGCTCGAGCGCTCGCCCGAGATCCTGGACCAGCACCTGGGCGTCGCCCAGGCTCATTGAGGAGGACCGTCATGGCCCATCACCGTCTCGACCCGTCGCTCGACAACGTGCACTGGGGTTACTTCGACGCGAAGCTGCCGCCGCGCCTGGAGGTGGACTCCGGCGACACCGTGGTAGTGGACACGGTGTCCGGCTGGACCGCCGTGGCGCCCGACCGCAAGCTCTACAGCGACGTGCATCACGAGATCGTCACCAAGCTCAAGCCCGAGCTCGGGCCCCACATCCTCACCGGACCCGTCGCGGTGCGCGGCGCCATGCCCGGCGATACGCTGGAAGTGAAGATCAAGGCGATCGAGCTCACGGCCGACTGGGGCTGGAACATCATCCGGCCTTTGCGCGGCACGCTGCCGGAGGATTTCCCCGAGTTCCAGGCGCGCGTCATTCCCATGGACCGAAAGAGCATGACGGCGAAGCTCGCCTGGGGGCCGACCATCCCGCTGCAGCCATTTTTCGGCATCCTCGCTACTGCGCCGCGCCCCGAGTACGGGCGCGTCTCGTCGGTAGAGCCGCGCGAGTACGGTGGCAACGTGGACTGCAAGGAGTACGTGCCGGGAACCTCGCTGTTCCTCCCCGTGTTTGTGCCGGGCGCGAATTTCTCGGCCGGGGACGGCCACGCGGTGCAGGGCGACGGCGAAGTCTGCCTCACGGCGCTGGAGACCTGCCTCAAGGGCACCTTCGAACTCGTGGTACACAAGAAAAAGCTCGCCATGCCGCGCGCCATCACGCCGACGCACTACATCACCATCGGCCTGAACGAGGATCTCGACGACGCCGCCAAACAGGCGCTGCGAGGCATGATCGCCTGGCTGGTGGAAATGAAGGGCTGGAAGCCGGCCGAGGCCTACGTCTTCTGCAGCCTCGCCTGCGACCTGCACGTGACGCAGCTGGTGGACGGCAACAAGGGCATCCACGCCATGGTGCGGCGCGACCTGCTGTAGCCGCTACTGGTGCAACTCCCGGCGCGGCACGAGGTCCTATAGCCATGGCCAGCGTTTCCGTCCTCTTCGAAGAAGACCCTCGTCGTGCCGCGGTCAAGCTGCCGCTCCCTGAGCGTGCGCGGCTGCTCGACGTCCTCCTGTCGGGAGGAATTCATCTGGCGCACGAATGCGGCGGCAAGCTGGCCTGCGCGACCTGCCAGATCATCGTGCGGGAAGGCCGCGAGCACCTGGCGCCGGCGAGCGATGACGAGCTCGATATGCTGGATACGGCAGGCGTTTCGGCGCCGGAGGCACGCTTGGCCTGCCAGGCAGTCGCCCTCGGCGGCGATCTGGTGATCGAGATTCCGACGGTTGAAGTGGTGGTTCCTGCGGCGATCTGCGTGGGAAGTGCGCTACCCGTTTCGCTCACAGAGCGCGCGGCGAGGCACATCGCGGCGCAGCTCGCGAACCGGCCGACGGAGGCTGCCGTGCGCCTCGGCGTTTCTGCTGCGGGCTGCTCCGGGTTCCGCTACCGCCTCGATGTTGCTGACGCAATCCGCGAGGACGACGTGGTCTTCGAAAGTCGCGGCGTGCGCATCGCCGTCGAGCCATCGAGCCTGCCGTACGTGCAGGGCACGAGACTCGACCTGGTGCAGGAAGGACTGGCGCAGCGCCTGCGCTTTGACAATCCGAACGTGCGCAGCACCTGCGGGTGCGGCGAGAGCTTCAACCTGTGACCCCCGTGCTGAATCTTGAAGACAAGCTGGACGAGGCGCTGAAAGACACGTTTCCGGCGAGCGACGCCTTCTATATTGCGCCGGATGAGGACCGCAGCCGCGACTCGGGAACGCCCCCGCCGGCCGCGCCTACCGACCTGCTGTAGCATTCCAGCCGTGATCGAACGCGGCCACCACGACATGGGCGGGCTTCCCGCCGGCAAGGTCAGGAAGACCGAGCACGCCTATGACGACTGGCAGCTGCGCGTGGACGCCATGATGATGCTGCTCGTCGGGGTTGTCGGCGGCAAGAAGCGCATGACGGTTGACGAGCTGCGCAAGAACATCGAGTCGCTCCCGCCCGCCGACTACGACAGGATGGGCTACTACGACCGCTGGGTGATCTCGCTTACCCAGACCATGATCCAGCGCGGCGTCATAACCACCGACGAACTCGCCAGGAAAATGTCAGAAGTCGGGTAGAGGAAATAAATGGGGTCTGACCCTATTTATTCCCCGGGCGACCGCGTTCGCGTCCGCCGCGCCGCGCCGCTGGGGCATATCCGCACGCCGTACTACATCCGCGGACACGAGGGCGTGGTCGAGCGCGACTGCGGGGCGTTTCCCAATCCCGAGGAACTTGCGCAGCAGCGCGACGGCCTGCCGGCGCAGCC
>JANMUO010000106.1:0-5743 GCA_031391655.1 Betaproteobacteria bacterium
ACCAACACCAGGAATGCCCGAGGTATTGGTCCTGCGAAGACGGGTGCAGAGCCAGACGTGATGTTTAAACTGCGAGTGCTGAAGGAGAAGCCCGTTTCGATATTCACGCGCCCAGTCGCCGATGCGCACATGGCCGGCCAGGCCGGTGTAGTTGGCCATGATGATCTTGCTGCCGACGTGGCAATCGTGCGCGATGTGCACGCTGCCCATCAGCCAGTTGTCATCGCCGACGCTGGTCAGGCCCCCGTCGTCCGTCGTGCCCCGGTTGATCGTGACGCCTTCGCGAATCGTGTTGCCGTCGCCGATGTCGACCCGCGTGGGCTCGCCGGCGTACTTCTTGTCCTGCGGCGCTGCGCCGACCGAGGCGAACTGGTAGATGCGGTTGTTGCGTCCGAGGCGCGTGTGGCCCTCGATGACCACGTGCGGCCCGACCCAGGTTCCCTCGCCCAGCTCCACATGCTCGCCGATAAGCGAGTAGGCGCCGACGCTAACCCCCGGGGCGAGCTGCGCGCCGGGATGGACGATGGCGGTGGCATGAACCTGCGCGGCGCTCACTCCCGCTCCACGATACGCTCGGTGCACAGGATCTCCGCCTCGGTCACCAACGTGCCGTCAACGCAGGCGGTGCAGGCGAACTTCCAGATGCCGCGCTTGTGCGCGAGGATCCGCACGTCGAGTTCGAGCCGGTCTCCCGGCACCACGGGCCGCTTGAAGCGCGCCCCGTCGATGCCGGCGTAGTAGTAGGCGGTGCTGGAGTTGGCCACCACGTTGCTGGTGCGCAGCGCGAGGATGCAGGCCGCCTGCGCCATCGCCTCCAGGATGAGCACGCCGGGCATGATCGGGCGGCCCGGAAAATGGCCGGCGAAATGCGGCTCGTTGGCGGACACGTTCTTCACCGCGAGGATGCGCTTGCCCGGCTCGCATTCGAGCACCTGGTCGATCATCAGGAACGGGTAGCGCTGCGGCAGGTGCGCCAGAACCTCGGTGATGTCCATCTTAGACATTGCGTGCCTTCCTCTTCCTGCGCTTGGGCTTCTCCAGCGCGCCGATGCGCTCGGCAAGCTCCGCCAGATGGCGCACATGGGCCGTGTTGCGCGCCCACGACGCATTGTCGTCGAACGGGTACATGCCGGTATAGGTGCCGGGTTTGCGAATCGAGCGGGAGATGACCGTGCCGGCGGACACGTTCACGCCATCGCACAGGCTCAGGTGCCCGAGTATCACGGCAGCGCCGCCGACCGTGCAATGCCGGCCGATCACCGCGCTGCCCGCCACGCCGACGCACCCGGCCAGCGCCGTATGCGCGCCGATGCGGCAGTTGTGGCCGATCTGGATCTGGTTGTCGAGCTTGACGCCCTCCTCGATCACCGTGTCGTCCACGGTGCCGCGGTCGATCGTTGTATTGGCGCCGACTTCAACATCGTCGCCGATCAGAACGCGCCCGATGTGCGGCAGCTTGATCCAGCGGCCCTCCTCGCTCGCCATGCCGAAGCCATCCGCCCCGATGACCGCCCCCGCATGCACGATGACGCGCGCCCCGAGCCGGCAGCCGGCGTAGATCGTGACCGAGGGGTAGAGGCGGGTGTCCTGCCCGAGCGACGCGCCATCGCCGAGATAGCAACCGGCGCCCACCCAGGACCGCTCACCCAGTTCGGCGCCTGCGCCGACAACGGCTCCCGCTTCGACCCTGGCGCTCGAGGCGACCCGGGCCGTCGCGTCGACCTGCGCCGTGGCATGCACGCCGGGTTGCGCCGGCGCGGTGGGATTCAACAGGTGCGAAACGCGCGCAAAATAGGCGTAAGGGTTGTCGCTGATGATGCGCGGCAGCCGGGTCTGCACCGCCGCGGCCGACACGATCAGCGCGCCGGCGCGGGTGGCGGCGAGCTGCGCGCGATAGCGAGGGCCGGAATAGAACGCGATCTGCTGCGGCCCTGCGTGCTCGAGCGAACCGACCTGCTCGATCAGGATGCCGGCGCCGCCAACGAGGCGCCCACCGAGCCGGGCCGCGATCTCGCCGAGTGTAAGCGCGCCCGGCATGTCATTTCGCGGCGGGCTTGGCGGCGTCCAGCGCCTTGATCACCCGTTCGGTAATGTCGATGCGCGGATTGGCGTAGACGGCATCCTGGAAAATGATGTCGTACTTCTCCTGCTCGGCGATCAGGCGGATGACGCGGTTGGCCTGTTCGACCACCTGCGCCAGCTCTTCGTTGCGGCGCTGGTTGAGGTCTTCGCGGAACTCGCGCTGCCGGCGCTGGAAATCCCGGTTCATTTCGCCGAATTCGCGCTCCTTGGTGCGGCGCTGGCTCTCGGCCATGGTCACGCCCTGCTTCTCGAGCTCGTCCTGCAGGCGCTTGAGCTGCTCTGCGATGCGCGCCATTTCCTGGTCGCGCTTGGAGAACTCCGCCTCGATCTTCTTCTGTGCGCGCACTGCCGGGGTGGCGTCGCGCAGGATGCGCGCGGTATCCACGAAACCGATCTTGTTCTCGGCCTGCGCGCCGGCATATTGCGCGGGCAGCCCGAGCGCGAGCAGGCAAACCAATGCAGCGAGGTGGGGGCGAGTGGGCAGGCGATCTTGCATCGGGTCAGATTCCGGTGCCAAAGTTCAATTGTAACCTCTGTGCGCGGTCGCCCTCCTGCGCGTTCAGGGGGTTGGCGATCGAGATGCGCAGAGGACCGAACGGCGAGATCCACGACAGGGCGATCCCGGCAGAGAAGCGCAATTCCGAGAACGACAGCTTCTCGGTCGACCCGTAGACCTGGCCGCCGTCGATGAACGCGCCCAGGCGCAGCGAATTGTCCTTCTCGGCGCCCGGCACCGGAAACAGGATCTCGACGCTGCCAACCATGCGCCGGTCGCCGCCGAGAGAATTGCCGTCCGGGTCCTTCGGCCCCAGCGAGTACGGCCGGTAGCCGCGCACCGAACCCGGCCCGCCGGCGTAGTAGTTCTTGAAAAACGGCAGGGGCTTGTCGCCGATGCCGTCCGCATAGCCGATGTCGCCGGTGAGGAGCAGCGTATACCTGCTGCTCAGCGGCTGATAGTACTGCTGCGTGTAGCTCAGCCGGTAATAGGCCAGGTCGCCGCCCGCCACTTCGGTGGAGATGCGACGCAGCGAGCCTTCGGTGGTCATGATCAGGCTGTTGCGGGTGTCGCGCGCCCAACCGCCCAGCAAGGAGAAATAGCTGTACTCGGTGCCGAAATTGGCGACGAAATCCTTGTACGCGAATGGACTGTTGGCGAAAGTCTCCAGCACCACATTCTCCGCGCTCACGCCGAAGCTGATCGAATCGCGCTCCGACAGGGGGTAGCCGAACTTGATGCCGCCGCCGGTGGTCTGCGTCGTGTAGGCGCCGACGTCCAGCGACGATGCGTCGATGTCGCGCCGGTAGATGTCGAAGCCGCGGCTCACCCCGTTGACGGTGTAGTACGGGTCCATGTAGGAGAGCGAGTAGACCCTGTTGACCGTACCGCTGTTGACTTCCAGCGAGAGGAACTTGCCGTTGCCAAAGGCGTTGGATTGGGTGATCGAGGCCGACAGGATCAGCCGGTCGACGGTCGAGAATCCCATGCCGAACAGCAACGCGCCGGTGGGCTTCTCCTCGACGGTGTAGTTGACGTCCACCTGGTCCGGGAAACCGTCGAGCGGCACCGTTTCGACATTCACTTCCTTGAAAAACTGCGTGCGGTCGATGCGCCGGCGCGACAGCTGGATCTTGGAGGAGTCGTAGTAGGCGCCTTCGAGCTGGCGCATCTCGCGCCGCACCACCTCGTCGCGAGTCTTGGCATTGCCGGCCACGTTGATGCGTCGAACGTACACGCGGCGGCCCGGATCGACCAGGATGGTGAAGGCGACCGTGCGCTTGACCTTGTCGACCTGGGGAACGGCGTTGGCGTTCGCGAACGCGTAGCCGTCGTTGCCGAGCCGGTCGGTGATGGCCTTGGTGGTTTCGCTGAGCTTCTGGCGCGAGAACACGTCGCCCGCCTTGAGCTTGACCAGCTTCTCCAGTTCCTCCTTCGGCACCAGCGTCTGTCCCGCCAGCTGCACTTCGGAGACCGTGTACTTGCTGCCTTCGCTGATGTTGACGGTGATGAAGATGTCCTTGCGGTCGGGCGTGATGGAAACCTGCGTCGACTCGATGCTGAAGTCCAGATAACCCTGGTTCTGGTAGTAGGAGCGCAATGCCTCCAGGTCGGCGGTCAGGCGCTGGCGCGAGTACTGGTCCAGTTTCGTGTACCAGGTCAGCCAGCCGCCGGTGCGCAAAGCGAACAGGTCCAGCAGTTCCTTTTCCGGGTAGGCGCTGGCGCCGACGATGTTGATCGACTTGATCTTGGCGACGTCGCCTTCGGTGACCGCAAAGCTGATCGCCACCCGGTTGCGCTCGAGCGGCGTGACGGTGGTCTGCACCTCAGCCGCATACTTGCCGCGGGACAGGTACTGGCGTTTCAGTTCCTGCTCGGCGCCCTCGAGCACCGAGCGGTCGAAAGTTCGTCCTTCGCCCAGTCCCTGGTCGCGCAGGACGCGCTTGAGCACCTCGGGCTGGAACTCGCTCACGCCGGCGAAGTCGATCTGCGCGACCGCGGGGCGTTCCTCGAGCATCACGACAAGGATGCCGTTCTCCGTTTCCAGGCGCACGTCCTTGAAGAATCCCGTGGCATAAAGGGCGCGCACTGCCTGCTGCGCCTTCTCTTCGGTCAGCGTGTCCCCCACCTTGACCGGGAGGTAGCTGAACACGGTGCCGGGTTCGGTGCGCTGCACGCCCTCGACGCGGATATCCTTCACCACGAAGGGCTGGATGGACTGCGCCACGGCCGCGCCCGCCGCGGCCAGCAACCCGCAGGCGAGCGCCGCCAGAATGCGCTTGCGCATCAATGCATCCCCAGGGTCAGCCGGCGAACAGTCGGTTCAGGTCGTTGAAAAAAGCGAATGCCATCAGCACCAGCAGCAGCGCGATGCCCACGCGCTGTCCAAGTTCCATCGCGCGCTCGGAGGCCGGGCTGCCCTTGAGCACTTCGATCGAGTAGTAGAGCAGCAGGCCGCCATCGAGCGGCGGAATCGGCAGCAGGTTGAGCACGCCGAGGCTGATGCTGATCAGCGCGAGGAAAGTCAGGTACGGAATCCAGCCGAGCTGTGCGGACTGGCCGGCGAAGTCGGCGATGGTGACCGGGCCCGACAGGTGCTTCCAGGACACTTCCCCCAGCAACATCTTGCCGAGCATGCGCAGGCTGAACACCGAGATGTCCCAGGTCCTGGCGACCGCCTTCGCCACGCTGTCCAGCGGCCCGTGGCGCACGTGGACGAAGATGCGCGCCGCATGGTCCGCGGGGACGTCGGGCGCTGCCCCGATCCTGCCGATGCGCCCGCCTTCCGCCTTCACCGCATCGGGCGTCACGGCAACGATGAGCACGGTGGCGCCCCGCTCCACGGTCAGGCGCATCGTGCGCTCCGGCCGCTGGCGCACTTCCTGCACCAGATCGTCCCAGGTGGCGAGGGCGCGCGCATCTGCATGGGTGATGCGGTCGCCGGCCGCCAATCCTGCGCGCTCGGCCGCCCCGCCGCCGACCACCTGCCCCAGCACCGGCGGCAGCGCGGGACGGAACAGCCGCAGGCCGAGGCGCTCCATCATGTCGCTCTCCACGTCGTCCGACGCATAGCCGCTCAGGTCGAGCGCCAGCACCGAGATGCGGTCGCGGACATCGATGACTTCGACGCTGATCCTCTGGCGCTGCAACGCCGCCTGCAGAATG
>JANMUO010000121.1:0-3678 GCA_031391655.1 Betaproteobacteria bacterium
GGTCCACTCCAACGAGCTGGACATCAACACGGCGCAGACGCCCGGCATGAACCGCGCCGCGGCCATCACCCATGCGCGCGCCGGCGCCGAGAAGCTCTGGGCCGGCACGGTGGTCATCCACCCGAACGCCAAGACCGGCGCGCACCACCATGGGCCCGTGGAGAGCGTCATCTACGTCGTGAGCGGCAAGGCGCGCATGCGCTGGGGCGAGCGGCTCGAATTCGTCGCCGAGGCCGGGCCCGGCGATTTCATCTACGTGCCGCCCTACGTCCCGCACCAGGAGATCAACGCGAGCGAGACCGAGCCCCTGTCCTGCGTCCTGTGCCGCAGCGGCCAGGAGCCGGTGGTGGTGAACCTGGACATTCCCGTCGTCGAGCAACCGGAAGAAGTGCACTGGGTGGACAACATCCACCCGGCGCCGAAGAAGGGCTAGCGGGAAACGCGCTACGGGCGTACCGCCGGCGTCTCCACCTTCATCCCGTTCGCCCGCCACATCAGGTATAGCTCCAGCTCGACGAACTCCCTGGCGCCGTAGGCGTAGGGCTCGGCGCGCACGCCGACGTAGCAGTTGCGCAGCCGCCGCTGCAGCGATCCCACGCCCTGCCACTCCAGGCGGTAGATCGGGTATCCGGTCGGGTGCGCCTGCGGGATCGGGTTGCCCACCAGCGTCTTTCCCCACTGCTGGTCATGGCACTGCGTGCAGGCGAGGTTCAGTTGCCCCTGGCGCTGGAAGAAAGCGGCACGGCCGGCGTCGAGGAAAGGTTTCGCTATCGCATCCGCCTGGATGTCGATCGGCATTCCCCTGGACTGCCTGCCGACGAATGCGGTGAGCGAGAGCAGTTCCCGGCTCTCGTAGGCGTAGGGCGCCGCCTTCTGCTGCTCGACGCGGCAGGCATTGATGCGCTGCGCGAGGTTGATCAACCCGTGCTTGGCATCCACCTTCGGGTAGCGCGCGGCGACGCCCGCCATGTCCTTGTGGCAGCCGGCGCAGGCGTTCGACTTCCACAGCGCCTCCCCGTCCAGCACCCACAGGGAGGCCGGGTTGGCGCTGTCCTCGTCCTGCATGGCCCGCGTCTCGGGCGTCATGAAGCTGTATCCGGAGCGCCGGTCCTGCGCATGCGCCAGCGCAGCCATCGCCAGCAGGACGGCGAGCAGGAGCTTCACGTGACGATCAGCGAGGCGCTCGCGCTCGCGGCAAACCCGTTGTCGCCGGTCCAGCGGAACTCGAACGTCCCGCTCTCGGCCGCCACCACGGTGAAGCTGAGCAGTGGATTGGCCGAAATCGCCGGGTGCAGCTCGGCGCGGAAAACCTCCGCGCCGTTGTAGGTGCACACGAAGTTGCGCACGATGTCGCGCGGCACCAGCCCGCCGGCGCTCGCGCGGCGAAAGCCCGTCTCCATGACGTGGCCGACCAGCGTGCGGATCTCGATGACCTCGCCGCGCCTCGCGGCCGCCTGCATGCGGACGATGGTGCGCGTTGTGCTCACCGTGGTCACGATTCCTCCGCGCAGGCGGCCAGCGTGACGGTGACCTGCACGCTGTGCGACCAGAAGCTGCCGTCGCTCAGCTGCGCGATGGCGGTCACCCGCTGGCTGTCGGCGAGGCGCACGCGCGTCTGCAGCTGGGCGCGGCCCGAACGCGGGCCGAAGAATGCGCTGATCACGCCGGGCAGCGGATTTTTCTCGTTGAACACGTGGATCGCCTTCACGTGGTCCTCCTGCGTCATCGGGCTTTCGACCATCACGCCGAGCGCCACCGCGTTGCCGTTGTCGATGAGCGTCGGCAGGTCGAGCTTCACCCTGCCCTGGCGCACCGGTGCATCGCCGGTCACCTTGCGCATTGCCGCGCGCATCGAATCCGGCGTGGCCCGGGCGCCGGTAGCCATTCCGATGACCGCCGCCGCGACGAGGAACTGGCGTCGGGTGGTCATTTGAGGGTGGCGAGGTAGGACACCACGTCCTCGATCTGCTGTGCGTTCAGGATCGGCTTGCCGCGGTACGCGGGTGCGACGCGCGCAAGACCCTCCACCTTGTAATAGGACGGCATGACGGTGGCCGGGTTGAGCCGCGCAGGATCGGCAATCCTCAGCCGGATCTGGCCCGGCGTGAGCCGCGCGCCGGTTCCGCGCAGGTCGGGACCGATGGAGCCCTGGAAGCGTTCCTCGGGAAACGGCCCGCTGTGGCAGAGCAGGCACAGGCCGACCTGGCGGCTGGCGACGATTTCGCGGCCGCGTGCGGCATCGCCCACGGCGCCCGCCAGCGGCTGCGCAATGGCATCGCCTGCGACACTCAGCGCGATCACTGCAGCCCCTACTGCCGTCGCGGGATCCATTCCTAACTCTACTGCCGCGCGCCGGATCGGCCTAGAATTCCCGCGACCGCAATCGGGAGACCCGCCATGACGTTCGTCCGCGTCGCCACCCTGGCCTTGCTCTCCGCCGCCGCGCTGCACGCCGGCAGCGCCCTTGCCCAGGCCTACCCCAACAAGCCGATCCGCCTGATGGTGCCCTTCCCGCCCGGCGGCTCGACCGACATCATCGCGCGCATCGTGGCGCAGAAGCTCTCGGCGCAGATGGGCCAGCCGGTCGTGATCGAGAACCGCGGCGGCGCCGGCGGCACCATCGGCACCGCCGTCGTAGCCAAGGCCGCCCCGGACGGCTATTCACTGGTGGTCGGCACCACCAGCACGCACGTCGTCGCGCCCAGCGTGTACGCCAAGCTCGAGTACGACCCGGTGAAGGACTTCGCGCCGGTCGGCTTGATGGCGGTGACGCCTTACCTGCTGGTGGTGAATCCGGCGGTGCAGGCCAGGACGGTGAAAGAGCTCGTGGACGTGATGCGCGCGCAGCCGGGCCGGCTGAACTACGCCTCGGCCGGGGTCGGCTCCACTACGCACCTCGCGATGGAGATGCTCAAATCGGCTTCCGGCACCTATGCGCTGCACATCCCCTACAACGGCAACGGTCCCGCGGGCGCGGCGGTGATTGCCGGACAGGTAGAGATCCTCTTCGGCAGCCTGCCGGCCGTGCTGCCGCACGCCAAGTCCGGCCGCGTGCGGGCGCTGGCGGTGGGGACGCTCAAGCGCTCGCCTTCGCTGCCCGAGGTCCCGACGGTGGACGAATCCGCCTATGCGGGATTCGATGCGTCCCTCTGGCTAGGCATCATGGCGCCGGCGGGCACGCCGGCGGCAGTGATCGAGCGCCTGCACAAGGAGCTTGTCGCGGCAGTGAGCGCGCCGGACACGCGCGACCTGCTCGACAAGAACGGCGCCGAAGTCCTCACCAGCACGCCGGCCGAGATGGGCGCCATGGTGCGCGACGGCGTGGCGAAGTACGCGAAAATCGTCAAGACCGCGGGCGTGCAGGCCCAGTAAGCGTGCCGGCCTGGTAGTCGGCGATCGCCTGCTCGATCTCGTCGCGCGTATTCATCACGAAGGGGCCGTACTGCACCATCGGCTCCTTGATCGGCTTGCCCGCGAGCAGCAGCACGCGCGCGCCCTTCTCGCCCGCCTCGATGCGAACCGCGTCGCCGTCAGACAGCAGTCCCGCCGCGCGGTGCGCAAGCGGCTTCCTGTCTTCGCCCACCACCGCTTCGCCCTCGTAGGCGTAAAGGAACGCGTTGTGTCCCGCGGGCAGCGGCGCTTCGAACACCGCGCGCGGCTCAAGATGAATATCGAAGT
>JANMUO010000155.1:0-9219 GCA_031391655.1 Betaproteobacteria bacterium
GACCTTTCGGCAGCGGCACCTTGAACCATTTCTCGAACACCAGGTAGAACACCACCACGGTGACCACGCTGACCGCGACCACCTTCCACCACGGGTACTTGCCCAGCCAGCGCATGAAAAAGCCGATGAACAGGACCGAAGACACGTAGATGCCGATCCAGGTCACGCACAGGACGTACACCGCCGCCGGCACCAGCACCGACAGCACCAGCTTCAACTGGCCCACCTCGACGAAGGTCTTGTTGTCCGCGCCGCGCACCATCAGCGCGCGCGCGACGTTGATCAGCGAGGCCACGCACATGATCAGGCCGATATAGAAGGGGAAATAGCCCGGCCGCGGGCCGTGGATCTCCTGCCAGCCGATGCCCAGGCGCGCGCTGTCGGTGATGACGATCGCGCCGAGCAGGAAAATGAACGCCGCCACCGCCAGTTCGGCGCTCTTGCGGCGAAACGCGGCCCGGACCTCCTGGCCCTCAGACATGCCCACTCCCCTTGTGGTCCGAGCCCCTGCCGGCTACTGGCCGGCCATGAAGCCGGCGGCCTTCATCAGCGACACGTGGCGCGCCTCTTCCTTCGCCACCCAGTTCGCGTACTCCTGGCCCTTGAGCGCCGAGGTGTTGAACGCCCCGTCCTCCATGAGCTTCTTCCACTCGGGCGTCGCCATCACCTTGGCGAACAGGCCGATGTAGTAGTTCACGTGCTCGGGCTTGACGCCCGGGGCCATGAAGATGCCGCGCAGCATGAGGTAGTCGATCGGCAGGCCCGAGTCCTTGCACACCGGGATGTCGGCCCAGGACATGGTCGCAGTCACCTTTTCCTTGTACGGCAGGCGCTTGAGCTCGAACACGCACAGCGGCCGCAGGTTGCCGGCGCGCCATTGCGCCACCGCCTCGAGCGGGTTGTTCACCGAAGAGTCGATGTGGCCGCCAACGAGCTGCGTCGCCACCGCGCCGCCGCCCTTGAAGGGGATGTAGGTGAACTTCACGCCGGTGCCCTGCTCGATGGCCGCCGTGATGATCTGGTCCTCCTGCTTCGCCCCCGTGCCGCCCATCTTCATCTTGCCAGGGCCCGCGGCCTTCGCCGCGTCAATGAACTGCTTCGGGTTCTGGTAGGGCGACTTGGCGTTCACCCACAGCACGAAATTGTCCAGCGACAGCATCTGCACCGGCGTAAGGTCACGCCAGTTGAACGGCACCCCGGTGGCCAGCGGGGTGGTGAACAGGTTGGACAGCGTGATGATGATCTTGTGCGGGTCGCCGGCGGCGCCCTTGACGTCGAGGAAGCCTTCGGCTCCCGCGCCGCCCGCCTTGTTGATCGGCAGGATCGACTGTTTCATCAGACCGTGCTTGGCGACGATGCCCTGGATCGCGCGCGCCATCTGGTCCGCGCCGCCGCCGGTGCCGGCGGGAATGATGAACTCCACGTTCTTGGTCGGCTCCCAGACCTGCGCCTGCACAGCCGCCGGCAGCGCGAACGCCACCGCCATTGCGAGTGTCTTGCTGATCGAGCTAGTCATGACTCCTCCTATGTGGGAAATCCTCCGCGGCGCACCATTTTCTCTGCTGCTTGGCGCTGCCTTGGTCATTCTGGTTCCCTCCCCGGAAATCGGGCCTTGATCGCGGTCAAGACTTGGATTGTTCGGTCTGCGCTTCGCCCGCTGAAGGGCTCGTTGCGGCGCGGGTCTTGCGTTGCGCGAGCCATTTGCCCAGGGCCACCACGAACAGCGTTCCTGCCACCGGCGCCGCCTTCCAATCCTGCAGCCACGCGGCGTTCGCCTTGACCCAGCCGACGATCGCCGGGTCGCTGACCATGATGTCGCCCGCGATCCAGCCGAGCAGCGCCGCGCCCAGCGTGATGATGATCGGAAAGCGCTCCATTACCTTCAGCATCAACACGCTGCCGAAAATAACGATCGGGATCGACAACGCCAGGCCGATCACGAGGAGCAGGATCTTGGTTGCCGCGGGTCCCTGCTCGGCCGCGGCGGCGACCGCGATCACGTTGTCCAGGCTCATCACCAGGTCGGCGATCAGGATCGTCTTGATCGCCTGCATCAGGTTGTCGCTCGACTTGACGTGCGCCTCGTCCTCCTCGGGCACGATCAGCTTGACGCCGATCCACAGCAGCAGCACGCCGCCGATGAGCTTCAGCCAGGGAAGCTGCAGCAGCGCGACCGCGAAAATCGTCAGGATCACGCGCATGATGATCGCCGCGGCACTGCCCCAGAACACCGCCAGTTTTTGCTGCTTCTCGGGCAGCGAGCGCGCCGCGAGCGCGATCACCACCGCGTTGTCGCCGGACAGCAGCAGGTTTACCCAGACGATGGCCCCCAGCGCCTGCCAGAATGCGACGGTCGAGATCGAATCGAGCATGGGTCGGCGGCCGGGTTACTTGACCAACAGGACGGGAATGTCGGAGATGTGCAGCACCTTGGTCGCCGTGGAACCGAGCAGCACGTTGCCGATCTCGGTCATGCCGCGCGTGCCGATGTAGATGAGGTCGCAGCTCTGCGCCTTCGCGTGCTGCACGATGCTCTCGGCCACCGGGCCGACCAGCACTTTCGCCTCATGCGGCAAGCCGGCAGCGTCGAGCTTGCGTTTCGCAGCGGTGAGCTGGGCCTGGCCCTCCTGCTCGTAGTACTTCTGCAGCTGGTTTTTGCCGACCGCGGCGCCCATGCCCGGCAGCTTGGGCACCGGCAGGTGCACCGTCACGAGCTCGACCTCGGGCTTGCCCCGGTACCAGTCGGCGTGGTCGACGAGGCATTGCACCGCATCGAGCGAGCATTTCGAGCCGTCCACCGCGATGAGTATTTTCATAGCCGGAATTCTAACCCGCTAGAACAGCCCGACCACTTTGCCGTCCACCAGGTCGATCTTGTTCGCCGAGGGCACCTTCGGCAGCCCCGGCATGGTCATGATGTCGCCGCAGATCATCACCACGAATTCGGCACCGGCAGCGAGGCGCACCTCGCGCACGTTGACCACGTGGTTGGAGGGCGCGCCGCGCACCGAGGCGTCGGTGGAGAAGGAGGACTGGGTCTTCGCCACGCACACCGGGTAGTGGCCGTAGCCCGATTCCTGCAGCTGCTTGATCTGGTTGCGCACCTTGGAGTCCGCGGTCACTTCGGATGCCCGATACACCTTCTTCGCGATCTTGTTGATCTTCTCCCACAGCGGATCCGCGTCCTCGTAGACGAAGGTCGGCTTGGACGGCTGGTCGCACAGGCCCACGACGATTTTCGCCAGCTCCGCCGCCCCCTTGCCGCCGTCGCCCCAGTGCGTGGCAAGCACCACGTTGACGCCGAGCTTCTTCATGCGCGCGTTAAGCAGCTCGAGTTCGGCGCTCGTGTCGCTGGTGAACTTGTTGATCGACACCACGCAGGGGATGCCGTAGACCTTCTGCACGTTCTCGACGTGCCGCTCGAGATTGACGATGCCGCGCTCCAGGGCGGCGACGTCCTCGGTCGTCAGGGTCTTCAGGTCGGCCCCGCCATGGTATTTCATCGCGCGCACCGTGGCCACGATCACCGCGGCGCTGGGACGCATGCCGGACTTGCGGCACTTGATGTCGAGGAACTTCTCCGCCCCGAGGTCGGCGCCGAAACCGGCTTCGGTCACCACGTAGTCGGCGAGCTTCAGCGCGCTCTGCGTCGCGATCACCGAATTGCAGCCGTGCGCGATGTTGGCGAAGGGCCCGCCGTGGATGAAGGCCGGATTGTTCTCCAGCGTCTGCACCAGGTTCGGCGCCAGCGCGTCCTTCAACAGCACGGTCATCGCGCCGTGCGCCTGCAGGTCGCGGGCGTGGATCGGCTTGTTTTCGCGCGTGTACCCGACGACGATGCTGCCGAGGCGCTTCTTCAGGTCTTCCAGCGAGGTGGACAGGCAGAAGATGGCCATCACCTCGGAGGCCACCACGATGTCGAAGCCGTCCTGGCGCGGGTAGCCGTTCGCGGTGCCGCCCAGGCCGACGGTGATGTCGCGCAGCGCGCGGTCGTTCATGTCCAGCACGCGCTTCCACTGGATGCGGCGCACGTCGATGCCCAGCTCGTTGCCGTGGCTGATGTGGTTGTCGATCAGGGCCGCGAGCAGGTTGTTGGCGAGCTGGATGGCGCCGAAGTCGCCGGTGAAATGCAGGTTGATGTCCTCCATCGGCACCACCTGCGCGTAGCCGCCGCCCGCCGCGCCGCCCTTCACGCCGAACACCGGCCCGAGCGACGGTTCGCGCAGGCAGATCACCGCTTTCTTGCCGATGTGGTTGAGCGCGTCTCCCAGGCCCACGGTGGTGGTGGTCTTGCCCTCGCCCGCGGGCGTGGGGCTGATCGCGGTGACCAGGACCAGCTTGCCGTCCTTCTTGCCCTTCAGGGTGTCGAGATACTTGAGCGAGATCTTGGCCTTGAAGTGGCCGTAGGGCTCGAGGTGTTCCTCGCCGATGCCCAGGCGCCCCAGCGCGACTTTGTTGATGCGTTGCAGCGTCGCAGCCTGCGCGATTTCGATGTCGGATGGCATGACGGTGACCCCGGAGTCTGGTGTGCGGACTCCGGGACTATAGGCGAGCGATCGAGCGCGCTCCCTTGATTCAGATCAAGCGCCGCCCGCAGCGCCCGTCAATGAAAGCGGGGACGCGCCTCGTCGGCGGCGCGCAGCTGGTCGACCACGTCCTGCACGCCGGCCACCGCTGCGGCAACTCGCTCGCATGCGGCGCGCTGCTCCGCGGTCTCCACGACGCCGGCGAGGGTGGCGCGGCCGGCGGCGCAGGACACCGACACGCGCAGGTCGCGGGTCGCCGGCGAGGTGCGCAGCACCGCACGCACGCTCGCCGCCAGCGCGAGGTTGACCAGCTTCTGCCGGGACTGGTCCGTCTCGGCGAACTCCGCCGAGCGCACCAGCGCCAGCACCTCGTCGATGCACTCCTGCACGCCGACGCGTTGCGTGTTCAGCGACAGGTCGTAGTGCTCGGAATCGCTCCAGTGCACATCGAAGTGCCGGCGCATGATCGCCGCGTGCGCTTCGTCGTTGATGCGGATCTCCTCGCCAACCTTGTCGGCATCGGAGGTATTGAGGCGCTCCAGCATGCGCTGCTTGCGCAACTCGAAGGGCGAGCACACCCGGACGCAAACGGCATGCGGCACTTCGCGCAGCAGGTGCGTGGCGCCCCAGCCGCGGATCACCGCGCCCTTGCCCTGCAGCGCCAGGGTCAGGATCTCGTCGGCAGAGAAGATGGACAGGCTGGTCTTGTCAGCGGACAACCGCTCGAGCAGGCCGGCCTTGCCGTCGAGCAGGCGTATGACGTGGCTCTTCCTCAGCCGCATGCGATCGGCGAGGTGCTCGATCACCTCCTGGTACATGACCGGCACGCCGAGCGCTTCGCCCAGCCCGGCGGCCACATCCTTGCCGAGCGAACCCATTTCACGCGTAATTGCGACGATTGGCATCGCCTTTCCCCCCAAAACCGCTAGCCCTGCATGATACCCAGAGTGCGCCCTTTGCCATAGCCCGGGTCTCCCGGGCGCTCCCCGCCCTTGGTCACCCGGACCGCGCAGTACTTGAATTCGGGGATCTTGCCGACCGGGTCGAGCTTGGGATTGGTCAGCATGTTCGCCGCCGCTTCGTAGAACGCGAACGGGATGAACACCGCGCCGCGCGGCGTGCCTTCGTCGACCCGCGCGTAGAGCGATATGCTGCCACGCCGCGACGCCACGGTGATGATCTCGCCCGGCTTGACCCCGAGCGCCGCCAGGTCGAGCGGGTGGATGGAGCAAACCGCCTCGGGCTCGATCGCATCGAGCACCCCGGCCCGGCGCGTCATGGCCCCGGTGTGCCAGTGCTCGAGTTGCCGCCCCGTAATCAGCACCACCGGGTACTCGGCATCCGGCCGCTCGTCCGCCGGAATGATGTCCGCCGGCACGAACTTCGCGCGCCCGGTCGCCGTCGGGAACACGTCGGTGAACACCACCGGCTGGCCCGGGTCGCCTTCGTTTTCGCAGGGATACACCACCACCGAGTCCCGCTCCAGCCGCTCCCAGGTGATGCCGGCGATGGAGTTCATGCCCTTGCGCATCTCGTCGAACACCTGCTTCGGGTGGGTGTAGTCCCAGTCCAGGCCGATGCGGCGCCCGAGTTCGTTGAGGATCCACAGGTCGGGCTTTGCCTCGCCCGGCGGCTCGATCGCCTTGCGGCCGAGCTGCACCATGCGGTCGGTGTTGGTGACGGTGCCGTCCTTTTCCGGCCAGGCGGTGGCGGGCAGCACCACGTCGGCGAGGTAGCAGGTCTCGGTGAGGAAGATGTCCTGCACCACCAGGTGCTCGAACTTCGCCATCGCGGCACGCGCGTGCTCCGCGTCCGGGTCGGACATCGCCGGGTTCTCGCCCATGATGTACATGCCGCGCACCTGGCCAGCGTCGGCCGCGCGGATCACCTCGACCACCGTGAGTCCGGGCTTCTTCTCCAGCGGCCTTCCCCAGAGCGCTTCGAAGCGCTTGTTGGCTTCGGGGTTGTCCACGCGCTGGTAGTCCGGGAACATCATCGGGATCAGCCCGGAGTCGGAGGCGCCTTGCACGTTGTTCTGCCCGCGCAGCGGGTGCAGGCCGGTGCCGGGGCGGCCGATCTGGCCGGTCATCAGGGTCAGCGCGATCAGGCAGCGAGCGTTGTCGGTGCCGTGAACGTGCTGCGAGATGCCCATGCCCCACAGGATCATCGAGCCTTTCGAGGTGGCGAACAGGCGCGCGACTTCGCGGATCTTCTCGGCCGGGATGCCGCAGACCGGCGCCATCTTCTCGGGCGAGTAGGCCTTCGCGTTCTCCTTCAACGCTTCGAAGCCACTGGTCCGGTCCTTCACGAAGGCCTCGTTGACCAGGCCTTCGTCGATGATCGTGTGGATCATCGCGTTCAGCAGCGCGACGTCGGTGTCCGCCCTGAACTGCAGGTAGTGCGTGGCATGGCGCCCGAGCTCGCCGCGGCGCGGGTCGGCGACGATCAACTTGACGCCGTTCTTCACCGCGTTCTTCATCCAGGTGGCGGCGACCGGGTGGTTGACCGTCGGGTTGGCGCCGATGACCAGCACCACTTCGGCGTTCAGCACGTCGCTCACCTGGTTGGATACGGCGCCCGAGCCGACGCCTTCGAGCAGCGCCGCGACCGACGAGGCATGGCACAGCCGCGTGCAGTGGTCCACGTTGTTGGTGCCAAAGCCGGTGCGCACCAGCTTCTGGAACAGGTAGGCCTCCTCGTTGGAGCCCTTGGCCGAGCCGAATCCGGCGAGCGAGAAGCGATCTTCGTCGCGCAGCTTATTCAGGCCCGCCGCGGCGAAATCGAGGGCCTCTTCCAAGCTCGCCTCGCGGAACGCCTCTTTCCAGTTCGCCGGGTCCACGGTGAAGTGCGCAGTCTTCGGCATGCCCGGCTTGCGGATCAGCGGCTTGGTCAGCCGCTGCGGATGGTGCGCGTAGTCGAAGCCGTAGCGACCCTTCACGCACAGGCGGTTGTGGTTCGCCGGGCCGTCGCGGCCGGTGACGAACTTGATGACATTGGTGCTCGTCTGCACGTGGTAGGTGAGCTGGCAGCCGACGCCGCAGAACGGGCAGACGGAGTCCACTTTTTTGTCGATGACTTCCAGCCCGGCCTCGCGCGCCGGCATCAGCGCGCCGGTCGGGCAGGCCTGCACGCACTCGCCGCAGGCCACGCACGTGGAGGCGCCCATCGGGTCGTCGAAGTCGAACACGATCTTCGAGTGCTCGCCGCGGGAGGCGTAGCCGATGACGTCGTTGACCTGTTCCTCGCGGCAGGCGCGCAGGCAACGCGTGCACTGGATGCAGGCATCCAGATTGACCGCGATGGCGGGGTGCGAAATATCGGCCTTGGGTTGCTCTCGCGCCTTGAAGCGCGGCAGCCCCATGTCCAGTTTCTTCGCCCACTGGTCGAGCTCGGAGTCCTTGCGGTACTCCTTCTCCGGCATGTCGGAGAGCAGGAGCTCGAGCACCATCTTCTGCGACAGCAGGGCGCGCGCGGAGTCGCTGGTGACCTCCATGCCTTCTTTCGGGTAGCGGCAGCACGAAGGCGCCAGCGCGCGCTCGCCCTTGATCTCGACCACGCAGGCGCGGCAGTTGCCGTCGGGCCGCAGGCCCGGCATGTAGCAAAGGCGCGGGATCTCGACCCCGTGGCGCTGCGCCGTCTCGATGATGGTCTCGTCGGGGCGCCCGACCACCGTCGCGCCGTTGAGCTTGAACTCGATCGGCAATGTGGCGAGCTGCTGCGTGCTGACGCGGTCCATCAGGTCACCCCACTTCCTGCGGGAAGTATTTCATGACGGTGAGCGCCGGATTCGGCGCCGCCTGCCCCAGCCCGCAGATCGAAGCGTCCATCATGGCCTGTGAGAGTTCCTGCAGCAACGGTTGGTTCCAATGCTTTTCCTCCATCAGGCCCAGGGCCTTTGCCGTGCCGACCCGGCAGGGCGTGCACTGGCCGCAGGACTCTTCCTTGAAAAATTTCATCAGATTCTGCGCCGCGCGCGCGGCCTTGTCCCGGTCTGAAAGGATGATCACCGCCGCCGAACCGATGAAGCAGCCCAGCGGCTGCAGCGTATCGAAGTCGAGCGGCACGTCGCCCTGCGATGCGGGAAGGATCCCGCCCGAGGCGCCGCCCGGCAGGTAGCCGTAGAACTCGTGGCCCTCGAGCATGCCGCCGCAGTATTCGGCGATCAGCTGCCTTACCGTGACGCCGGCCGGAGCGAGGTGCACGCCCGGCTTCCTGACGCGGCCGGACACCGAGAACGAGCGCAGGCCCTTGCGGCCGTTCCTGCCCTGCGAGGCGAACCAGGCGCCGCCCTTCTCCACGATCTCGCGCACCCAGTACACCGTCTCCATGTTGTGCTCGAGCGTCGGATAGCCGAACAGGCCCACCTGGGCGACGTACGGCGGGCGCAGCCGCGGCATGCCGCGCTTGCCCTCGATCGATTCGATCATTGCCGACTCTTCGCCGCAGATGTAGGCGCCCGCCCCGCGCCGCAGGTGGATCGGTGGCAGCGCGCAGGGCGGAGCGGCCTTCAGCTTGCGGATCTCGTCTTCGAGGATCTTCCTGCAGCCAGCGTATTCGTCGCGCAGGTAGATGTAGATCACGCCCACCCCGGCGCACCACGCCGCCACCAGCATGCCTTCCAGGAAGCGGTGCGGATCGCGTTCCAGGTAATAACGGTCCTTGAAGGTGCCCGGCTCGCCCTCGTCGATGTTCA
>JANMUO010000208.1:0-4468 GCA_031391655.1 Betaproteobacteria bacterium
TGTAGGGTGGGCCGTTGGCCCACCCTACTCGTAGCGCCCGAGCCGCAGCATGGTGGTGCCGGGCCTGAGGTGGGCCATCGAGGGCATCACCATTACGCAGTCGTCGTAGGGCGTGCGCCATTCCGTGTCGCCGTCGCGCGCTACCAGCGTGCCCTTCACCGGCAGCACTTCGAGGCCCCCGAGCGGCCGCACGAAATGGAAGTTCATGGTTTTCGCCACCACCGGCTCGGTCACCCGGATCACGCGCTGCGCTGCCGGCGGCTGCAGGCGCAAGCGCGCGTCCGCCCAGGACTCATCCACCGCGCCGCTGCAGCGCAGGAAGCGCAGCGCGGCGTCGATGGCCACCTCGGTGGCAAGCGCCTCCCAGTGCTGGCCGCACTCGATCAGCACCGCGGCCTTGGCGCTCTTCGGGTCGTTGAATCCGCCGCGCTCGATCATGCGCAGGCCGGCGGGATGCCCGGTGTCCACCAGCAGGTCGGCCGGCATCCCGATGCGCCGCGATAGCGCGACGCTCTTTTCGCTTTTCGCGCACACCATGATTGGCCGGCAGGGCTCGTGCATGGAATGGATGTCGAGGAGCAGGTCGGCGGCGTCCACGAAGGGCCGCAACTCGCGCGCGCGGCGCAATTCGGCGGAGTCGCGCGGTCCGGCGAGCACGTCCTCGCCCCACACCCGGTTGTAGTCCTCGTCGATGTAGCGCGAGCGGTCCGGGTCATCGAAATCGAAGCGCTCGTAAGCGGCGACGTTGGCAAACGCGAGCGTCAGGCGACCCACGCGCGGCCTTACCTTCTCCTTGAACAGGGTATCCAGCGCGATGGCCCCGCAGAACTCGTTGCCGTGGGTGAGCGCCTGCAGCATGACGTTCGGGCCCGGCCGCCCCGAATCGAACACGTGCACGTAATCCACGCGCGAGTTGCTCTGGCGGTAGACCGAGATGTCCGGCGGCTCGATCTGGATCGGGTGGTGCTTCATTTGAGGTGCGCGGCGAGCGCGCGGAGCAGGGATTCCAGGTTGCGCTGCAGCTCGTCGAAGCCTGCGCTTTTCTCCAGCGTGGCTTCGTCCATGTACAGGCGCTTGTTCAGCTCGATCTGCAGGCTGTGGCGTTTGCCGCGCGGATTGGAATAGGCGCGCACCAGCTCCACGCCCTTGTACGGATCGTTCACCTTCACCTCGTAGCCCATGCCTGCGAGAGTGGCGCGCACGAACTCGGTGAAGCCCGGGTCGCAGGTAGTGCCGTCGCGGTCCCCGAGCACGATGTCGGCGCGCTGCCGCCCTTCCCCGTCATCGCTCTGGCGGCCGGCCACCGCGCGCATCGAATGGCAATTGAGGTGCCAGACCGAGCCGAAGCGCTTGTGCGCCGCGTCGAGCAGCGCGCGCAGGGCCTCGTGGTAGGGAGCGTGGAAGCGCTCGATGCGCAGGCGAACCTCGTCGGGCGTGAGCTTGCGCGCGTAGATCGGGCGGCCGTCCTCCAGCGTGCGCCAGATCAGGCTCTTGCCGATCTTCGCCTTCCCGCTGGGCACCAGCTCGCCGCGCCAGGCGCCGTCGAGCAGCTCCGGATCGATGTCGCCGGCGTGCCGGTTCGGGTCGAGGTAGGTGCGCGGGAACTGCGCCGCCAGCAGCGGCGCGCCCAGCGCGGGAGCCGCACCCCACAGCTCGTCGACGAAACAGTCCTCCGCCTCGCGCAGCTCCGCTTCGCTCACCACGGCATCGAAGTCCGCCGGGAAGCTGCGCCCCGAATGCGGCGAATCGAGCACCAGCGGCAGCCCGGGCTCGCGCGGCCCGCGGATTTCGAGCACGCTCCTCACGCGTTCGCCCAGTAGCTGAGCAGCCAGTAGTGCTCGTAGAGCTCCACATTGGCGCCCCAACCGCCCTTGATGCTGCGCTTGATCAGCTCGCTTTCCGAGGGGAAGTTCTTCAACACCTCGTGCCGGCTGCCGTCGTCGAGCGTGCGCCACTGGTAGCCGTTGCCGTCGTCGTCGCGGCGCTCCACGGGGGAACTGGAACCCTCGACGTAGCGGTTGTCGATGAACGCGATCAGCGCGCGCGGCGCGACCGCCGCCACGCCGGCGGCAAGAAAGCCGTCCAGCCGCGGCAGCGGCACGTGCGACCACCAGAAACCCGCGAACAGCGCGTCGTGCCGGCGCCCCAGGTCCGGCGGCGCGTAGCAGTCGGCGCGCAGGAACTCGACGCGCCCCGGCGGATAGCTCTTGGCACGCGCGATCGCCAGCACCTCCTCGTTCACATCCAGGGCGGTGACTTCCTTGGCGACCGGCGCGAACACCTCCGTCCAGTAGCCGGTGCCGCAGGCCAGCTCGAGCACGCGCCGGCCCGTGAGCATGCGACGCACGCGCTCCTTCAGCGCGGCGAGGTCGCGCTGGCGTTCCGGCTTGGCGTAGATGCGCTCGTACTCGTTGGCGCGCTTGGCGTAGTACTCGGCGAGCTTGTCCATGGGTCTATCCATTGAGGTGGCAGGCGGCCTGGCGGCCGGGAGCGATCTCGCGCAGCAACGGCGCCTCGCTGCGGCAGCGCTCCATGACATGCGGGCAGCGGGGGTGGAAATGGCAACCGGCGGGCGGGTTGATCGGGTTCGGCACGTCGCCCTGCAGGACGATGCGCGCGCGCTTCACCGCCGGGTCGGGGATCGGCACGGCGGAGAGCAGCGCCTCGGTGTAGGGGTGCTTGGGCGCGGCGTAAAGATCGTGCGCGCTCGCGACCTCGACGATCCTGCCGAGGTACATGACCGCGACGCGCCGGCTGATGTGCTCCACCACCGACAGGTCGTGCGCGATGAACAGGTACGCCAGGCCGAATTGCTTTTGCAGGTCCTCCAGCAGGTTGATCACCTGCGCCTGGATCGACACGTCCAGCGCCGACACCGGCTCGTCGCAGACGATGAGGCGCGGCGACACCGCCAGCGCGCGCGCAATGCCGATGCGCTGGCGCTGCCCGCCGGAGAACTCGTGGGGGTAGCGGCGCCGGTGGTCGGCATGCAAGCCCACCGTTTCCAGGAGGTTCGCCACCCGTTCATCGTACTCGCGCGCGTTGCGCGCCAGGCCGTGGATCGTCAGCGCCTCGCCGATGATGGTCCCGACGGTGATGCGCGGGTTGAGCGAGGCATAGGGGTCCTGGAAGGTGATCTGCATGCCGCGCGTGTGCTCGCGCAGCCCGCGCGCATCCAGGGCCATCACATCCTTGCCGTCGAAACGCACCTCCCCCGAGGTCGGCTCGATGAGCCGCAGGATGCAGCGCCCGGTGGTCGACTTGCCGCAGCCCGACTCCCCCACCAGGCCGAGCGTTTCACCGGCATTCAGCTCGAAACTCACCCCGTCCACCGCGCGCACATGCTCGACCGTGCGCGCGAGCAGGCCGCCCCGCACCGGGAAATGCTTGACCAGGTTGCGCACGCGCAGCAGCGGAGCGTTCATGCCGCCTTTCTCCACAGCACGCACGCGACCTTGTGCCCCGGCGATATCTCGAGCAGCGGCGGGGTTTCCCGCACGCACTCGGCGCGCGCGTGGGGGCAGCGCGGCGCGAAGCGGCAGCCTGGCGCCGGCTCGAGCAGGCTCGGCACCATGCCGGGGATCGCCTCCAGGCGCTGCTTGCGCGTCGCCGCGAGGTCGATGCGCGGGATCGAGCGGATCAGCCCCTGCGTATAGGGATGCCGCGGCGCGGCGAACAGCTCCGCGACCGGGGCTTCCTCGATCACCTTGCCCGCATACATCACCGCCACGCGCTGTGCCGTCTCGGCGATCACGCCCATGGCATGCGTGATCAGCATCACCGCCATTCCCATGCGTCCCTTAGCTCGCCGAGCAGCTCCAGGATCTGCGCCTGGATCGTGACGTCGAGAGCGGTGGTCGGCTCGTCGGCGATGAGCAGCTGCGGGTTGCAGGACAGGGCCATCGCGATCATCACGCGCTGGCGCATGCCGCCGGAGAACTGGTGCGGGTAGTCGCGCACCCGGCGCTCGGGGTTCGGGATGTGCACCAGGCGCAGCATCTCCACCGCCCGGCCGAGTGCCGCGCGCCGGCCCAGCCCCTGGTGCAGGCGGATCACCTCGGCGATCTGCTCGCCGACGCTGTACACCGGGTTGAGCGAGGTCATCGGCTCCTGGAACACCATCGCGATTTCCCGGCTGCGGATGGCCTGCATGGCGTGCGGCGTCAGGGGCACCAGGTCGCGTCCCCGCCACAGGATCTGGCCCGCGACGATGCGCGCCGGCGGCATCGCGAGCAGCTTCATCACGCTGAGCGCGGTAACGGTCTTGCCGCAGCCGGATTCGCCCACCACGCCCAGCGTCTCGCCGCGCTCGACCACGAGGTCGACGCCGTCCACGGCGTGCACCATGCCTTCGTCCGTGGCGAAGTGCGTCTTCAGGCCGCGGATCTCGAGCAGGCGCTCGCCCATGCCCGCCCTAGATGACCCGGCGCGGATCGAGCGCATCGCGCAGACCGTCGCCGAGGTAGTT
>JANMUO010000227.1:0-4890 GCA_031391655.1 Betaproteobacteria bacterium
CGCGCACTCGTGGTTGCGCGAATCGAGCGGCGGGCGAAATGGCATGCCGAGCGGGAAAATGGTCCAGCGCAGGAGCGTCGCCAGCGCCTTGACGGGGAAATTGGACAGGATCTGGTCGATGGCGTGCTGCGCGTGATAGAGCGCGTCGCGCACCGCCCAGCGAACGAGCGGCAGGTCCTCGCGGATCCGCCCCGTCTCCTCGTAGCGCTTCAGCGTCGCGGACACGAGATACATCATCGACAGCACGTCGCCCAGGCGCCCGGAGATCTTCTCCTTGCGCTTGAGCGCGCCGCCCATCGCGAGCATCGAGACATCGGCGAGGAAAGCGAAGGCCGCCGAGAGGCGCGAGACGTGCTTGTAATAGTGCTTGATTTCCGCGGCGCCCTGCCTTGGCGTCGGCGCGAACGCGGCGCGCGTCAAGCCGAAGACCAATGTGCGGATGGCGTTCGAGATCGTGTGGCCGATGTGCGAGGTGAGCGCATCGTCGAACTCGATCGACGCCTGCGCGCCCGTCATCTCCTTCGCGGCGCGCATCTCGCGCAGAACATACGGGTGGCAGCGGATCGCGCCCTGGCCGAAGATGATCAGCGTGCGGGTGAGGATGTTGGCGCCTTCGACCGTGATGCCGACCGGCAGCACCTGGTAGCCGCGCCCGACCCAGTTGTTGGGGCCGAGGCAGATGCCTTTGCCGCCGTGGATGTCCATGGAGTCGTTGACGCACAGGCGGGCGCGCTCGGTCATGTGGTACTTGGCGATCGCGGAGATCACCGAAGGCTTCTCGCCGGCATCGACGGCCCCGGCGGTCATCACCCGCGTGGCTTCCATGAGGTAGGCGTTGGCCGCGATGCGGCCGAGCGCTTCCTCCACGCCTTCCAGCTTGCCGATGGGCGTGCGGAACTGCTCGCGCACGCGCGCGTACGCGCCGGTCGCGCGGGCGAGCGCCTGCGCGCCGCCCGCCGACGAGGCGGGCAGCGAGATCGAGCGTCCCGCGGCGAGGCAGTTCATCAGCATCATCCAGCCCTTGCCCGCGTACTGCGGCCCGCCGATGATCCAGTCGATCGGCATGAACACGTCCTTGCCGGAGTTCGGGCCGTTCTGGAACGCGCCGTTGAGCGGCAGGTGGCGCCGGCCGATGTTCACGCCTGGGGTGTGGGTGGGCACCAGGGCGCAGGTGATTCCGAGATCTTCCTTTGAACCCAGAAGATGCTCAGGATCGTAAAGGCGAAACGCAAGGCCCAGTAAGCTCGCCACCGGGCCGAGCGTGATGTAGCGCTTGTCCCAGGTGACGCGCATCCCGAGCGTTTCCTTGCCGTGCCAGCTGCCCTTGCACACCACGCCGAAATCCGGGATCGAGGCCGCGTCCGAGCCGGCTTCGGGGCTGGTGAGCGCGAAGCAGGGGATCTCGAGGCCCTTGGCGAGGCGCGGCAGGTAGTGGTTCTTCTGTTCGTCGGTGCCGTAATGCAGCAGCAGCTCGGCCGGTCCCAGCGAGTTGGGCACCATCACCGTCACTGCGAGCGCATTAGAACGTGAAGAGAGTTTCATCACGACGGCCGAGTGTGCAAGGGCGGAGAAGCCAAGCCCGCCGTACTTCTTCGGGATGATCATGCCGAAGAAGCCCTTGTCCTTGAGCAACTGCCACAGTTCGGGCGAAAGGTCGTACCGCTCGTGCGTGATCTCCCAGTCGTCGGCCATGGCGCAGGCTTCCTCCACCGGGCCGTCGAGGAAAGCCTGCTCTTCCGAGGACAGGCGCGGCGCGGGCGTGTGCAGCAGGCGATCCCAGTCCGGGCGGCCGGAAAACAGGTCCGCATCCCACCACACGGTGCCGGCGTCGATCGCCTCCTTTTCCGTCTGCGACATGTCGGGCAGGATGCGGCGGTAGATCGCCAGTACCGGGTCGCTGAAGAGCTTCCGGCGCAGCGGCGGCAGGTTGGCAGCCGCGGCGAGGGCGGCAAAGGCCGCCAGCAGCACGGTGTTGGTCAGTGCGCCGAAGCCGAGCACGGTGGCCCAGGTGGCGCCGATGACGCCGACCGCGGCGGTCCAGACGAAGACCGGCGCGCGGTAAATCGCGAGCAGCACGAGGACGGCGATGGTCCCGAAAGCGAATGCGAGCATGGCGAACTCCCCCCTGGCGGCCGCGCTAGGCGGCTTTCTTCACGGCGATCGAACCCGCGAGCGGCGCAAGCAGGCCGGCGCTCATGAACGCGGCGAGCCGGTCCTGCAACACCTGCGCGTCGTAGCGGTCTTCGGGCTTGGCGCCGGCGATGAGCTGCACGGTATCGGTGGCGGCGAGCGTATAGGCGAGCGTGCCGAACATGAAATGCATGCGCCACACCAGCTCGTCCTTGGGCAATTCGGGCAGCGCCCTCGTGAAGGCGGCCTTGAAGCGCTCCATGGCCGGGGCGTACATCTGGCCGATGAGCTGGCGGATGGGCTTGGCCGGTTCCGTGTAGGCCCGCCCGAGCAGGCGCGTGAAGTTGCGCCCGCCGCCGCGCGTGTCCTCGATCATGCGCAGGCTCGCGCCGATGAAGGCGCGGATGATCGCGTCGGCGCCGACGGCCTTGCCGGCGGCATCGCTCTCCAGGCGCTCGAGCGCGGCGATGCGCTCGGCGTTCATCGCGTCCAGGCGCCGGCGGAACACCGCCTCAATGAGCGCGTCCTTGGAGCCGAAGTGGTAGTTGATGGCGGCGAGGTTGACCGCGGCCTTGGCAGTCAGCATGCGCATCGACGCGCCTTCGAAGCCGTGCTGCATGAACAGCTCTTCAGCGGCGTCGAGGATGCGGGTCTGGGTTTCGTGCTGGGGCTTGATGGCGCGCAGGGTCATGGCGGTGCTTTCCGTATTCAAACGAACGTTTGAATGGTAAGCGCCGGGATTTCGCGCCGTCAAGGGGTTCTATGATGCGGGCGTGGCAGGCTACGAGCACGCTTCCCCCCTGAGTCCCTCGCTGCGCGGCAACGAATGGCGCGTGGTCGGCACGCTGCTGCCCTACCTGTGGGAGTACCGCTGGCGGGTGGGGGTTGCCCTCACGCTGCTCATCGCCGCCAAGCTCACCAACGTCGCGGTGCCGCTGGTGATGAAGGAGGTGGTAGATGGGTTGAACCCAAGCGGCCTCGACCCGCAGCTCGCGGTGCTGGCGGTACCGGCGGCGCTGGTGGCAGCCTACGGCCTGCTGCGCTTCGCCACCACCCTGTTCGCCGAGCTGCGCGACGTGGTGTTCATCCGCGTGACGCAGCGCGCCATCCGGCGCGTGGCGCTCGGGGTGTTCCGCCACCTGCACGACCTGTCGCTGCGCTTCCACCTGGAGCGCCAGACCGGCGGCATGACGCGCGACATCGAGCGCGGCACGCGCGGCATCTCGACGCTGCTCTCGTACCTCATCTTCTCCATCCTCCCGGTGATCCTCGAGTTCGCCCTGGTGGCGGCGGTGCTGCTGGCGAAATTCGACTGGCGCTTCACCGCCATCACCTTCGGCGCGGTGGCGGTGTACATCGGCTTCACCTTCCTCGTCTCGGAGTGGCGCATTGGCATCCGCAAGCGCGCCAACGAGCTCGACTCGCGCGCCAACACGCGCGCCGTGGACAGCCTGCTCAACTACGAGACGGTGAAGTACTTCGGCAACGAGGATTTCGAGGCCCGGCGCTACGACGAGAGCCTGCGCCGCTACGAGTCGGCCGCCACCATGAGCGAAGCCTCGCTCGGCCTGCTCAACATCGGCCAGAGCCTGGTGATCGCGGTGGCCGTGACTGCGCTCATGTACCTCGCGGCCGAAGGCGTGGCGACGCAGAACCTCACGCTGGGCGACCTGGTGCTGGTGAACGCGCTGCTCATCCAGCTCTACATCCCGCTCAATGCGCTGGGCATGGTGTACCGCGAGATCAAGCAGTCGCTCGCCGACATGGACCGCATGTTCCGCCTGCTGTCGGAGAACCTGGAGGTGAAGGACTCCCCCGGCGCCATCGCGCTCGCGCCGGGGCCGGCGACGGTGGAGTTCCGCGCGGTGGACTTTTCCTACGAACCGGCGCGGCAGATCTTGCGGCAGGTGTCGTTCGCGATCCCGGCAGGCCACCGCCTGGCGGTGGTGGGGCACTCGGGTTCGGGCAAGTCGACGCTGGCGCGGCTCCTGTACCGCTTCTACGATGTCGGCACCGGCGCGATCGTGGCCAACGGCACGGACATCCGAAGGCTTACCCAGAAAAGCCTGCGCGCGGCGATCGGCATCGTGCCGCAGGACACGGTGCTGTTCAACGACACCATCCTCTACAACATCCAGTACGGCCGGCCGGAGGCATCGCCCGAGGAGGTGGTCGAGGCAGCGCGCGCGGCGCACATCCACGACTTCATCGAGACGCTGCCGCTGAAGTACCAGAGCACGGTGGGCGAACGCGGCCTGAAGCTCTCCGGCGGTGAGAAGCAGCGCGTGGCGATCGCGCGCGCCATCCTCAAGAACCCTTCGATCCTGATCTTCGACGAGGCCACCTCGGCGCTTGATTCGACCGCCGAAAAGGCGATCCAGGCGGAGCTCGAGCGCATCTCCCAGGGCCGCACCACGCTGGTCATCGCGCACCGCCTGTCCACGGTGATGGACGCCGACCAGATCCTGGTGCTCGACCATGGCCGCATCGTCGAGCGCGCACCAGCCAGCCCGGGCGGATCATGTCGAAGTCGAGTTCGAAGCTCGATTGCAGCACGAGCCACGGCGACACGCCGTAGTAGAGAGCGATCCCGAACGCCTCGCCGAGGGTGGTGAGCCCCGACGCCAGAACTGTCAGCGTCAGCAGACTGAGCACGGTCGGCTCCGGTCCGCGCAGCCGCGCCATGATCCGGTAGCCCATCAGCCAGACGAACAGGCCCGCGGCGAAGGTGGGCAGCCAGACGTCGGCCTTGGTCTGCTG
>JANMUO010000234.1:0-2001 GCA_031391655.1 Betaproteobacteria bacterium
TTGGACACCGGGTAGTAGCTCTGGTTGGCGACGTGGAAATGCGCGAGCACCGAGCCCACGGCGAGCAGTATCAGGATGACGATGGCCTGCTTCATCGCCTAGTAAACACCGGGAACCAGCCGCGCAGTCCGCGCGCGGTAATCGGCGTACTCCGGGAACTGCGCCTCGAGCACCTTCTCCTCCTCGTGCATGCGCCAGAGCTGCACCGCGAAATGCGCCGCCACCAGCAGCGCGGCGCCCAGCGATCGGTACTGCAAGAATACCCCGAGGGTGGCCACCGCTTCTGCCAGGTACAGGGGATGGCGGATCCTCGAGTACAGCCCGGCCGTGACGAGCTTGCGCGCCTCAGGCATCACGGAGAACGATCGCCCGAGCTGCGCGAGGGTCACCGCGCACAGGAAATGTCCCGCCACCAGCAGGGCGAGCGCGGCGGCGTCGAAGGCCGTGTCCCTCTGCGCGCGCGGAAAGAGCAGCAGCGCGTAGAGCATCATCAGGCCGGCGAGCGCGGCGAAGCGCGGCAGCCAGCCCTCGGACTTGCGCAGCGGCCGGCGCCGTGCCAGCGTCATCCCGGCGATGAGCGCGAGGAACAGCATCGTCGCCACGTGCGCCGTCACCTTGAGCGCGCCCTGCGCCGCCTGCAGCACCTCCCATTCGCGCCACAGGAAATACCCCGCCAGGAGTGTCAGCGGCAGGCGCATGAGAAGGTCAAAAACGGGGGTCTGCTTTACCAGCACGGCGTCCACGCCATCGGCGTGTCCCAGACCACGTCGCCCTGCTGCAGCTCCACGCCTGCCACCACGTGGCGGTGGGTGCCGGGTTCGTCCACGCGCACGCCCACCTGCTCGCCCGAGACGCCGACCACCACGCCGCGGATCCATTCGCCGTGCGCGAGGCCGACGGGCATCTCGCGGCACACCTTCTGGCCTTCCTTCGCCACCGCGAGCTTCGCCTCGGCCTCGAATTTCGCGCGCGCCGCCATCTTCGGCGTTGCGTAGCCGGCGAAGTTGTCGTCGGCGAAGGGGCCCTTGTAGGCGTCGCCGCTCGGCCAACGGTACACGCCCTCGCCGTGGCGCTTGTCGTTCACGTACGGGCCTTCGTAGCTCTCGCCCGCCCAGGGCCCGCGGCCCCAGGTGTACTTGCCGCGGCCCTCGCGGCGGTCCTCCACGAAGGCGCCCTCGTAGCGATCGCCGCTCGGCCAGGTCTTCACCCCCTGGCCGTGCTTCTGGCCGGCGCGAAATTCTCCCTGGTACTCCGCGAGGCCGCGCGCTTCACCGACGCCTTCCGCGAGGCCGTTGACGCAGGGGCCGGCGTAGGAGGACTGGAGTTCGGGGTCGAGGACCTTGCAGGTTTGCGCCGTAACCATGCCGGAAAAAAGCAAAGCAAAGACTGGGGTCAGGCCCCAAGAGAAAAAAGAAAAAACGGGGGCCTGACCCCTCACAGGTCCCACGCCAATGTCACCGAGTCCATGCCCACCGCGATTTTGGGGGCGTTCTTGCCCAGGCGCGAGTCGCGGCGCGCTTCCCAGGCCAGCGTCCCCAGCGCGTAGCCCAGGAGCGATCCGAGCACCGTGTCCGACACCCAGTGCTCGCGGCTGCCGGCGCGCGCAAGGTTGGTGAGCGAGGCGACGCCGTAGAGCCAGGGCGCGCCGAACTCCTTGGCGTAGGGCGTCACCGCCGCCCACATCACCGCGGTGTGGTTGGAGGGCATCGAGTGGAACTTGTCATCCTTGGTTCCCGGCTCGAACTGGCTGCTCCCCAGCTCCGCGTTCGGCCTGGCGCGCCCGATGCCGTACTTCAGGGCCTCCGAGGCGACCAGCGCCACCAGGCTCGCCTCGAGCGCCGCGGTGCCCGCATCCGAGAGCCTCGGGCGTGATTCGTCGAAGGCGAAGATGCCGGAGAGCCCCACCGCTGCGATCGGCAGCGCGTCCCCGAGCTTGATCCCGCGCTTCACCCACTTCGAGCCGCCGTGCTTCACCGCCCATTCGTCCACTGGCTTGTCCAG
>JANMUO010000298.1:0-2818 GCA_031391655.1 Betaproteobacteria bacterium
CCGGTCGGGGCAATAAGAAAATTACTTGAAAAAACAAATTGGAAAACGGCAGAAGTCGATCTCTACGAAATCAACGAAGCCTTCGCGGTGGTGACGATGGCGGCGATGAAAGACCACAAGCTGCCGCACGAGAAGGTGAACGTGCATGGCGGCGCCTGCGCGCTCGGCCACCCGATCGGCGCCTCGGGCGCCCGCATCGTGGTCACGCTCATCGGGGCGCTGAGGAAATACGGCAAGAAGCGCGGCGTCGCGAGCCTGTGCATCGGCGGCGGCGAAGCCACCGCCATGGCGCTCGAACTGGCGTGAGGCCCGGCAAGCGCCAGTTGCAGGCGCTGTTGAAGCGCGCCCGCTTCGTCGCGGGCTACGGCATGCGGCTGCACGCGGTGAGCGACGCCGAGTGCACCATCGCCATGCCGTTTCGCCGGGCGCTCGAGCGCCCAGGCGGCACGGTGAACGGCCCCGCCTTCATGGCGGCCGCCGACTGCGCCATGTGGCTGGCGATCAAGCGCCATATCGGCATCGAGCACGATGCGGTGACCTCGGAACTCAACACTGCGTTCCTCAACGCCGCGCGCCGCCAGACGGTGTACTGCACCGCGCGCGTGTTGAAGCTCGGCAAGCGCATCATCGTCGGCACCGCCGAATGCCACGACGGCAAGGGGCGCCTGTTCACGCACCACACGATCACCTACGCGCGCCTCGCCTGAGATGAGTCTCGCCTCCCACCACGACCAGCTGCGCGACGCCGTGCGGCGCTACGCCGCAGAAAAGCTCGCGCCCAACGCGGGCGCCTGGGACCGCGACAAGCATTTCCCGCGCAAACAGCTGCAGGACCTCGCGGAGATGGGCCTGATGGGGGTGGCGATTCCCGAGGAATGGGACGGCGCAGGCATGGACTACACGGCGCTGGCGATCGCCTGCGACGAGATCTCGGCGGGCGACGGCTCGACCTGCACCATCGTCATGGTGTCGAACCTCGTCGCCAACATCCTGCAGGGCTACGGGAGCAATGCGCAGAAGGAGGAGTTCCTGCGCCCGCTGGCACAGGGGAAGATGCTCGGCGCCTTCGCGCTCACCGAGCCGCACGTCGGCTCGGACGCCGCCGCGATCACCACGCGGGCCGAGAAGTCCGGCGCGCATTACGTGCTGAACGGGGTGAAGCAATTCATCACCTCTGGCAAGAACGCCGACGTGGCGGTCGTTTTTGCGGTCACCGACAAAGCGGCTGGAAAAAAGGGCATCAGCGCCTTCGTGGTGCCGACTGGCACCCCAGGCTACAGCGCGGCGCGGATCGAGGACAAAACCGGCCAACGCGCCTCCGATACGGCGCAGATCATGCTCGAGAACTGCAAGGTCCCGGCCGCCTACCGGCTCGCCGAAGAGGGCGTGGGCTATCGCATCGCGCTGGCCAACCTCGAATCGGGGCGCATCAACGTCGCGGCGCAGGCCACCGGCATGGCGCGCACGGCCCTGCAGGCGGCGCTCGCCTATGCGCAGGAGCGAAAGAGCATGGGCAAGACGCTCTTCGAGCACCAGGCGGTCAATTTCCGCCTTGCCGACATGGCCACGCAGGTCGAAGTGGCGCGCCAGATGTATCTGTACGCCGCGCGGCTGCGCGACGCCGGGGAGCCCTGCCTGAAGGAAGCCTCGATGGCGAAGCTCTTCGCCTCCGAGATGGCCGAAAAGGTGTGCTCGGACGCGATGCAGATCCATGGCGGCTACGGCTACGTGGCGGACTTCCCGGTGGAACGCATCTGGCGCGACGTGCGCGTGTGCAAGATCTACGAGGGCGCGAGCGACATCCAGCGCCTGGTCATCGGCCGGGCCCTGGGAGGCGGCTGATGCCGGTCATCAAGAGCCAGCTCAACCCGCGCTCGGAGGAGTTCCGCGCCAACGCCGCGCGCATGCGCGCGCTGGTCGCCGATTTGCGCGAGCAAGTCGCGCAGGCAGCGGCGGGCGGCCCCGAGGAGGCGCGCGCCAAGCACGCCGCGCGCGGCAAGCTGCTGCCGCGCGAGCGCGTGCGCACCTTGCTTGACCCCGGCTCGCCCTTCCTCGAGGTCGGCCAGCTCGCTGCGCACGGCATGTACGGCGGCGACGTGCATTCGGCCTCCATGATCTGCGGCATCGGCCGCGTCTCGGGGCGCGAATGCGTCGTGGTGGCCAACGACGCCACCATCAAGGGCGGCACCTACTACCCGATGACGGTGAAAAAGCACCTGCGCGCGCAGGAGATCGCTGCGCAGAACCGCCTGCCCTGCCTCTACCTGGTGGATTCGGGCGGCGGCTTCCTGCCGGAGCAGGACAACGTGTTCCCCGACCGCGAGCACTTCGGCCGCATCTTCTTCAACATCGCCAACATGTCGGCGGCGGGCATCCCGCAGATTGCGGTGGTGATGGGCTCCTGCACCGCGGGCGGCGCCTACGTGCCGGCGATGTCGGACGAGTCCATCATCGTCAAGGGCCAGGGCACGATCTTCCTCGGCGGCCCGCCGCTGGTGAAGGCCGCGACCGGCGAAGTGGTGACGGCGGAGGAACTGGGCGGCGCCGACGTCCACACGCGCGTCTCGGGCGTCGCGGACCACTATGCGCTGAACGATGCGCATGCGCTTGCCATCTGCCGGCGTATTGTCGGAAATCTCAACACGCGAAAGCACGTGGCGCTGGACCTGCGTGAGCCGCGCGAGCCGCTGTACCCGGCCGAGGAGATCTACGGCGTGATCCCGTCTGAGGTGCGCAAGCCCTACGACGTGCGCGAAGTGATCGCGCGCATCGTGGACGGCTCGGAGCTGGACGAGTTCAAGCAGAACTACGGCACCAC
>JANMUO010000328.1:0-5687 GCA_031391655.1 Betaproteobacteria bacterium
TGCGCATCGAGGTGCGCGACAACGGCGTGGGCATCGAACCGGAACGCCATCGCGAAGTCTTCGACGCGATGCAGGGCGCGGGCGAACTGCCCGGCTGCCGCAGCCTGGTGCGCCGGCACGGCGGGCGCATGTGGGTAGAATCGGCGCGCGGGCAGGGGGCAACCTTCCATTTCAGCCTGCCCGCGACCCGGGAGGTGGAGGATGCGTAAGTTCTTCGCCGGCCTGTGCTTGCTCGCGCCGCTCGCCGCGCCGGCGGCCGACCTGCCGATCTTCGATGCGCACATGCACTACAGCCACGACGCCTGGGAAGTGCTGCCGCCCAAGGACGTGATCGCCCTCCTCCGGAAGGCGGGCGTGAAGCGCGCACTGATCTCGTCTTCCGGCGACGACGGCCAGCAGCGCCTGAAGGCCGAGGCACCCGATCTCATCGTCACCGAGCTGCGTCCCTACCGCTCGCGGGGCGACACCGGGACCTGGTTCCGCGACCCGACGGTGCCCGCCTACCTGGAGGAGCGGCTGAAGAAATTCCGCTATGCCGGCATCGGCGAGTTCCACCTCTACGGATCGGACGCCGACCTGCCGGTGCCGCGGCGCATGGTGCAGCTGGCGAAGGAATACAAGCTCTTCCTGCACGCGCACTCCGATGCCGACGCCGTGGAGAGGCTGTTCAAGCAGTGGCCGGAGGCGAAGATCCTGTGGGCGCACGCAGGTTTCGAGAGGCCGGACAGCGTGCGCGCCATGCTGAAGAAGCACAAGAACCTCTGGTGCGACCTGGCGTTTCGCACCGAACACGGCTCGGGCGGCAAGGTGGAGGCGGAGTGGCGCAAGGCCTTCCTCGAGTTTCCCGACCGCTTCATGGTGGGCACCGACACCTTCACGCCGGAGCGCTGGCACTACGTGGGGGAGCACGCGAGCTGGTCGCGCGCCTGGCTCGCCGACCTGCCCAGGGACGTTGCCGAGCGCATCGCCTACAAGAACGGCGAGGCGCTGTTCCCGCCGCCGAAATGAAACGCTGGCTCCTGCTCGCGCTCCTGTCGCCTGCCGCGCAGGCCTGCGAGCTGCCCGGGGGGCCGGTGCAGTCGCTCAAGTCCGCCACCGCCACCATCGCCTATCGCACCGAACCCTTGCGCGTCGGCGAGCATTTCGCGGTAGAGTTCGCCGTATGCCCGGCGCCCGAGGCGGTGAAGCTGGACGCCTGGATGCCCGAGCATCGCCATGGCATGAACTACCAGCCCACCATCGCGGCGCTGGGCGGCGGGCGCTACCGCGCCGAGGGGCTGATGTTCCACATGCCGGGGCGCTGGGAGTTCGTGTTCGAAGTGCGCGCGGGCGGCAAGGCCGAGCGCCTGGCGCAGAGCGTGCGGCTCGAGTGAGGCTCTGGCTCTTCCTGCTGCTGGCTGCCGCGCAGGCTGCGCAAGCCTTCAGCGAGGCGGAACTCCGCGCCATCGCTTCGCACGGGCCCTGGCCGCCCGCCTTCCGGGCCGATCCGTCCAACCGCGTATCGGGAAACCCGCAGGCGATCGACCTTGGCGAGAGGCTGTTCTTCGAGCGGCGCCTGTCGGCCGACGGCGAACAGTCCTGCTCGCGCTGCCACCTGCCGGAGCGCAACTGGACCGACGGCGAGAAGCGCGCGCGCGGCATCGCGCAGGTGGACCGCAATACGCCGAGCCTGACCAACGTGCGGCTGCAGCGCTGGTTCGGCTGGGACGGCGCGCACGACAGCCTGTGGTCGCAGGGCATCCGGCCGATGCTCGATGCGAAGGAGATGGGCTCGAGCGAGGCCCGGGTGGCGAAGCTCTTGCGCGAGGACGCGGATCTTTCGTGTCGCTACCGCAAGGTGTTCGGCGCGCCGGCGGCGCAGGACGAGAAGGTGCTGGTAGACGCGGTGAAGGCAATTGCCGCGTTCCAGGAAACGATGATGAGCGGGCGCAGCGCGTTCGATGAGTTTCGCGATGCGCTGGGGAAGGGCGACCGGGCGGGAACTGCGAAATACCCGGAGTCGGCGAAGCGCGGGCTTAGCATTTTTGTCGGCAAAGGGTCTTGCAACACCTGCCACGTCGGGCCCGCGTTCACCAACGGCGAATTCCACGACACGGGGATTCCGTTCTTCGTCGAGCCGGGCCGCGTGGATCCGGGGCGGCGCGACGGCATCAAGAAGCTCCTGGCCGACCGCTTCAACCTGCTCGGGCCCTACAACGACGATCCGCGGCGCGCGAGCGCGACCGGCACGAGGCACGTGGTGCTGGAGCACCGCAATTTCGGCGAGTTCAAGGTGCCTTCCTTGAGGAACCTCGCGCTGACGGCGCCCTACATGCACAACGGGCGCCTTGCAACGCTGCGCGACGTGATGGACCACTATTCGAACATCAGCCCGGACCGGCTGCATTCGGACGGCGAGGCGATCCTCAAGCCGCTGAAGCTCTCCGAACGGGAGTCGCAGGACCTCGTCGCGTTCCTCGAATCGCTGCAGGACGGCGGCGGCGCCTATCGGCGGCGCGCGTTCCTGCCGGACTGCCGCTGACCCGCCTGTAGTCGCCCGGCGACAAGCCGCCGTAGCACCCCCACAGGCAGAACTGGAATCGGACGATAGTCGGCCAAGGAATGGTCCACTAGGATGATTGCGGACCCAACAAGCAAGGGAGACCGCATCATGGAAGGCACGATACTGGTACTGGACGACGACCTGCAGTCCCGGGAAGTCCTCACCGGCAATCTCAGGCAGGCGGGCTTTCGCACCGAGTACGCCGGCAACGCCGCGGAAGCCGAATCGCAGGTGCGCAACCTGCGTCCGGACGTGACCCTGCTCGAGTGGATGCTGCCAGGCGTATCCGGGCTGACCTACGCGCGCCAGCTGCGCGCGGACCCGCGCACCGCCGGCACCGGCATCATCATGGTCAGCGCGCGCGCCGCCGAGCACGACAAGGTGGCCGCCCTGGAGTGCGGCGCCGACGACTACGTCACCAAACCCTTCTCCACGCGCGAGCTGCTCGCGCGCATCCAGGCGGTGATGCGCCGGCGCTGCCCGCAGCTGGCGGACGACGCGGTGGAACTCGCCGGGCTGCGGCTCGACCCCGCGGCGCGCCGCGTGACCGCCGGCGAACACGAGCTGAAGCTGTGGACCACGGAGTTCCGCATCCTGCATTTCTTCATGACCCACGCGGGCCGCGTGTACGCCCGCGCCAAGCTGCTCGACGAGATCTGGGGCGATCATGTCTTCGTCGATGAGCGCACGGTCGACGTGCACATCCGCCGGTTGCGCCAGGCGCTCGCGCCGAGCGGCCACGACGTCCTGCTGGAAACGGTGCGTGGCGTCGGCTACCGCTTCAGGACCGAGGCCGCCATGCGCGCGCCACTTGCCACCGGGTCCGGCCTGCCGGCGCCGATGCCGATCGCGCGCGCGGCGTGATGCCCGCCGCCGGGCCTTCAGTAGGCGTTGCCGGCACCCCGCAGCGCGACGGCGACGGTCTTCAGCACGATCTGCATATCCAGCAGCAGCGACCAGTGGCGCAGGTAGGCGAGGTCGCACTCGATGCGCGCCCGCATCTGCTCGAGGGTCTGCGTCTCGCCGCGCAGGCCGTTCACCTGCGCCAGGCCGGTGATGCCCGGCTTCACCTTGTGGCGGATCATGTAGCCGCTGATCAGCCGGCGATAGGTCTCGTTGTGCGCCACCGCGTGCGGGCGCGGGCCCACCACGCTCATGCGCCCCTGCAGCACGTTGATGAACTGGGGCAGTTCGTCGAGAGAATAGCGGCGCAGGAACGCGCCGAACGGGGTGACGCGCGAGTCGTTGCGCGTGGCCTGGCGTACCACCGCGCCGTCCTCGGCGCAGGTCATGCTGCGGAACTTGTAGACCACGATCTCCCGGCCGTCCAGGCCGTAGCGGCGCTGCCGGAACAGCACCGGGCCCGGGCTGCTCAACTTCACGCCGAGGGCGATCCCCAGCATGAGCGGCGCCGCCAGCGCGAGGATCGCCGGAGCGAGCACGAGGTCGCTTGCGCGCTTGAGCAGCGCATTCAGCCCGTAGAACGGCGACTCGCACACCGCCAGCACCGGCATGCCGCCGATGCTGTCGACGCGCGCCTGGATCAGGTCGAACGCCAGGATGTCCGGCACGAAACTGATCGAGGCGGTGGTGTCACGCAGGTCCTGGAGCAGCTTGAGGACGCGCGGCTGCGAGGCCATCGGCAGCGCGATGTAGATCACATCGATGTGATGCGCCTTCACGTACTCGGCCAGGCGCTCGAGCGGGCCGAGCGCCTCGCCCCCGGCGACGCCCTCCAGACGCTGCGCGCCGCGGTCGTCGAAATACCCGGCGAAGCGCAGGCCGAGGAAGGGATTGGCGGCGATGCGCGCCGCCAACTGGCGCCCGAGCGGATTGGCGCCGACGATCACCGCGCTGCGCTGCACGCCCTCGGCGGAAAGCGCGCGCGCCAGCAGGCGCGGCACCAGTCGGTGCGCGGCGAACAGCGCGAGGGGCGTCGCCGCTACCCAGGCGAGCAGCGCGCGCGCGTCGAAAGCGTCCAGGGTGCGCGAGGCCCAACCCAGCAGCAGCAGCAGCGCGACCACCGCCAGCCAGTCGCCGAGGATGTCGAGCGCAAGCGCGCCGACGCCGACCGTATCGCGCGCGGGCCTGCCCGGGAAAGTCATGGCGAACACCAGCAGCGCGAGGATCAGGCTTGCGCCGTCGAGCCGGTCACCGTAGGCGAGCACGCAGGCGAACAGGGTGCCGATCGCGACCACTGCGTCGAGCGCGGTGCGCACCAGGTCGGCGGGGCCGAGCCGGACCTGCAGCAGCGGCGTGCGGGCGTCGTGGACAGTGATCACGGCAGCGAGACTACGCCGGCACTCGTGTCGTGCGCTGCGCGGCGCCATAGCTCCACCGGCCTAGGGATTTCACCACAGTGACCGGAGCCGACATGAACCTCGAGCAATCCCTGAACCGGTCGGCGCCGCGGCCGGCGGGCGCGCCGCGCGGCGGCGATCCTGCACGGCCCACCGCGCTCGACGAACGCCGGATCGAGTCGCTGCTGCTGAACCGGGACGCGGCGCTGCGCGTGCACGCCCGGCCGCACTTCTTCCTGTGGTCGCAGGGACTGCTGCAGAGCCTGATCCGGCACGAGGTGCTGGTATGCGCGCTCGGCAACGGCGACGCGCAGAACCTGCGCGTGGAGAGCTTCGCCACATTGGCACCGGACGCCGCCGTGTTCGGCGAGCTGTTCCAGCGCGACACCGCCGCCGCGCCCAGCCTGATCAAGGCATGGAAGGAGCGGCGCTTCCACCCCGTGATCTGCGATACGCGCGATAGCGCCACGCTGGGCGGCGGCGCGTTCGCGTGCGAGTTGCAGCGCGTGGGCGCGACGCAGATTCTCGCGCACGGCGTCTGCGACGCCGCCGGGCAGGTGGGCGGCTTCTACGCCTTCGGCTGCGGCGCCGGCGCTGTCGGGCCGCAGGAGGCCTACCTGGTGCAGCTTGCGCTGCCTTCGCTGCACACCGCGTGGCTGCGCGCGCAGACCGACACCACAGTCGCGCCGCTGCGCACGGTGCCAAGCGGACGCCCGCTCAGCCCGCGCGAACGGGAGGTCCTGCACTGGATTTACCTCGGCAAGAGCAACTACGAAATCGGCGCCATCCTCGGGATCAGCCCGCTGACCGTGAAGAACCACGTGCAGAAGATCCTGCGCAAGCTG
>JANMUO010000393.1:0-7574 GCA_031391655.1 Betaproteobacteria bacterium
CCCGTAACGAAGTGGAATGTCGTCTGGCCTTCCATCTGGATCGGCGCGCGCGCGTGATGAGTCAGGATGAAAGTTGGAACGTGATAGGGCGGATTGTCCCCCCACCAGCCTTTCCAGTTCATGTCGGGCCAGGAACCGCGAATTGGTCAGAACATGTTTCTTCCGAGAATCCAGGCGCCAACATTCTTGAAGCCCCGCGCAGCGAAGTCGTCATCGATCCCCGTTGTGCCACCGTCGGCGCCAAATAGGGTCCGTTGGAACGTGCGTGTCGGGACCAACCACTGGTGCAACTCTGTCCCGCCCAAGCCGAGCGGATTCCTGATGTCCTGGTTCGGACCAGCGCCGTATCCGTCAAGCGAGATGGTAAAGCCCTCGACTCGGACGCGTGTCATTTTCATGCCTTCCTTTCGATTGATGCCCAACAGGGCGCTAACGCGGATAGGACCCGCTGTTGACGTCCACCGTGCTGCCCGAGACGTACTCCGGGCTCGCGCTCCCGAGCCACACGATGACGCGCGCCACTTCCTCCGGCGTGCAGGCGCGGCCCGCGTGCACGGTGCGCATGACGCCGTCCTTGCGCGAGCGCGGCAACTGCTCGTACATCGCGGTCTGCGTCGGGCCGGGCGCGACGGCGTTGACCAGCACGCCGTCCTTGCCCAGGTTGCCCGCATAACTCTTGGTGATGTTGAGCAGCGCCGCCTTCGTCGCGCCGTACCAGAGGTCCGGGTGCCCGGTGAAGGCGGCCACCGAGCCGACATTGACGATGCGGCCGCTGCGGCGCAGGCGCATCTGCGGCGCCAGGGCTTCGATGAGCGCCACGGGCGCGCGCAGGTTGACGGCGAGGATCTCCGCCGCATGGTCCGCGGGGATTTCCTCGTAGGGATCGCAGTACAGCACGCCGGCGTTGTTCACCAGCGTGTCGATCGCGCCGAGCCCGCCGACGAGCTTCGGGATGCCGGCGAGGTCGGTAAGGTCGTACTCGACGCGCTCGCCGCCGAGCTCGTCGCCGAATTTCTTGTCCAGCGCGAGGACACGCCAGCCCAGATCGACGAACGCGCGCGCCGTGGCGAGGCCGATGCCGCGCCCGGCGCCGGTGACCAGGGCCGTCGGCACGCTAGCCGGTGAGGCCGGGCATGGTGAACCCGGCGGCCTTCAGCTCGGGAATGAGCGCAGCCTCGTGCTCCTTCGAGAGCTCGACCAGCGGCGGACGCACGGTGCGCCACTGCGTGTCGTTGCCGAAATGCGCGATGACGGATTTCAGCGCCGGGATCATGGGGTACTTCTGCATTATCTTGCGCGTGGCGCCGATGCCGGCCTGCAGCTTGTCGGCATCCGCGGTGCGCCAGTTGCGGTAGACGCCGTCGATCGGCCCCGGGTTGACGTTGCCGGTGGCGGTGATGCAGCCCACGCCGCCGTGGCGCAGGCCGTCCAGCAGGAAGGCTTCGCTTCCCGGGAAGACGTCGAAGCCCGACTTGCCGAATTCATCGAGCATCGCCTTGGTGTTCGACCAGTCGCCCGAGGAGTCCTTCGCGCCCGCGACGATGCCCGGGTACTTCGCGAGCAGCATGCCGATGAGTTTCAGCGAGATGCCAACCTGGGCCACGGGAGGGATGTGGTACAGGTACAGGCGCAGCCGCTCGTCGCCCACGCGCTCGATCACCTCCGAAAAGTAGCGGTACAGCCCTTCGTCGGTGACGCCCTTGTAGTAGAACGGCGGCAGCATCAGCACGCCCGCGCAGCCCTGTTTTACCGCGTGCGCGGTCAGCCGCACGGTGGCGGGCAGGGCGCAATGCCCGGTGCCCGGCATCAACGCCGAGGCCGGCACGCCGGAGTGGATGAGCGCGGCGAGCAGGCCGAGCTTTTCTTCCACCGACAGGGAGTTGGCCTCGCTGTTGGTGCCGAAGATCGCCAGGCCCGAGCAGCCGTTCTTCAACAGCCATTTGCAGTGGCGCGCGAACCTGTCCGCATCGGGCGACAGGTCGGCCTTGAAGGGAGTGACGACGGGCGAGAGCACGCCCTGGAGGCGCGCGGCCGGTTTTGTCTGCAGATAGGCAGGAGCGGAAGGCGGGGTCATGGCGCGATTATGCTCGCCGCGCCGCGGACACGCTACGGTAGACTCGCGCCCCATGCACCGCCTCTCCCGTGCCGCCAACATCGAGGACCTGCGCCGCCTGGCGAAACGGCGCCTGCCGCGCTCGGTGTTCGATTTCTTCGACGGCGGGGCGGAGGACGAGACCACCCTGCGCGGCAACCGCGCCGCCTTCGAGCGCGTGCGCCTGCTGCCCAAGGTCATGGTGGACGTGCGCCAGGTGGATACCGGAATCGATCTCTTCGGCATCCGCTCCAACCTGCCGATGGCAGTCGCGCCCACCGGCGGCATCGGCGCAGGCCGCAATGGCGCCGACCTGATGCTGGCGCGCGCCGCGCGCGCGGCCGGCATCCCCTACACGCTCGCCACCCCGGCCACCGCCTCGATCGAGGAAGTGGCCGAGCAGGCGGGCGGGCGCCTGTGGTTCCAGCTCTACGTGCTGAAGAACCGCGAATTCCGCTTCAAGCTCATCGAGCGCGCCAGGTCCGCCGGCTACGAAGTGATGTTCGTCACGGTGGACCTCGCCGTGGGGGGCAAGCGCGAGCGCGACCTGCGCAACGACTTCATCGCGCCCTTCAGCCCGAGCTGGCGCAATTCGCGCGACGTGCTGTGCAAGCCGATGTGGCTCGCGGACATGGCGCGCCACGGCATCCCGGAGATGAAGAACCTCGAGGGCATGGTGCGCTGGTCGACCAAGATCACCGATGTCGCCGCCACGGTGGCGCGCGAGATCGACTCTTCCTTCGACTGGGACCAGCTCAAGGCGATCCGCGACGCCTGGCCGGGCAAGCTGGTGTTGAAGGGCGTGGTGCGCGCCGACGACGCCGTGCGCGCGGCGGCGGCCGGCTGCGACGGCGTGGTGGTGTCCAACCATGGCGGGCGGCAGCTGGACGGCGCGCAGGCGACGCTGGAGGCGCTGCCGGCGGTCGCGCGCGCGGTGGGCTCGAAGATCACCGTGCTCCTGGACGGCGGCGTGCGCCGCGGCGTGGACAACCTCAAGGCGCGTGCGCTTGGCGCGCGCGCGGTGCTCACCGGGCGCGCGACGCTCTTCGGCGTGATGGCGGGCGGTGAGCCCGGCGCAAAGCGCGCCATCGAGATCCTGGGCGGCGAGTTCGCGCGCTCGATGCAACTCTGCGGCGTGCGCAGGGCCGAGGACATCGGCGCGGACCTGCTGGCTCAGGAAAACAGGTGATCCAGCAGCAGTTGCTTGAACCCGGTGGCCTCGACGGCGCCGGCAGGCAGCAGGCCGGCGCGTGAGCTGATGACCAGCGGCCCGTGCTGCGGGTCATCGGTAAGGCGGCCATGCGAGCCCTTGACCAAGGCAGTGTCCTTGAGCGAAATCACGTCCATCAGCGCGCGCTGGCCGAGCATGCGCTTGCCGAGCCGCCACGCGCTCGCCAGCTTCGGCAGGGCGATCGCCGGATCGAAGAACAGCTCCACCGGGTCGTAGCCCGGCTTGCGATGGATGTCTACCGTGCGCGCGAAGTCGGGCGCGAGGCGGTCCTCCAGCCAGTAGTAGTAGCTGAACCAGCGGTCGGCCTTCGAGATCGCCACCAGTTCGCCGGAGCGCTCGTGGTCGAGGCCCATCGCCCGCTTGCCGCTCTCGTCCAGCACGCGCTCCACGCCGTCCAGCCTTTCCAGCACGGCGCGCGCTTCGCCCATGCGGCTGCGGTCGTTCACGTAGACATGGGCGATCTGGTGGTCGGCGACCGCGAACGCGGCGCTGGCACCGGGATCCAGGACTTCGCGGCCGTGCTCTTCGGGGCGCACCTGGATCAGGCCGGCTTTGCGCAGCGCGCGATTGACGTGCACTGCATCGGCCACGGGTGTGATGCCGTATTCGGACACCACGACCACCTCGCGGCCGTTCGCCGCCGCGTAGTCGATCAGTGCGCCGCAAGCGGCGTCGAGCTCCCGCAGGTCCTGCTGGATGCGCGCATGCCCCAGGTCCGGGCCTAGCCGCTGCAGGTTGTAATCGAGGTGCGGCAGGTAGGCGAGCGTCAGCGTGGGGTTGCGCGTCTGCATCACGTGCAGGGTCGCCTGCGCGATCCACTCGGTGGAAGTGATGTCGGTGAGGGGTCCCCAGAACTTGAACAGCGGGAACGGGCCGAGCTTCGCGTCGAGCTCGTCGTGCAGCTCGTGGGGATGCGCGTAGTGGTCCGGGATCTTCCTGCCGTCGGCCGGGTACATCGGCCGCGGCGTCGCGCTCCAGTCCGCGCTCGAATACATGTTGTACCACCAGAACATCTGGGCGCAGGTGAACTTCGGATCGCGCGCGCGCGCGGCGTCCCAGACCTTTTCGCCCGAGACCAGCCGGTTGGATTGGCGCCACAACCAGATCTCCGACAGGTCCCTGAAATACCAGCCGTTCGCCACGATGCCGTGACGGTTCGGCAGGAGGCCGGTGAGCAGCGTCGATTGCACGGTGCAGGTCACGGCCGGCGTCACGGTGCGCAGCGGCCGCATGCCGCCGCGCGCCGCGAGGCGCTGCAGGTTCGGCGTGTGTTCGCCGACGAGTGCCGGCGACAGGCCGACGGCGAGGATCACGAGTGTGGGATGCACGCGGCGTAGAATATCAGCCCATGCCGAGGAGACTGCTGCGCGAGTGGTTGCTGCGCCAACTCGAGCCGGAGCGTGGTGCATGGCTCGATGCGCAGGTCGCGGCGCTGCAACAGGATTCCTCCGACGCAGCGCTCGACACCGCCCTGGGACTGGTGCCGCGCAAGCTCGGCAAGGCGGAGCTCGCGCTGGCCGACGCGGACCTGGCGGCGGCCCGCTCGGCGATCGAAGACTGGGACCCGCGCGGCTGGAGCGTGTCGGACGGCGCACGTATCCTGCTGCTCGCCGGGTTGCCGGCCGCTGGCAAGCCCTTCGCGGAGCGCTTTCGTTCGCTGTGCAGAACGGCCGAAGCCGCGGAGCTGATCACGCTGTATCGCGGCCTGCCGCTGTATCCGGATCCCGCCTCGCTCGAGGACCAGGTCGGCGAGGGCTTGCGCAGCAACATGCGCGGCGTGTTCGAGGCGATTGCCCACCGCAATCCCTATCCGAAGGCGCATTTCGACGACCACCGCTGGAATCACATGGTGCTCAAGGCGCTGTTCATCGGCAGCCCGCTTGCGCCGATCCAGGGCCTGGACCGGCGCGCCAACCCGGAGCTCGCGCGCATCATGTGCGACTTCGCGCACGAGCGCTGGGCGGCCGGCCGGCCGGTGCCGTTCGAAATCTGGCGCTGCGTCGGGCCGTTCGCCGAAGGCCAGGCGATCGACGACCTGGCGCGGGTGCTGGCCAGCGGCGAGTCGATCGAGCAGCGCGCGGCCGCGCTCGCGCTGGCAGCCAGCCCGGACCGCCGGGCCGCGCGCCTGCTGCAGGAGGTGCCGGCGCTCGCCGGCGATATTTCCCGCAGCCGGCTGACCTGGGCGACACTGCAGTAAACTCGACGCAGGGAGGATTCCGCCATGATGCTGATTGATCCGCACGCGCACATGATTTCGCGAACCACGGACGACTACGAGGCAATGGTGGCCTCGGGCGTGGTGGCCGTCATCGAACCGGCGTTCTGGATCGGCCAGCCGCGGACCAACGTCGGCTCCTACCTCGATTACCTGTCCTCGATCGTCGGTTTCGAGCGCTTCCGCGCCAGCCAGTTCGGCATCCGCCACTACTGCACCATCGGGCTGAACTCCAAGGAGGCCAACAACCAGGAGCTGGCCGAGGGCGTGATGGAACTGATCCCGCGCTTCGCGCTGAAGGAGGGCGTGGTGGCGATCGGCGAAATCGGCTACGACGAGCAGTCGGCGCTCGAGGACAAATACTTCCGCCTGCAGCTGGAGCTGGCGAAGAAGCTCAACCTGCCGGTGATGATCCACACCCCGCACCGCGACAAGAAGCGGGGCACGACGCGCTCGATGGACGTGTGCGACGAGCACGGCCTGGATCCCGCCAAGGTGGTGGTGGACCACAACAACGAGGAGACCGTGCGCGAGACGCTGGAGCGCGGGTACTGGGCGGCGTTCTCCATCTACCCCAGCACCAAGATGGGCAATGCGCGCATGGTGGAGATCCTGCGGCAGTACGGTGCGAAACAGGTCATTGTCGACTCGGCCTGCGACTGGGGCATCTCCGAACCGCTGGGCGTCGCCAAGACGGCGAAGCTTGCACTGCAGCAAGGCATTGCGGAGGAGCAGGTCCGGCTGGCCTGCTACCAGAACGCGCTGGATGCGTACGGGCAAAGCGGCCAGATGAAGGAGGAGGACTGGATGACTCCGCAGGCCATCGACCAGCGTGCTGTGTTTGAAGGCAATTCCATCCTTCGCGGCGGGCGCGAGCCGCGCGTGGAGCAAGGCAAGAGCCGGCGCACGATGGACGATTTGATCATCGAATAGCGCCTTGTCGGACAAGCCCGCCGCATTGCGCAGTGCGGCAAAAGGTTCACTGCGAGCTAGTTGTGGAAATTTGTAAAACCCAACCGTATACTGGACTTTCCTGCTGGCGGTGTGTGCGGTAGCGGGCAAATCGAATCAAGGGAGACATCAAATGAATATCGCAAAGATTGGCGGGGCACTATCCGCTGCGGCGCTGCTTGCGCTCGCGGGCGGCGCGTTTGCGCAGGTGAAAATCAGGCTCGAGCCGCTGGTCACGGGCATCAATACGCCGCTGGCGATGGTGCAGGCGCCCGGGGACGGCCGCATGTTCATCATCGAGCAGAACGGGCGCGTGAAGATCCTGGAGGGCGGCAAGCTGCGCCCGACGCCGTTCCTCGACATCCGCAACAGGATCCCGGCGTTGCATCATGACTTCGACGAGCGCGGCCTGCTGGGCATCGCGTTCCACCCGAACTTCAAGAGCAACGGCAAGTTCTACGTGTCCTACAGCGCGCACCTGGACTACCAGGCGGACCTTGGCCAGATGTTGTGGTATTCGCACAGCAACGTGGTCGAGGAGTACACGGTGTCCAAGAGCGACCCGAACACCGCCGACCCGATGAGCGCGCGCCGCATCATGAGCACGCCGTGGCCGCAGTTCAACCACAACGGCCACTGGATCGGCTTCGGTCCGGACGGCAAGCTCTACGTGTCGATGGGCGATGGCGGCTATGCCAACGACTGGGGCATCGGGCACAACCCGGCGATCGGCAACGGGCAGGACATGTCCACCGTCCTGGGCAAGATCCTGCGCATCGATGTGGACACGCGCACCGGGGACAAGGCCTATGGCATTCCGTCGGACAACCCGTTCGTCGGCGACAAGAACGCCAAGCCGGAGATCTGGGCGCTGGGCGTGCGCAATCCGTGGCGCTGCTCCTTCAACACCGCGGGCGGCGAGTTGTTCTGCGGCGACGTGCAGCAGAACAGCTACGAGACGATCAAGGTCATCGGCAAGGGCCAGAACATGGGCTGGCGGCGCGTGGAAGGCATGATGCGCTGCTTCGACTACCAGAAGCCCGACGACCACCCAGCCAATTGCGACAAGGCCGGCATCACCCCGG
>JANMUO010000049.1:0-6695 GCA_031391655.1 Betaproteobacteria bacterium
CTTTCATTGATCAGATTAAATATTACGAAACACAATGCGAACAAGCGTGTAATACATAACAAGTCAAAAGCGTCACCGTGGTGCCGAACACGGCGTTGGAGCAGATCACATGGTCGCCCGCCTTGAGCAAGGCCATCGACATCGCGAGGATCGCGGACATCCCCGAGGCGGTCGCGACGCAGGCTTCCGCCCCCTCCAGCGCCGCCAGGCGATCCTGGAACATGGTCACTGTCGGGTTGGTGAAACGCGAGTAGATGTTGCCCTCGTCGCCGCCGGTGAAGCGGCCCGCGGCCTGCTGCGCGCTGTCGAACACGAAACTCGAGGTGAGGAACAACGCTTCCGAATGCTCGTTGAACTCGGTGCGCGCCGAGCCGGCACGCACGCCGAGAGTGGAGGGTTCGAACGGTTTGGCCATAAAAAAACCCGGTCCTTTCATTCAGAAAGCGGACCGGGTCTCGTCGGCACGCTTTAGCTGCATTTTTAACGCGCCCGCAAGCTGTGGCTCAAATCGGCGCGAAACGCACTATACCAAATTCATTGGGCGGTGGCCAGATTGAGGTCCAGCTGGGCGGCGTCGCCTTCGTCCCCCGAGTCGCGCGCGGCGTCGCGGCGCACCTCGATGGCCTGCAGGTAGTCGCTGGTGATGTCGCCGGTGATGTAGTGGCCGTCGAAGCAGGAGGTTTCGAAGTTCTTCAGCTTGGGGTTCACCTGCCGGATGGCGTCCTTGAGCGCCTCGAGCTCCTGGTAGATGAGCGCGTCGGCGCCGATCTCGCGGCCGACCTCGTCCTCGCTGCGGTGCGCCGCAATCAGTTCCGCGCGGGTCGGCATGTCGATACCGTAGACGTTGGGAAAGCGCACCGGCGGCGCCGCGGAGGCGAAGTACACCCTGCGCGCACCGGCTTCGCGCGCCATCTGCACGATCTCCCGGCTGGTCGTGCCCCGGACGATCGAGTCGTCCACCAGCAGCACGTTCTTGCCCTTGAACTCCATGCCGATGGTGTTCAGTTTCTGGCGCACGGAGCGCCGGCGCACCGCCTGCCCGGGCATGATGAAGGTGCGGCCGATGTAGCGATTCTTCACGAACCCCTCGCGGTAGGGCAGTTCCAGGCCCTGCGCAAGCTGCATCGCCGAGGGGCGGCTGGAGTCCGGGATCGGGATCACCACGTCGATGTCCAGGTGCCGGTACTGCCGGCGGATCTTCTCGGCCAGCTTCTCGCCCATGCGCAGGCGCGACTCGTACACCGAGGCGCCGTCGATCAGCGAGTCGGGGCGCGCGAGGTAAACGAACTCGAAGATGCAGGGGTTGAGCGAGGTGTGCTCCGCGCACTGCTGGCTGTGGAAGCTGCCGTCCTCGTCGATGAACACCGCCTCGCCCGGTGCCACGTCGCGCAGCAGCTTGTAGCCCAGCGAATCCACCGCCACGGACTCCGAGGCCACCATGTATTCGGTGCCGTGCTCGGTTTCGTTGTAGCCGATCACTGCCGGCCGGATGCCGTAGGGGTCGCGGAAGGCGAGCACGCCATAGCCGGCGATCATTGCGATCACCGAATAGGCGCCGCGCACGCGCCGGTGCACGGCGGCCACCGCGCGGAAGATGGTCTGCGGGTCGAGGCGCAGCTTGACCGAGGCCTTCTCCAGCTCATGTGCCAGCACGTTGAGCAGCACTTCGGAGTCGGAGTTGGTGTTGATGTGCCGCAGATCCTGGCGGAACATCTCCTCCTTCAACTGGTCGGAATTGGTCAGGTTGCCGTTGTGCCCGAGCACGATGCCGAACGGCGAGTTGACGTAGAACGGCTGCGATTCGGCGGAATTGGACGCGGAGCCTGCGGTCGGGTAGCGGCAGTGGGCGATGCCCATGCCGCCAGGCAACGAACGCATGTCGCGAGTGCGGAACACGTCGCGCACCTGCCCGTTGCCCTTGTGCATGTGGAAAGACTTGCGCTCGGCTGTGACGATCCCCGCCGCGTCCTGGCCGCGGTGCTGCAGGAGCAGCAACCCGTCATACAGCAGCTGGTTGACGGGCGAGCGAGCTACGATGCCGAGGATCCCGCACATGGGAACCGCCTCGCGAAGTCCCTAAGGGTCAATGATAGCGCAAGCGCCCGGCGAACGTGGACGGCAGCCAGGGCTTGAGTGCCAGCGCCGCCTGCGCGAGCGGATCGCCGAACAGCGAATTGCGCCAGACGGGCTGTCGCGGCAGCGCCGTGAGCCCCGCCACCAGGGTGAACGCAAGCAGGATCAGCAGCGCCCGCGTCAGGCCGAATACCCCGCCGAGGACGCGGTCCGCGGACCCCAGCCCTGCCACCTTGGTCAGCTTGGAGAGCAGCGCGCCGGCCACCGAGCAGGCGATCAGGGTGACGACGAACACGATGACGAAAGCGACGAGGACCCGCACCTCGGGCGTCGGCAGCGCCTTGGGCAGCTCCTCGCCCAATGCGCCGGCGAAAAAATTGGCGGCAATGAAGGCGAGCACCCAGGCGCCGAGTGAAATGACCTCGCGCACGAAGCCGCGCCAAAGACCCCACAGGATGGAAGCCGCCAGCAGCACCAGCACGGCGTAGTCAAGCCAGGTCATCTCATGGCCTCTCGGTCACGTTTCCCGGGGTGAATCCCAATCCTTTGAGCTGCTTGAGCGCTTTTTCGGCCGCCTCGCGACTGGCGTACGGTCCCGCGCGCACTCGCGTCACGGTGCCCTTCGCCGTCGCCACCGGTTCGGTGAAATAGGCGACTTTCGCCGCCTTGAGCTTGCCGACGACGCCCGCCGGGTCGGCATAGGCGCCTACCGGGATCATGAACTGGGCGTTGGCGAGCGCTGCCTCGGCGCGCGCCCGCTCGGTCGCGGGAGCCGGCGCGGGCGCGGGTTTCGTCGCCTCTGGCTTGGTTGGGGCCGGGACAGGGGCCAGCGCCGGTGCAGGTTTGACAGTTTCCACCGGAGGCGGCTTCGGTGCCGGCTTCGGCGTAAACGGGATTTCGTCCTGGCTCGGGATGCGCACGCTCACCGGCGGGGTCTGCCGCGGTTGCTGATCGAATATCCACGGCAGGACGATGACAGCCAGCAGCACCAGCGCGATGGCGCCGACCAGCCGCCGCCGGCCGCGCCGTTTCAGGGTGTTGACGTCTTGGGATTCAGCCATGGGTGCCTGGGCCGCCGCGACCGGCCGCGAGCGCCTGCATCACTTCAGCAACGGTGAGAAAGGATCCGAATGCGACGATTTTATCATTCCCGCCTGCTTCGCCCCGGGCCGCAGCGAACGCGGCCGTCACCGTTTCGTGCAGCACGCGCGGCGCCACGATGCCGGTCGCCGCGAACACGCGCTCCAGCTCCGGGGCGCTTGCGCCTCGAGGACCGGCAAGCCCGGCAAGGTGCCAGCGCGTGATGCGAGGCGCGACCTCCCGCACCACCGCGGCCACGTCCTTGTCGCGCAGGATGCCGAAGACGGCAATCGTCTCCTCGGCAAAACCGCCCGAGGCGAGGTTCACCGCCAGCGTGCGCGCCGCCTCCGGGTTGTGCGCCACGTCGAGGATCACCTGCGGCCTCCCGGGAAGCACCTGGAAACGCCCCGCCAGTTCGACCTCTGCCAGCCCGCGGCGCACATCCTGCATCGCCACCGGCAGCCGCTCGCGCAGGGTGTCGAGGGCTGCCAGCGCGGCGGCGGCATTGCGCAACTGGACCGGACCGCGCAGCGCGGGATGCGCAAGCGCAGATCGCTTGCCGCCCGGGCCCCAGTAGTCCCACTGCCCGGCCTGCGGCCGGAAGCCGAAGTCGCGTCCCAGCAGCAGCGCCCGGGCGCCGATGCGCTCCGCTTCCTGCAGCACCGAGGCGGGCGGCTGCGGATCGGCGACTACGGCGGGGCGGCCAGCCCTGAAGATGCCCGCCTTCTCTCGGCCGATCGCATCGCGCGTGGCGCCCAGGAGTTCGACGTGGTCGAGTGCCACGCTGGTGAGCACTGCGCAATCGGCGTCGAGCGCGTTGACGGCGTCCAGGCGCCCGCCCAGGCCGACTTCGAGCACCAGCGCGTCGAGCTCCTCCCGCGCGAATAGCCAGAAAGCGCCCAGCGTGCCGAACTCGAAGTAGGTGAGCGGCGTGCCCTCGCGCGCGGACTCGACCGCAGCGAAGGATTCGCACAGCTGCTGGTCGGTGGCGTCAGTCCCGCCGGTGCGCACGCGCTCGTTGTAGCGCAGCAGGTGGGGCGAGGTGTAGAGGCCCACCCTGCGACCGGATGCACGCAGGACGCCCTCCAGCGTGGCGCAGACCGAGCCCTTGCCGTTGGTTCCCGCCACCGTGAACACCGGGCAGGTGACGGCGATTCCCATGCGCGCCATGACGGCCCGCACGCGGTCCAGCCCGAGGGCGATGGCGTCGGGATGCTGGCGGCCGATGAACTGCAGCCAGTCCGCAAGCCCGCGCACGCCCGCGGCGCTCACGACGGCTGGTCGACCGGGGTTCCCTGTAGCAAGGCGAGCAGCGAGGCGAGCTTGTCGCGCATCTGGCGCCTGTCCACGATCATGTCCACGGCGCCCTTCTCCAGCAGGAACTCGGCGCGCTGGAAACCCTCGGGCAGCTTCTGCCGCACGGTCTGCTCGATGACGCGCGGCCCGGCAAAGCCCACCAGCGCCTTGGGTTCGGCGATCACCAGGTCGCCGATCATGGCGTAGCTCGCCGACACTCCGCCGGTGGTGGGATCGGTGAGCACGCTGATGAACGGCAGGCCGCGCTGCGCGAGGTCGGTCAGCGCCGCGGTGGTCTTGGCCATCTGCATCAGCGACAGCAGCCCTTCCTGCATGCGCGCGCCGCCGCTCGCCGTGATGACGATGAACGGCAGCTTGTGCTCGATCGCCACGCGCACGCCGCGCACGAAGCGCTCGCCCAGTACCGAGCCCATGGTGCCCGCCATGAACTCGAATTCGTGCGCCGCCACCACCACGCCGATCGACTTGATGGCGCCCTGCATCACGAGCAGCGATTCGGACTCCGCCGACTGCGCCTCGGCCTCGACCAGGCGATCGGTGTATTTCTTCGAGTCCTTGAACTTCAGGCTGTCCACCGGCAGCACCTCGGCGCCGATCTCGAAGCGCCCATCGGGGTCCAGCAGGAAGTCCAGGCGCGCTCGCGCGCCGATGCGCTGGTGGAAGCCGCACTTCGGGCAGACGTTAAGGTTCTTTTCCAGGTCGGTGCTGTAGAGCACCGCGTCGCAGGACGGGCACTTGGTCCACAGGCCTTCCGGCACCGCGCGCTTGGGGCCGGAGCTGCGCTGGATCTTGGGCGGCAGGAGTTTTTGCAGCCAGCTCATGAATCCAACGCCTTCCTGATCGGCTGCAGCAGCGCCTTGACGCGCGCCACCGCGTGCTCCGGCCCGGCCGTCTCGATCTCCTGCACGATGCGGCTGCCGATGATCACGGCATCGGCGATCTGCGCGATCGCGCGCGCCGACTCCGCGTCCTTGATGCCGAAGCCCACGCCGATCGGCAGCTTCGACGCCGCACGCAGGCGCGGCAGGTGCGCCGCGATGTCGGCGACATCGGCGCTTTTCATGCCGGTCACGCCCTTGAGCGAAACATAGTAGAGGTAGCCGGTGCCGGCGCGCGCCACCTCGCGGATGCGCGCGTCGGTCGAGGTCGGCGCCAGCAGGAAGATGCAGTCGATGCCGGCCTTGCCGCAGAGCTCGGAGAACGGCGCGCATTCCTCCGGCGGGTAGTCCACCACGATTACGCCGTCCACGCCTGCCGTCCCGGCGGCGGCGACGAATTTCTCGATGCCCATCGCTTCGATGGGATTGGCGTAGCCCATCAGCACGATCGGGGTATCGGCGTCCTTACTGCGGAACTGCGCCACCAGGCCGAGCACGTCGGCCAGGCCGATGCCGTTCTTCAGCGCGCGCTCCGAGGAGCGTTGGATCGCCGGGCCGTCGGCCATCGGATCGGAGAACGGCACGCCGATCTCCAGGATGTCGCTGCCCGCCTCCACCAGCCCATGCAGGATGGGCACGGTGCTCGAGGCCAGCGGATCGCCGGCCGTGACGTAGGGAATCAGCGCCTTGCGCCCGGCGGCCTTCAACTTGGCGAAGCGCCCGGCGATGCGCGACATCAGAGTTTCAGCCCTCGGCGCTCGGCGACGGTGTGCATGTCCTTGTCGCCGCGCCCGGACAGGTTGACCAGCAGGAGGGTGTCCTTGGGCAGCGTGGGTGCGATCTTCGCGGCGTACGCGACGGCGTGCGCCGATTCCAGCGCCGGGATGATGCCCTCGTAGCGGCAGAGGTTGTCGAAGGCCTGCAGCGCCTCGCTATCCGTAATGGCGACGTACTCGGCGCGGTTCTGGTCCTTGAGCCAGGCATGCTCCGGGCCGACCCCGGGATAGTCGAGGCCCGCCGACACCGAATGCGTTTCGGCGATCTGCCCGTTGGCATCCTGCAAGAGGTACGTGCGGTTGCCGTGCAGCACGCCCGGCGTGCCGGCGCAAAGCGACGCGGCGTGCCTGCCGGTGTGCAGCCCCTCGCCCGCCGCCTCGACGCCGATCAAGCGCACCTTCTAGTCTTCGATGTAGGGATAGAAGATGCCCATGGCGTTCGAGCCGCCGCCGACGCAGGCGATCACCGCGTCGGGCTGGCGGCCCGCGAGTTCCGGCATCTGCGTCATGCACTCCTCCCCGATCACGGCCTGGAAATCGCGCACCATCATCGGATAGGGGTGAGGCCCGG
>JANMUO010000166.1:0-6689 GCA_031391655.1 Betaproteobacteria bacterium
GCCAGCAGGCGCAGGACCTCGATCTCGCGCACCGTGAGCGGCGAGGGCCGGCCGCCGGCCGGCGCGGGGAACAGGTCCAACCGCAGGACCTGCACCACGCGCCGGCTGGCGATCGACCCGGCAAGGTCTGCCCCGCCCGACTGCAGGCGCTCTGCGACGCGGATGCGCGGGATGCACGACAGCGCGTCGCGAAAGCAGTCCAGCTTGTCGCCGTCGTCCGCGAGGACGGTGAGGCGCGCACCTTGCAGCATCAAGGCAGCCATGGCGCTCAGCTGCCGATGTGCGCCTGGTACTTGGCGCCGTTGGACATGGTGCACGTGCCGGCGCCCTGCTTCGGGTTGCTCATCTGGTACTCGCAGCTCATGTAGGAGCCGCTCGGGCCGAAGGCGCTCGCCACGCCGCGGCGCGCATCGCCATCCACGCGGGTCGCCTCGCCCGTGAGCACCTCGCCCTTGTAGTTGAGCTGAAAGCGCCCCTTGCCGTTCATCATGTTGACCACCGTGCCAGTCAGCATGCCGGTGTGGGTGGCCGACTCGTTGGACGGATACAGGCGCACGTTGAGCGCCACGGCCGCAGGCTGTCCCGGCCCGCCCATCGGCACCGCGTTGGGCGGCACAGTAATGGGCATCACGTGCCAGGGCTGGCCTTCCGGCCCGTAAGGCATGACGTAGCAGCCGGTAAGCGCGGACAGCGCAAGAGCCTTGATGAGGATTCTGCCTGCTTTCATGGTCCCTCCAGTTGGGTTCCAGGCGATTGGTGCCTGTGAATCCATCTTGGGAGGGGTCGGGATACAGCCGGCCTACCGTTCGCTTACTGATCGCTTAAAGCTGCGGCCGGCGAGCCGGCATCGGCCTCGACGCTGCGCTCGCGCAAATCCCTGGCGCGTTCGGGCTGGCCGCGCTCTTCCCAATAGCGCCCCAGCTGGCCGCATGCACGCAGGAAGCGGCCGCGCAGGCGCTCGCGCGGGCGCAGGCACCAGGGCTGCTCCGTTTCCCCGGCAAGCAAGGGGCCGCGGTAAACGTCGAGCAGCCGCGCGCCCAGTCGCTCCGCATCGTCGGGCGCGAGCGCCGTGCCGCTGCCCTTGAGCGCCGCGTCGATCTCCGCCAGCACCCTGTCGAAGGCCCAGGCATCAACCCAGAAGTAGCGCGGATCGAGCGAGAGCTTGCCTTGGTGCAGGACCAGCGCACGGTCCTCGCCCAGGAGCTTGCGCAGGCGGTGCAACGTGCTGGTGAAGGAACGGTGCGCCGAATCGCCGTCGATGCGCGGCCACATGGCGTCGGTCACCAGTTCCTCGGCCACGCGCTCGCCGCCCAGCGCGACGAGCACCTTGAGCATCTCGAGCGGCCGGCGCTGCGCCTTGGCGCCCGCCGCGGCGAGCGGCTCGCCGTGCCGAAGAAGCCGGAACGCGCCCAGCGTATGCACGCGGAAATGCCACGGCCAGTCGGCGATATCCAGCGGCGGCCGGTCGGGCGCCAGTGCGCGGCGCTTCACCAGGCTCTTTACGTACTCCGGTTCGATTCCCGCCGCCAGGGCCTGGGTGGCCAGGCGCGCCAGCGCCGCGGGTTGCCACCAGAGGAAATGGTGGTAGCCGTACTCGCGCCCCAGGGCGAGGCCGCGGCGCAACGCGGTCATGCCGGAGCGCTGGCGGCCGTGCTCGAGCGCGATGCCGGCGAAGCCGAGCAGGCAGGTGAATTCCAGATGCCGGTTGTCGATGTCGCGCGCGATGGCGCGCATCTGGGTCAGGTGCGCCACGCACTTTCTCTCGTCGCCGCATTCGGCGAGGATCTGCGCCAGCGCGAGGCGGCAAAGGACCTCGAAGTAGGGACAGCCGACTTCAACCGCCATGCGCAGCGCGACCTTCTCCTGCTGCAGGGCCCGCATCAGGTCCTTGCGCTGCATTGCCTCCCAGGCCTGGAAGTGGTGGTACAGGCACAGGTTGAAACGCCCCGCGCCCCCAGCCTGCGCCTCGAGCTGGCGCGCGAGCGGCGCCGCCGCCTCCAGGTCCCGCGCACCGAGCTCGCTGCCATAGCCGTAGACGAGAAGCTGGAAGGTCCAGGTGTGCACGCCGGTCGCGCGCGCGATATCCAGGCCCTCGCGCATCGCCGCCACGCCCGCGTCGCGCTCGGCATTGAGCATGTGGTACATGGCTTCGACGTTCTTCAGCGTTAGCAGCGAGAACGGCGTCACGCCCGGGGCCGCGGCGAGGCGCCGCATGCTGTCGATCAGCCCGTGGGCGCGCGCGTACAGGCCGGTCCACATCACCGTCAGCGCGGCCAGCGAGCCGACGAACATCCGCAGGTTGGGATCGGGGTCCTGGCGCGAGCTGACGAGCGCGCGTTCGATCCACTGCTCGATGTCGCGGCGCTGCGGCTGGCGCAGCGTCAGCGAGATGAACATGCTGCTGGCGACGCGCGCCTCCGCCGCGGGCGAGGGCAGTTGCGTGCCCGCCCGCGCCATCTCGTCGAGCACCGGGATCCAGCGATCCAGGAGCGAGAAATCGTCCAGCTCGTACAGGATCGCGTCCATCGCGCCCGAGCACGCCAGCACCATGCCGGCAGCGTCGGGCACGGTCTGGGTGCGAAACAGCTCGTAGGCCCGCTCGAAGCCCAGCCGCCCTTCGCGCGGCGCCTGTTGCGCCTGGCTGGCGGCGGCCCAGTACACGGTCCACGGGTGCGCCTGCTGCACTTCGGGCGGCAGCTCGTCGACCCAGTGCACCAGCGTCTCGCCGCGGCCCTGCGCCTGCAGCGACGGCGCATGGCGCGCCACCAGGCGCGCCATTGCCTCCCAGTCGTGACTATCGCGATACAGCGCCACCGCTTCCTCGGCCTGCCCCGCCTTGTCCATCAGCGCCGCGGCCGCTTTTTGCAGCTGGCGGCGCCGCTCCTTGGGGTAGGCCTCCTGGGCGCGCGCCAGGAGGAACTCGCGGAACATCGGGTGGTACTGGTACACCGGCTCGGGCAGCGTCTCGCGCAGCGTCACGAAATAGTTGTCGCGGTGCAGCCGCGCCAGCGTATCGCCGGCGCCCGCGTCACCGCTCAGTTCCTGCGCCAGCGTGGTGGTCATCTGCGCGAGGTGCGCGGTATGCAGCAGGAACTCCTGCGTGCGCGCGTCCGACTTCTGCAGGATTTCGCCTGCGAGGTAGTCGAACACCAGCTGCCGCGTCGCGAGGTCCGGCGCGTCGGCGATCGGCCCGCCCATGCGCGCCTGCTGCAGCACCAGCACCAGCCCGGCGGCCCAGCCCTGGGTCCTGGCGTAGAGCGCGTCCAGCATTTCGTGCCCCAACCGCTCATTGCGTTGAGCGATGATCGAGGCGGTCTCCTCTCGCGTCAGGCGCAAGTCCTCCCAGCCAAGCAGCGCGAGCTGCCGGTTGGCGCGCAGGCGCGCCAGGCTCGCCGGCGGGTCGCCCCGGCTGATCAGCAGGGCGCGGCCTCCCGGCGGCAGCTCGCGCAAGGCCTCGCGCATCACTTCGTGCAGCGGCGAGGAGGCCGGCACCTCGTGGTAGCCGTCGAACACGATCGCGAAAGGCGCCTTCAGCCGCGCGTACAGCGCCTGGAAGAAACGCCGCGTGAACACCGGCACGGCGGCGTGGTACTCGGGCGTGAACAGCGGCAGCACCGCATCTTCCTCGCCGTCGAGGTCGGCCGCCGCCAGGCCGAGGTAATAGAAGAACGTGGCGACGTCGCCGTCGCCCTCATCGAGCTGGTACCAGAGGCAGGGCAGCCGCGCTCGATCGAGCCAGCTCGCCACGACGGTGGTCTTGCCGCAACCGGGCGGACCCGAGATCCATGTGACCGGCGCGTCCCGGCCCTCCTCCAGCAGGGCAAACAGCCGCTCGCGCGGCAGGATCTCCGACAACAGGGGCCGGGTCGTCTTGCCGAGGGGCGTACGCCTGCGTTTGGCGGCGGTGGCCATGGCGGGTCAGCGAATTCTGCTCCCGCTCCGGGCATCGGCAATTACTTATCGCTTACTTCATTGTTGCGGCGCGCAATCCTAGTCGCCGGCGGCGACCCCCTCGCGCCGCGGATCCGCCCCGCCCCGCCAGCCCCCCGGCACTCGCTCGATGCCGTGCAGGCCGCTGGTGAGCGGCACGAAATTCAGCACATGCCCGCGCTCGGCGAGCGCATCGCCCAACTCCTCGATCGCCGTGCCACGCTCCAGCAGGGTAGGCCCGTTGGTACTGCCGAAATTGGCCGAGGAGATCGCAGACTGGATATCCATGCCCCAATCAAGTGTCCCCACCAGCACCCTGGCCACGTAGTTGATGATGGTCGACCCGCCCGGCGAGCCGACGACCATCTTCAGCGCACCGTCCGCCTGGAACACCAGCGTCGGCGACATCGAGCTGCGCGGCCGCTTGCCCGGCTCGACGCGGTTCGCCGCCGGCCGGCCGGTAATCACCGGCACGAAGCCGAAATCGGTAAGCTGGTTGTTGAGGAGGAACCCGCGCACCAGGATGCGGCTGCCGAAGGCATGCTCGATGGTGGTGGTCATCGACACCGCGTTGCCCTCGGCGTCCACGATGGACAGGTGGCTCGTGCCGGCCGCCTCGCCGTCGAGGTCCCCGGGCGTCGCAAAGATCATCGAGCGCGAACCGATGAGCTTTGCGCGCGCGTCGAGGTACTTCGACTCGAGCAGTTTCGCCACGGGCTGCGGCACGAACGCCGGATCGGCGACGTAGCGCAGCCGGTCGGCGAAGGCAAGGCGCCCCGCTTCGCTGAACAGGTGCACCGCCTCGGACGACTCGGGCCTGGCCGCGGCAAAACCCGTCCGTTCGAGGACTCCCAGGATTTGCAGCACGGCGATGCCGCCGGCGCTCGGCGGGCCCATGCCGCAGATCCGGGTGCCGCGGTAGGCGCCGCACACCGGCTCGCGTTCGATCACGCGGTAGCCGGCAAGGTCCTCCAGCGTCATGTCGGCGCGCACGGCGCGCACGATACCCTCGGCGATTGGTCCCCGGTAGAAAGCGTCGGCGCCCTCCTTCGCCAGCGTCCGCAGCGTCGCCGCGTACGCCCGGTTGGCGGGCAGCAGCCCGCGCACGTCGGGATAGCGCTCGAGCATGCGTTGCAGGCGCCGCGTCCTCTCGAAGCCGCCATCGGCGAAGCGGATCGCCGGCTCGAACAGGCGCGCCCAGGGCAACCTGCCGTGTTCCCGGTGCAGGCGCTCGAGCAGCCTCGGCACCCCAGGCACGCCGACAGAACGCCCGCTCGCCACCGCCTGCAGGAACTGCTCGGGATTCCCCTGCGGGTCGAGAAAGCGTTCCGCGCGCGCCGCGGCGGGCGCGGTCTCGCGCCCATCGTAGGTGCGCACGCGCCGTTCCTTTTCCGACCAGTGGAGCACGAAGGCGCCGCCGCCCAGGCCCGAGGACTGCGGCTCCGTGAGGCCCAGCACCAATTGCACGGCGATCGCCGCATCGGCGGCGCTGCCGCCCGCTCGCAGCATCTCGACTCCGGCCGCGACCGCATTCGGGTCCGCAGCGACGACCATGAAGCGCTGCGCGAGCACTGCGCGCTTCTCGACGCGCCCGGTGTCGATCTCCGGGGCGAGGAGCTGCGCGCCAGCGGCGGCGCTGAAAAAGAAAAGGGCCGCGCAAGCGGCCCTTTCCAGGAAGGACATCCGGACGCTCACACCATCAAGGGTACGACGAGCAGCGCCACGATGTTGATGATCTTGATCAGCGGGTTCACCGCCGGGCCGGCCGTGTCCTTGTAGGGGTCGCCCACCGTGTCGCCGGTCACCGCCGCCTTGTGCGCATCGGACCCTTTGCCGCCGTAGTGGCCGTCCTCGATGTACTTCTTGGCGTTGTCCCAGGCGCCGCCGCCCGTGCACATGGAGATCGCGACAAACAGGCCCGTGACGATGGTGCCCATCAGCACGCCGCCAAGCGCCTGCGGCCCCAGGATCACGCCGACCAGGATCGGCACCAGCACCGGCAGCAGCGACGGAATCATCATCTCCTTGATCGCCGCCTTGGTCAGCAGGTCAACCGCCACGCCGTATTGCGGCTTGGCGGTGCCTTCCATGATGCCCGGGATCTCCTTGAACTGGCGGCGCACCTCGAGCACCACCGAGCCGGCGGCGCGGCCCACCGCCTCCATCGCCATGGCGCCGAAGAGGTAAGGCACCAGGCCGCCGATCAGCAGGCCGACGATCACCATGTGGTTTGACAGGTCGAAGGTGACGATCTTGCCCGCCGCTTCAAGGGCGTGGGTGTAGTCGGCGAACAGCACCAGCGCGGCCAGGCCGGCGGAGCCGATGGCGTAGCCCTTGGTCACGGCCTTGGTGGTGTTGCCGACTGCGTCGAGCGGATCGGTGATCGCGCGCACCGAGTCGGGCAGGTCGGCCATCTCGGCGATGCCGCCGGCGTTGTCGGTGATCGGCCCGTAGGCGTCGAGCGCGACGATGATTCCCGCCATGGAGAGCATGGAGGTCGCGGCGATGGCGATGCCGTACAGGCCGGCGAGCGAATAGGAGGCGCCGATGGCCACGCACACCGCGAGCACCGGCCAGGCGGTGGATTTCATCGACACGCCCAGGCCCGCGAAGATGTTGGTGGCATGCCCGGTGACGCTGGCCGCCGCGACGTGCTGCACCGGCTTGTACTGCGTGCCGGTGTAGTACTCGGTGATCCAGACGAGGAAGCCGGTGAGCGCCATGCCGACCACGGCGGTGCCGTAGAGGTGCGCGACCGA
>JANMUO010000198.1:0-11285 GCA_031391655.1 Betaproteobacteria bacterium
GGCCGGCGCCATGGGCAAGCAATTCGCTTTTCCCGAACTGATCTCCAGGGCAGGTGATTTGCGGCGCGCATCGGCCATCCGCCTGATCAACGGCACCGTCTATCAGATCGTGCTGAAGCGCAGCTCAAGGAGTCCGCGCAGGCGAACTCCGTGGTGCTGGTGGCGGACGTGGACATGCTGCAGGACGGCGCCGCGGTGGACGTGCAGGAATTGTTCGGGCGCCGCGTGGTGGTGCCCTCGAACGGCAACCTCGCCTTCGCGCAGGGCCTGGTCGAGCAGCTCGCCGCGGACGACAGCCTGCTGTCGCTGAAGAGCCGCGCCTCCGCGTTCCGCCCGCTCACCGTGGTGCGCGAGATGGAAGCGCAGGCGCAGGCACAGTACTTCGGCAAGATCAAGGAGCTGGAAGACGAGCTGCAGAAGACCACCGACACGCTGCAGAAGCTGCAGAAGGGTTCGGGCGCGGCCGCCAAAGGAGCCCCGGGGGGGCAAATACTGTCCCCGGAGCAGCAGACGGAGCTGGAAAACTTCCGCAAGAAGGTGGCCGAGACCAGGAAGTCGCTCAAGGACCTGCGCAAGAACCTGCGCCAGGACTCCGAGCGCATGGTGTTCCTCACCAAGGTCGCCAACATCGCGCTGATGCCGCTGCTGGTGGCGCTGCTCGGCATCGGCATCGCGCTGCTGCGCCGCCGGCAGCAGGCGCGCGCCACCGCCGCATGAGCGCGCGCGTCGCTGCAGTGCTGGTGGTGCTGCTTCTCGCGCTGGGCGGCGGCGCGCTGCTGCTGCACAAGCAGGGACAATTGCAGACCGCGGCGGGCGCCGCCGCGCTCGGCCAGGCGCTGCTGAAGAACTTCAACGCGGCCGACGTTGCCGCGATCTCGATCCGCGAGCCCGGCGCGGCTCTCACCCTGGAGCGCAAGGCCGAGCAGTGGGTGATCGCCGAGCGCGCCGGTTTCCCGGCAGACGTGGAGAAGGTGCGCGACCTGGTGCTCAAGGCGCTCGAGCTGAAGGTGGGCCAGAGCGATGCGATCGGCGACAAGGACCGCGCGCGGCTGAAGCTCGACGACGCCGGCACGCAACTCGAATTCCGCGGCGCCGACGGCAAGCCGCTCGCGCGCCTCATCATCGGCGCCAAGTTCTTCAAGCGCGAGCCGGAGAACCCGGACCGGGCCATCGGCGACGCCCGCTACGTCATGCTGCCAGACGACGCGAAGATGGTGTACGTCGTCGCCGACCCGCTGGTGCTGGCGAGCGCGAAGAGCGCCGACTGGATCAGCCGCACCGGCTTCGCGGCGGAGAAGATGAAAGCGATGGAGGTCGCGCTGGCCGGCGGCGAGCGCTGGAAGATCGAGCGCCCCGGCGAGAACGCCAACTGGAAGTTGAGCCCGCTGCGCGCCGGCGAGAAGCTCGACATGATCCGCGCCAACTCCGCCTCGTACGCGCTCAACAGCGTGGAGCTGGCCGATGTCGCCGCGCCGGGCGCCAGGCCGGAAGTCACGGGCCTCGACAAGCCGATCGCCACCATCGTCGCGGTTACCTTCGACGGCCTCAGCTACACGGTGAAGCTCGGCAAGGCTGCCGGCGACAACACCCACGCCTCGGTCGCCGTCGCCGGCGAAGCCAAACCGGGCGACCCCGACGCCGACGAGCGCGCGAAAAAAATCGCCGAGCGGCTGCCGCGCGAGAAGGCTCTGGCCGCCCACACCCTGCTCATCGGCAAGTCGAAGTTCGACGATCTCCTCAAGAAGCGCGTCGAGCTGCTGGAGAAGAAAGCAGCGGGCAGGAAGAAGTAGCGCCATGGAAGCGCACATCCCGCAGATCACCAACGTCATCCAGCTGGCGGTGGCCCCGGTGTTCATGCTCACCGCGGTCGGCACCCTCATCGCCGCACTGAACATCCGCCTGGGGCGCGCGGTGGACCGGCGGCGGGTGCTCGAGCACGCCATGTACTCGCTCGCCGGCACGCAGGAGGACGACGCCCGGGAGGAACTGGCGCAGATCGCGCGCCGCATCCGCTACGTCTATCGCTCGATCGTGTTCGCGGTCGTGAGCGGCATCTTCGTATGCCTTTTGATCGCGGGCGCCTTCATCGGCGCCTTCGTCTCGGTGGACCTGACGCGCGCGGTGGCCGGCCTGTTCGTGCTGGCGGTGGGCAGCCTGACGGTAAGCCTGCTGCTGTTCCTGCGCGAGATCTTCCTCGCCGTCTCGACGCCGCGCCACGTCCCGAAGTAGCATAGGTTCCCGGGAGGGGGGGTCGATTGGCCAAGCACCTCATCAAGCACCTCAGGACGATTGCGCTCGTCGGCCAGGCGGGCAGCGGCAAGACCAGCCTGGCCGAGGCGCTGCTCGTGCGCGCGGGGGCGGTGCCCGCGGCCGGCAGCGTCGAGCGCGGCACTACCGTCTGCGACTACACCCCGATGGAGAAGCAGCTGCAGCACTCCCTCAAGCTCGCGGTCGCGAGCTTCGAGGTGAACGGCGGCGAGCAACCGACCTGCGTTCACCTTCTGGACACCCCCGGCTACCCGGATTTCCTCGGTCACTCGCTGCCCGCGCTCGCCGCGGTGGAGACCGCCGCCATCGTCATCAACGCGCAGAACGGCGTAGAAATGATGACCGGCCGCTTCATGCAGTGGGCTGCCAGGCGCGGCCTCGATCGCCTGATCGTCGTCAACAGGATCGACGCGGACAACGTGGACCTGGAGGGCCTGCTGGAGCGCATCCAGCAGGCATTCGGCAAGGAATGCCTGCCGCTCAACCTGCCTGCGGCGAAGGCGACGAAGGTGTCCGACTGCTTCTTTTCGCCCTCGGGGGAGTCGGATTTCTCCTCGGTAGAGGAAGCGCACCAGCGCCTGGTCGAACAGGTGGTCGAGGTGGACGAAACGCTGATGGCGAAATACCTCGAAAAGGGCGAGGTGTCGCCCGAAGAGCTGCACGAGCCGCTCGAGCGCGCGATGCGCGAGGGGCACCTGATCCCGGTGGTGTTCTGCTCGGCGAAGACCGGCGCCGGCGTGAAGGAGCTGCTCGAGGTGATCGTCAAGCTGATGCCCAACCCGAGCGAAGGCAATCCGCCGACCTACCTCAATGTGCCGGTGGACGGCGGCGCGCCGAGCGAGATCGTGGCGCTGCCCGACCCCGGCCGGCATGCGCTCGCGCACGTGTTCAAGATCGAGATCGATCCCTACATCGGGCGCCTGGCGGTGTTCCGCGTGCACCAGGGGCGCATCACGCCGGGCACGCAGCTCTACATCGGCGAGAGCAGGAAGCCGGTCAAGGCCGGGCACCTCTACCTGCTGCGGGGCAAGACGCAGACCGAGGTGAGCGAAGCGGTGCCGGGGGACATCTGCGCCATCGCCAAGGTGGACGAAATCCAGTTCAACCACATCCTGCACGACTCGCCCGAGGACGCGCACATCCGCGCGCGGCCGCTGGAGCTTCCCACGCCGGTGTTCGGCCTCGCGGTGCAGCCGAAAAAGCGCGGGGACGAGCAGAAGGTCTCCGACATGCTGCACAAGCTCGTCGCCGAGGACCCGTGCTTTCGCATCGAGCACAACGCGCAGGCCAACGAAACCGTGATGCGCGGCCTGGGCGACGTGCACCTGAAGACCACGCTGGACAAGATCGCCACGCAGTACAAGGTGGAACTGGAGACGCGGCCGCCCTCCATCGCCTACCGCGAAACCATCGCGGCGCGCGCCGAAGGCCACAGCCGGCACAAGAAGCAGACCGGCGGCGCGGGGCAGTTTGGCGAAGTGTTCCTCAAGGTCGAGCCGCTCGCGCGCGGCAAGGGGTTCGAATTCGTCGACCAGGTGAAGGGCGGCTCGATTCCCAACCAGTTCATCCCGGCAGTGGAAAAAGGGGTGCGCGGCGTGCTCGCCACGGGCTTCCTCGCCGGCTACCCGATCCAGGACCTGCGCGTCATCGTCTACGACGGCAAGAGCCACCCGGTGGATTCCAAGGAGGTGGCCTTCATCTCCGCCGGCCGCAAGGCGTTCCTCGACGCGCTCGCCAAGGCGCGCGCCATCGTGCTCGAGCCGATCGTCAACGTGAACATCGTGGCGCCGGAGCACAAGATGGGCGACATCACGGGCGAGCTCTCCGGTCACCGCGGCCACATCAAGGGCTCGGACGCGCCGCGCCCCGGCACCGTGCTCATCGCGGCGCAGGCGCCGCTGGCGGAGCTCGAGAGCTTCCCCGCGCGGCTGAAATCCATCACCGCTGGCCACGGGTCTTACACGCTGGAATTCAGCCACTACGAGCCCGCCCCGCCGCAGCTGCAGCAGAAACTGGTGTCGGCCCACCGGCCCACTGCGCACGCTGACGACTAGATGTTCATCGGACACGCCGCTGTCGCGCTTGCCGCGAAGCCCCTGGCGCCGCGCGCGAACCTGGGCGTGGCGCTCGCGGCGACCTTCTGGCTGGACCTGGTGTGGCCGATCTTGCTTGTCGCCGGAATCGAGCGCGTCGAGATCGCGCCGGGCAACACCGCGTTCACGCCGCTCGACTTTGTCCACTACCCGTGGACGCACAGCCTGGTCGCGGCTCTCGCCTGGGCGGTGCTCTTCGGGCTGGCCTGCTGGAAGCTCGGCCGGCGCGCCGCCTTCGTCATGGGGCTCTTGGTTTTCAGCCACTGGGCGCTCGACGCGCTGTCGCACCGGCCGGATCTCCCGCTTTGGCCCGGCAGCGGCGCGATGGTCGGGCTTGGTCTGTGGAATTCAGTGGCGGCGACGCTCATCATCGAGAGTGCGATGTTCGCGGCAGGCATCGCCATCTGGCTGAAGTACTCGGGCAAGGCCTCGCTCGCCTTCTGGGCCCTGATCGGATTCTTCGTGCTGGCCTATCTCGGCGCGGCCTTCGGCCCCTTGCCGCCCAATGCCCAGGCCGTGGCCTGGAGCGCGATCGCACTTTGGCTTCTCCCCCTCTGGGGTTGGTGGATTGACCGGCACCGGGGCGCATCCTGAGATCGCCCTACCTGCTGCTCACCCTGGCGATGCTGTGCTGGGCGGGCAACTGGGTGGTGGGGCGCGCGATCCACGAGCAGGTCCCGCCCTTCACGCTCAACTTCTGGCGCTGGAGCGCATCGCTGCTGCTGATCCTGCCCGTGGCCTGGGCGCCGCTGCGAGCGCAATGGCCGCTGCTGCTCAAGCACTGGAAGTGGGTGCTGCCGATGGCCGCCATCGGGTCGGCCATCTTCCAGAGCATGGTGTACCTCGGCCTGCAGTCCACGACGGCGCTGAACGGCGCGTTGCTCATCGCGCTCGTCCCCGTGGTGGTGGCGGGCCTCGCGGCGGTGATCCTCGGCGACCGCTTCAGCCCGCGCCAGGGCCTGGGCATCGCGGTCTCCCTCGCCGGCGCGGTCATCGTCATCGTGCGCGGCGATCCCGCGATCCTGCGCGCGCTCGCCTTCAACACGGGCGACCTGTGGATCCTCGCCTCGGTGCCGATCTGGAGCCTGTACACGGTGATGCTCAAGCGCTGGCCCGCGGGCCTGGACCGCATGAGCTTCCTCGCCGCCATGGCGCTGGTAGGCGTGGTCGTGCAGTTTCCGTTCTATGCCTGGGAGCTGGCTTCGGGCCGCCACATGGTCGTGACGATCGCCTCGGTGTCGGCGATCGCCTACACCGCGGTGTTCGCCTCGTTCCTCGCCTTCGTGTTCTACAACGCGGCGCTGCAGCGCACGACCCCGACGATCGCGGGCCCGTTCCACCACCTGCATCCCGCCTTCACTGCGCTGCTCGGGATCGTGTTCCTCGGCGAGCACGTCGGCTGGTACCACGCCGCCGGCGTGGCCTGCATCGTGCTGGGCCTTTACTTCACCTCTTCCGCGAAACCCGCCGCCTGATTTTCGGCAGCGGCGCGGGGTTCGGGATTTCCTCGGCGACGCAGAACACCCCGCCCTGGTGCGCTTCGGCGACCGGATCTCCGCCCGGCTTCTCGCGCGCGAGGATCTCCTTCGCATAGACCTCCGAATCGTCCAGCGGCTTGTAGCCGAGCCGGAAGGCGTTGGCGTTGTCGTACCAGGCGCGCTTGTTGCCCGAGATGCCGTAGACGATCTCGAAGCGGATCTCCGGGTGCTCGATGCCGATGGTCACGAGTTGCGCGAGGTCGCGCGGAGAAAACCAGATGGCGAGGCGCCGCTTGTCGATCGGCACCGGGTTCACGTTGCCGATGCGCATGCAGTACACCTGCATGCCGTACTTGTCGGCGTAGAGGCTCCCCAGCGCCTCGCCGAACACTTTGGACACGCCGTAGCGGCTGTCGGGCTTGATATAGACGCGGTGGTCGATAGTCTGGTCGCGCCGGTAGAAACCGGTCGCGTGGTTCGAAGTGGGGAAGAGGATCCGCTTCACGCCGTTCCTGCGCGCCGCCTCGAACACGTTGTAGCAGCCCACGATGTTGGCGCTGAGGATTCCCTCCCACGGCCCTTCCACCGAATACCCGCCCAGGTGCACGATGGCGTCCACGCCCTTGGTGATCTTCAGCGCGTCGGCGAATTTCGAGATGTCCGCGCGCATGAAGTTCTCCTGCGCGACCTTCTTCAGCGGCCTGAGATCGGAAGCGCGGATGCGGTACTTCGCCGCCAGCTCGCGCCGCAGGTGGGTCCCGACGTCGCCGGCGGCGCCGGTGATGAGGATGGTTTTCATGGTTTGAGCAACCCTTTCCTAGTCCAATGTTCGGCATTCACCGCGCCCTTCGGCGCACGGCCTTTCAATATCTCTCCCGCCTGCGCCACCGTCTCGAGCGACTGGTGCTCGATCGCCGCTTGCGTCAGCCCGGCAGTATGCGGCGTGGCGATGACATCCGGCCGCGCGGCGAGCGCGGGCGTGGGCATCTGGTCGGGTGCGCGGCCCACGTCCAGCGCGCAACCCGCAATGCGGCCAGAGTCCAGCGCGCGGGCGAGCGCGGCCTCGTCCACCAGGTTGCCACGCGACACATTGATGAAGAAGGCGCCCGGCTTCATCCGCGCGAAGGCCGCCTCGTCCATGAGGTTCTCGGTTTCCGGCGTCGCCACCGCGAGCGGCACCACGTAGTCCGATTGCGCCAGCAGCTCGCCGAGCGGCACCTGCTCGAGGTCCTTCACGTAGGGGTCGTTCAGCAGCACGCGCATGCCCAGCGCCTGCGCCACGCGCGCGAGTTCCCGGCCGATGGCGCCGACGCCGATGATGCCCAGCGTGCTGGCGCGCAGTTCGCGGCCCATGCGCGCCGGCGGCACGAGGCCGGCATGGTAATCGGCGGCGGCGCGGGATACTCCGCGCGACAAATCCACCATCAGGCCGACCACCAACTCGCTCACCGCCGGCACGAAGCCCGCGCTCGCCTGCGTCACCAGGACACCCGCCTTGCTTGCCGCCGCGACGTCGATGTTGCGGATGTCCACGGCGCAGCGCACGAAGGCCAACAGCTTCGGCAGCCGCTCGAACACCGCCGCCGGCCCGGGGGACTGGCGGTAGGAGACGATGAGATCGCAGTCCGCGGCCGCCGCGATGAGCGCGTTGCCCTCGAGCGGTGCACTGCCCGGGTGCAGCTTCACTTCGCCGAGCGCCTGCAGGCCGGCGAGCGCCCGCCCGCCGTAGTAGTGCGCGAGCGTGTCGGGCGAATGCGTAAGGAGTATGCAAGCCACGGGCGGCGAGTATAGCGATTGCCAGCGCAGTGCGCGCTGTGCTACTAATTACCCAAATAGTTACAAAGTCCGTTCACCAAAGGAGATGGTCATGCTTCCGCGTTTATTCCTCGCCGCGCTGCTCGTCGCGGCCGCGATGCCTGCCGCAGCGCAGCAGAAACAGGTCTGGAAGGCCTCCGACGTGCACCCGCTGGGCTATCCCACGGTGGAGGCGATCCAGCGCATGGGCAAGAAGCTGGAGGCGGCGACCAATGGCCGCATCTCGATCCAGATGTTCACCTCGATGCAGCTCGGCGGCGAGAAGGAGATGATCGAGCAGGCGCAGGTGGGCGCGCTGCAGATCGCCCGCATCTCGGTGGGCGCCATGGGCCCGGTGGTGGACGACCTCAATGTCTTCAACCTGCCCTTCGTGTTCCGCGACGAGGCGCACATGCGCAAGGTGATCGACGGGCCGATCGGCCAGGAGCTGCTCGAGCGCGTCTCCAACGCGCCGACCTCGCGGCTGATCGTGCTCGGCTGGATGGACGCGGGCACGCGCAACGTCTACGCCAACAAGCCGGCGGCCAAGCCCGCCGACCTGAAGGGCATGAAGATCCGCATGATGGGCAACCCGCTGTTCGTCGAGACCATGAACGCGATGGGCGGCAACGGCGTGGCGATGGGCTTCAACGAGCTGTTCGGCGCGCTGCAGACCGGCGTGGTGGACGGCGCGGAGAACAACCCGCCGACGCTCCTGGCGCAGAACCACTACCAGGTGAGCAAGGTGTACAGCCTCACCGGCCACCTGATCATCCCGGAGATCTTCGTGTTCTCCAAGCGCAATTGGGAGCAGCTGTCCAAGGAAGACCAGGCGCTGACGCGCAAGGTCTCGCGCGAAGCGCAGACCGAGCAGCGCCAGCTCTGGGACGCCTACGTCAGCGAAGCCGAAGCCAAGCTCAAGGCCGCTGGCATCCAGTTCGTGGTCGCCGACAAGCCCGCTTTCTACAAGGCGACGCAGCCGGTGAGGGACAAATACGGCTCGAAGTACGCGGCACTGCTGCAGCGCATAGCCGACACGAAGTAATGCGCCTGCGGGCGCAGTACCGCCGGGCGATGGAGGCGCTCTACATCGCCTGCATCGCGCTGTCCGGCGCCGCGCTGGTCGCGATCACGCTCATCATCCCGGCGGGTGTGTTCATGCGCTATGCGATGAACAACCCGATGTCCTGGCCGGAGCCGGCCGCGGTCGTGATGATGGTGATGTTCTCCTTCCTCGGCGGCGCCGCGGTATACCGCGCCAACGTCCACGTGGCAGTCGAGGCGCTGCTCAACGCGGTGCCGCCCAAGGTGCGGCGCGCCATGCTGTGGGGGGTCGACGCCTGCATGGCGGCGACCGCCCTGTTCATGCTCGGCTACGGCGTGCACCTGTGTGTCATCACCCAGTACCAGTCGATGGCCGAGTTTCCGGGGCTGTCGGTGGCGATCGTCTATGCGCCGATCCCGCTCGGGGGCCTGTTCACGCTGCTGTTCCTCATCGAACGCGTCTGGCTGGGCAGTGCGCCGAAGACCTCGGTCATGTACGGCGACCAGGCAGCGGAACTGGAATAGGGCCATGGACGTCCTCATTCTCCTTGGCTCCTTCGCCCTGCTGTGCGCGCTCGGCCTGCCGGTGGCCTATGCGCTCGGCCTCGCCGCGATCCTCGCCGCGCTCTGGGTGGACATCCCGCTCGAGGCGGTGATGCTCAAGATCTCCGACGGCACCGACGATTTCGCGCTGCTGGCGATCCCGTTCTTCGTGCTCGCCGGGGCGATCATGGCCGAGGGCGGCATGGCGGTTCGCTTGATCAATCTCGCCAAGGTGTTCGTCGGCTTCGTGCGCGGTGGCCTCGCGCTGGTGAACATCCTCGCCTCGACGCTGTTCGGCTGCATCTCCGGCTCCTCGGTCGCCGATACCGCCTCGATCGGCTCGGTGATGATCCCGCAGATGGTCAAGCAGGGCTACCCGCGCGTGTTCGCCACCAACGTCACCATCTGCGGCTCGGTGCAGGCGCTGATGATCCCGCCCTCGCACAATGCGGTGATCTATTCGCTCGCCGCCGGCGGCACCATCTCGGTGGCGCACCTGTTCCTCGCCGGCATATTCCCCGGGCTGCTGCTCGGCCTGTGCCTCATCGGCCTCGTGCTGTGGACGGCGCACAGGCGCGACATGCCGAGAAGCGAACCGGTGCGCCTCGCGCAGGTGCCGAGGGTCGCGCTCGACGCGCTGTGGGGGCTTGGGACCATCGTCATCATCATGGGCGGCATCCTGTCGGGGGTGTTCACGCCCACCGAATCCGCCGCGGTGGCCTGCGTCTACGCCTTCCTCGTCACGTTCCTCGTGTACCGCGACTACCAGTGGCGCGACCTGCCGCACCTGGTGCATCGCGTGGTGAAGACGGTCGCCATGGTCATGATGCTGATCGGCTTCTCGGTGGCCTTCGGCTACATGATGGCCATTCTGCAGATCCCGGCGAAGGTCACCGCGTTCTTCCTCGGCATCTCGGAAAACAAGTATGTGTTCCTGATGCTGGTGAACATTCTCCTCTTGCTGCTCGGCACCTTCATGGACCTCGCGCCGATGCTCTTGATCTGCACGCCGATCTTCATGCCGGTGATCCTGAAGCTGGGCATCGACCCGGTGCATTTCGGCATGATCATGATACTCAACCTGGGCATCGGCCTGGTCACGCCGCCGGTCGGGCCGACCCTGTTTGTCGGATGCGCCATCGGCAAGGTGACCATGGAGCAGGTGACCCGGGAGCTGTGGCCGTTCTATGGCGCGATGTGCCTGGCGCTGCTGCTGGTAACCTATGTCCCCGCGATCTCCCTCTGGCTGCCAGGACTGATGAAATGACCCGCAAACAGTTTCTCCTCGCCCTGCTCGCCTTGTTCGCTTCAGGCGCCGCAGTGGCGCAGAACACTCAGCCACAGGTTGTCATGTACGCCACCTCCTGGTGCCCCTATTGCGCCAAGGCGCGCGCCTACTTTGCGCGCAAGGGCATCGCCTATGTCGAGCACGACATCGAGAAGTCCGTCGCGGCGAGCGTCGAGTTCAAGCGACTTGGCGGCCGCGGCGTTCCGCTCATCTACATCGGCCAGGAGCGAATGAGCGGTTTTCACGAACAGGAGTTCGACATTCTGCTCGCGCGTGCGAGGCGCGCGCCGTGAGCGACTGGCAGCCCAGCCCGCGCTATCCGGACCCGTCCGTCGTTGTGCTGGACGAGTCCTTCAACCGCTACCGGCTGCCACTGGCCAAGGTCGAGCGCCTCGCCACCGGCATCACGCGCTGGGCCGAAGGGCCGGTGTGGTTCGGCGACCAGCGCTGCCTGCTGTGGAGCGACGTGCCGGGAGATTGCATGTGGCGCTGGGACGAGCAGACCGGCACGGTGGGCGTCTGGCGCAAGCCTGCGGGATTTGCCAACGGCAATACGCGCGACCGGCAGGGACGGCTGCTGACCTGCGAGCACGGCGGGCGGCGCGTCTCGCGCACGGAGTCGGATGGCCGCGTGGTCACGCTCGCGGATTCGTACCAGGGCAAGCGCTTCAACTCGCCCAACGACATCGTGTGCACGCCGGACGGCTCGATCTGGTTCACCGATCCGAGCTTCGGGATACTCGGCTGGTACGAGGGCGCCAAGGCCGAGCCCGAGCT
>JANMUO010000210.1:0-25429 GCA_031391655.1 Betaproteobacteria bacterium
ACAACAACCGCGAGCGCGAGCGGCACAAGGTGCCTTACGGCGCCACGCTGCAGGTGGCCGACGGCGACACCATCCGGGCGGGCAAGACGGTCGCCGCCTGGGACCCGCACCACCGGCCGATCATCACCGAGTACGGCGGCACCATCAGGTTCGAGCACGTCGAGGAGGGCGTGACGGTGGCCAAGCAGATCGACGACGTCACCGGGCTTTCGACGCTGGTGGTCATCGACCCGAAACGCCGCGGCAGCGCGGCGGCCAAGGGCGTGCGGCCTTCGGTCAAGCTGATCAGCGAGAAGGGCGAGGAAGTGCGCATTGCCGGCACCGACCACGCCGTGAACATCAGCTTCCCGGTGGGCGCGGTGATCGCGGTGCGCGACGGCCAGCAGATGCAGGTCGGCGAAGTGCTGGCGCGCATCCCGCAGGAAACCTCCAAGACGCGCGACATCACGGGCGGCCTGCCGCGCGTGGCGGAGCTGTTCGAGGCGCGCGCCCCCAAGGACAAGGCGATCCTCGCCGAGTACACGGGCACCGTGTCGTTCGGCAAGGACACCAAGGGCAAGCAGCGCCTGGTGATCACCGACCTGGACGGCACGCAGCACGAGGAGCTGATCCCGAAGGACAAGCACGTGCTGGTGCATGACGGCCAGGTGGTGAACAAGGGCGAGATGATCGTCGACGGTTCGGTGGATCCGCACGATCTGCTGCGCCTGCTGGGCGTGGAAGCGCTCGCGCGCTACATCATCGACGAGGTGCAGGACGTCTACCGCCTGCAGGGCGTGAAGATCAACGACAAGCACATCGAGGTGATCGTGCGCCAGATGCTGCGGCGCGTGCAGATCGAGGATCCGGGCGAGACCGGCTTCATCCAGGGCGAGCAGGTGGAACGCGCCGAGCTGCTGGAGGAGAACGAGAAGGCCGTCAAGGAAAGCAAGAAAGAGGCGGTGTTCTCCTACATGCTGCTCGGCATCACCAAGGCCTCCTTGTCCACGGATTCGTTCATCTCCGCGGCCTCCTTCCAGGAGACCACGCGCGTGCTGACCGAGGCCGCGATCATGGGCAAGCGCGACCCATTGCGCGGGTTGAAGGAGAACGTGATCGTCGGGCGCCTCATCCCGGCGGGCACCGGCATGGCGTTCCACAAGATCCGCAAGGACCAGGCTGCCGAGCCGCCGGTGATCGACCTGCCGGTGGTGGAGGAAGCGCCGCCCGCGGCAGTGACGACGGAAGCGGCTGCCGCCAGCGGCACCTGATTCCGCGAGGGTTGTTGCAAGCCGAAAAGGCCGCCGCGAGGCGGCCTTTTTTTTTGCACCAATGCGCTGCAACTCCGTGACGCAATCTGCCGAGCGCGCGTCGTGGCGCACCGACACCATTGCCGACGCTATGTGCGCTGGCGCACGCAGGAACACGATGGTGTGCGCTTACGGACGGATGAAATGCGCATTGCGCGAGGGTTTGTGCGCTAACGAACGGATGAAATTCGTGCGGCGGTGAAAACTGCGCCTGTGAGAACCGGGGTACTTGTCTCGAGAAGACACGGCGACCACGACGAACCCCAAACCGGATTGCCTTCAACAGATAGAGGATACTCAAATGACCAATTTCGAAAGTAACTGCAAGCGACCATTGTCGTTCCTTGCCTTCGCGCTGACTGCTTTGTTGGTCGGCTGCGGAGGAGGCGGGGATGATGCAGCCCCTCCCGCCGCCACTGTCACCCCGCCCGTAGACGCAGTAGGCGGCGCGTGCGCGGGTGCCGATTGCGTGAGCCTTGGAACGGCCGGGAACTACGCGATTTTTGCCCTGTCGGGAGTCACCAACGTAGCAACCTCCGCAATTACCGGAAATGTCGCCTTGAACTCCTCCGGTGGAGGTATGACGGGGTTTTCGGAAACAGCGCACGCTTCCGGCACCTATTCGACATCCGCGCAAGTGACCGGAAAGCTGTACCACACCGACCATACGGCGCCTACCCCCGCTGAGTTGACGGCGGCCATGAACGATACAGGAGCCGCGTTTGTCAGCGCCGACGCAAAGGTTGCTACCACTAGCAATCTGGGTGCCGGGAATCTGACCGGGTTGAACCTCCTGCCTGGCGTCTACAGCTGGAACACCGGAGTTTCGGTTGATGGCGCAAGTGCTGTTACCCTGACCGGCAGCGCAACGGATGTCTGGGTCTTCCAGATCGCCGGGGATATCACGATGAACCCGGGTTCCACGGTGACTCTGGCAGGCGGCGCATTGTCCAAGAACGTCTTCTGGCGCACCACCGGCGTTGCGGCCCTCGACACGACCGCGCACCTGGCGGGAATCGTGCTGTCAGGTTCGTCGGTCACTCTGGCGAATGGCGCAACGGTGAACGGCAGGCTGTATGCATCGACTGCTGTCACGCTGATTGCCAACACGGTTACACGCCCTGCCCCGTAAGTCTTGCGGCAGGAGATAGGTACGGAAAAGGACCCGAAGCCCGGGTCCTTTTTCTTTCCTGCTTGCCAACGCGCATGGTTCGACACCGCACAGAGCATCCAACAGTGCGGGAGGATGATCCGCGCATGCCGAGCGCTGCCCTTGAGAACGCGTTAGAAGTATGCGTGCCGGTGTCCTCGGGCAACGATCTGGTCACCGCGCGGCGCGAAGGGCGCATGATGGCCGAGCAACTCGGTTTCTCTGCGTCCGAAGCGACACTCATCGTCACGGCAATTTCCGAGCTTGGCCGCAATATCGTCGCCTACGCGAAGCAGGGTGAGATCCATCTCAGGCCGGTCGACAGCGCGAGCAGGTGCGGCATTGCCGTCGTCGCCAGGGACCAGGGCCCGGGCATCGCCGATCCCGGCCGCGTGGCGCAGCTTGGAAGTTCAACCTCCGGTGCGCGGGGACTGGGATTGCCCGGTGTGCGACGGATCATGGACGCGTTCGATATTTCCTCCGTGCCCGGACGCGGCACGACGATTGCGGTGACCAAATGGAAGCGGCAATGAGTGTGACGGCCCTCAGTTGGGGTGGGGCTTCCAAGGCGCCTGCCGGCGAGCGCGTAGCGGACGGCAAGGCAGGACTGGCCGAGCGCTACTGGGAGACGCTCCAGGAGTACCTTGCCGACGGCAGCGAGGTGTCGCTCAGCCATGGCTACGAGCTGGCGCGGCAGGCCCTGCTGGACGACCATGGCGTGCTCGAACTGGCCGAAATCCACGCGCAAGCGCTGCGACGCCTCTGGGCAACATCGCGGCCCGAAGACCGGCTGCTGAAGGCGGCCGGCGATTTCTTCGCACAATGTCTTTCGCCATTCGAAATGAGCCACCGCGGTGCCCAGGAAGGGTCGCGGGCGCTGCGGCACCTGAACGACGTTCTGGAAGGCGAACTGAAGCGCGTCGCGCATGTCCTGCACGACGAGGCGGGCCAGTTGCTCGCCCTGGTGCATATTGCCGTTGCGGATGTCGCCACCGCCCTTCCGCCGAAGGCACGCGGTCGTTGCGCAAGGGTGGTACAGCTGCTGGCGCAGGTCGAGACCGAACTGCGTGACCTGTCCCACGAATGGCGCCCGACGGTGCTGGACAACCTGGGACTGCCTGCGGCCCTGGAGTTTCTCGCCGAGAAGGTCGGCAAGCGTACCGGAATCCGCGTGTCCGTTGCCGGAGACGCCGGCACACGGCTGCCGCCTGCCGTGGAAACGGCGCTGTACAGGATCGTGCAGGAGGCGCTCAACAATGCCGTCAAGCACGCCAAGGCTCGCCGTGTCTGCATCGAACTGGAGTGCGGACCACACAACGTGACCTGCAGCGTGCGTGACGACGGCAAGGGCTTCGACGCAGTCCGGCCGCCGGAGGAGCAGGGGTTCGGGTTGATTGGCATGCGGGAACGGGTCAATACCCTGGGCGGAACCTTGCGCATCGTCAGCGCGCCAATGCGTGGAACCACGCTGCAGGCGGAGATCCCACTAGGAGGCGGGCATGCGGATCCTCGTCGCTGACGACCATACGATGTTCCGCCAGGGATTGCGCCTGCTCCTGGAGCGCGCCGGGCACGAGGTCGCAGGGGAGGCGGCCGACGGCCACGAGGCGCGCAAGCTGGCGCGCGCTTTGAATCCCGACATTGCGATTCTCGATCTGTCGATGCCGTTGCTGAACGGAATCGATGTCGCCCGCGAGCTACGCAGCCTCGCGCCCGAGATAAAGTCCATCATGCTGACCATGTATCCGGACAGCGCCTACGTGCTGCGGGCACTGAAAGTCGGTGCGAAGGGTTTCGTCCTGAAGTCCCAGGCGACCGAGGACCTGCTTCGCGCCATTGTCGAGGTGTCCCGCGGCGAGGTGTATCTCAGCCCGGGTATGGCCTCGTCGGTGGTGGACGCCTACCTCGACAAGAATGGCGCGGCCCCGGATCCCCTCACCCCGCGCGAGCGGCAGGTGCTGCAGCTGGTGGCGGAAGGAAACAGCACCAAGGAGGCCGCAAGACTTCTGAGCATCAGCTACAAGACCGCCGAGTCGCATCGCAACCGCATCATGAAGAAGCTGAAAATCCACGATGTGGTCGCGCTCATGCGCTACGCCATTCAATCGGGACTGGTGCGGATCTGAGATAGCGAGGCGTCGATGGGCACCGGCGGCAGAGTCGGTTCCGCGCCACTACGGGGGTCCTGCTTGTCGGCGAGCCACAACTCCAGCACCGACACCATGTGTTCCAGATCGACCGGTTTTGCGATGTAGTCGGAAGCTCCCGCTTTGATGCACTTCTCGCGGTCGCCTTTCATCGCTTTTCCGGTTACCGCGATGATGGGAATGTCCCTGAACCGCTTTAGACCCCGGATGACGCGCATGGCGTGATATCCGTCCTGCCCAGGCATCATCATGTCCATGAAGATGATGTCGACATCCGGATTGCTTTTGAGCATCTCAAGGCCAGTGGGCCCGTCCTCCGCGCTCGACACCGTCATGCCCTGTTGTTCCAGGGCGTTGGCGAGCGCATACACGCTGCGAATGTCGTCGTCCACGATCAGCACGCTCTTGCCCGCGAGGGCCGGCGAAGGTGGCCGGACGCTCGGGAGCGGCCGGCGATGGCCTGGCGGCATGTCGTGTATCGCCTCGTGCAGGCACCGCGCTATTTCCTCCAGTACCGCCTCGGTGGACGCCAACCGCTTCAGCAGCAGGATCTCCGCAAACTCGTGGACTTTGCCCTGATTGGCGCCAGCATCAGGCTGGACGACCGTGCGAACGACGATGGGAACCTGCTCCATGTGTTCCGAATGAAACAGGTCCCGGACCAACTCGAGCGGCCTCATGTCCGCGAGATCCTGGACGATCATCGCGCAATCGCCCGCCGCCCGCCGCAGCACCTTGAGCGCGTGCTTGCCCGTGGCCGCATTGATGGCGTGCCGTCCTTCGTCGGCGATGGCATCGACAATTCCCTGCCGCTGGGCCTTGCTTCGCGCAGCGACAAGCAGATTCCTGGGCTTGCGCTCAACGAAGCGGCTCATCCGGCGCAACGCCTCCCTCAGCGTCGCCTGCGTGGATGCCCTGTTCACGATGCCGAGCGATCCCAGGCAAGCGCAAGAGCGCTCCTCTGCGTCGATGGAGAATACGTTGACGGGAATTTTCCGGGTAAGCGGATCCTCGCGCAGCAGGTTGAGGAGGGCCCAGCCGCCCATGTCCTGGCCCTTGATGCCGATCGTGACGACGTTCGGCATGTACTCGTTCGCGAGCGCGATCGCGGTGTGGGCGTTGGCGGCGCTCAATCCCTTGAATCCCAGCGCGCGCACCTGGTTCAGGAGCCTTGAAGCATATTTCGCGTCGTCCACGACATTGAGGACGACACGGTCGCCGGGCCGGATGCTGCTGCGGTCGTCGTGTCGATCCGCCCCTTCGCCCGGCGGGACGCTCGCCGAAGTCGCCTGATGCGCCTGGCGGTCTTCGACCGGACCAGCCGCCCCTCCAGCTTGGCTATAGCCGTTTTCCGCCTTGAAGGCGATGGGGAGGTAGAGCGTAAACGTGCTGCCTTTGCCCAGGCTGCTTGCCACCCGGATCTCGCCGCCCAGCAGGCGCGCCAGTTCGGCGCTGATCGACAGTCCCAGCCCGGTGCCTTCGTAGCGGCGACTGGCGGTGCCGTCGCCCTGGCGGAACGCTTCGAAGATGATCTGCTGCTTGTCCTTCGCGATGCCGATCCCGGTATCGATGATCGAGAAGGCCACGACCTTCTGCGCTTCGTCCAGGCTGCGGCGCCCAGGCGACCAGCCGCTTGCGGCCAGTACGACCTCGACCGACACCGCGCCTTTTTCGGTGAACTTGAACGCATTGGAGAGCAGGTTCTTGAGGATCTGCCGCAGGCGCTTCATGTCGGTCAGCATCGTGACGGGCAGGTCTTTGTGCACCGAGACCCTGAACTGGAGGCTCTTCTTGTTGGCCACTACGCGGAACGCCTGCTCCAGGTAGTGCTGCAGGTCGGGAAGGTGACCGTCGGCGATGCTCAGCGTGGCCTTGCCGGCTTCCACCTTGGACAAATCGAGAATGTCGTCGATCAACGCGAGCAGATCGTTGCCCGAGATATGGATGGTTTGGGCGTACTCGACCTGTTTCGGCGTGAGCGTGCCGCCCGCGTTTTCGGCCAGCAGCTGCGCCAGGATGAGGAGGCTGTTCAGCGGCGTCCTCAGTTCGTGCGACATGTTGGCGAGGAATTCCGATTTGTACCGCGAGCGCAGAGCCGATTGCGCCGCCTTCTGCTCGAGTGCCGTCCTGTCCGCGGCGCTTTCCCTGCGCTCGTACCCGAGCTTCTTCACCTGCTCGGAAAGCTGCCTGACGGTCTCCCTGGTGTACCCAAGCTTCTTCACCTCCTGGGAAAGCTGCCTGACGGTCTCCCTGGTGGCGACCTGCGATTCCACGATGTCGTTGAACGCCTCGGCGATTTCACCGCCCAGTCCGCCAGCCTCAATCGGCATGCGATGGGCAAGATCGCCTGCCCTGAGCGCACGCAGCGACTTCAGGATTTCTCCCTGGTCGAGGGTCGATTGCGGTTTGTGCGGATCTGGCAAGGGGGTCGTCCTGACCTCCTCAGGCTAACCGTCCGGGCGAGCGCCCGCGATCCGCGAGCACCCATTCCATGCTCAAGGAACCATTGAACTTGCGGTAGTGGAACCCCTACAGGGACAGGTCGGAGCTACTCCGCCAGACCGTGCTTGACGGCGTAGCGCACCAGGTCCGCATTGCCCGCGAGTTTGAGCTTCTTCAGTATCCGGATCCGGTAAGTGCTGACCGTATTCGGGCTCAGCTCCAGCTCTTCGGCGATGTGCGTGATCGACTTCCCCGATGCAATCATCCACATGACGCGGTATTCGCGATCGGACAGGGACTCGTGCGGCAGCCCTTCCGATCCCTCCTCGAGTTCAAGCGCCATCTTCTCAGCAAGCGTTGCGCTGACGTACTTCTTGCCGCTGATGGCCTTGCGGATCGCCACCGTCAACTCCTCCGAAGCGGATTCCTTGCTGATGTAGCCCGCTGCGCCGGCCCGCAACACCGAGATGGCGACCGCGTCTTCCGGGTGCATGCTCAGGATGAGAACGGGGCGCTTCGGGTGGGAAAGCTTGATCGCTTTCAGCACCTGCAGGCAGTTTCCCCCGGGCATGGAGTAGTCGAGGACCAGAACGTCCCATGCGAGCTTGCGCACGGCCTCCAGCGTTTCACCGAAGTCTTTCGCCTCCCCGGCCAGCTGCATGTCGGGTTCGGCGGCAAGAATCTGCTTCAGTCCCTGACGCACCACCGAGTGATCGTCGGCAATGAGAACGTTCGTCACGCTAGGACCTCGCCGAGGTCATCGCTCGCTCTGCAGTTGCAACGGGACTGAAAGAGTGACGCAGGTTCCCCTGCCATGTTTGCCTTCGATCTCAACTTCACCTCCGAGTAGAAGCGCGCGCTCGCGGACACCAAGGAGGCCGAGAGACGTCGAGCCCTGCGCATCCGCACGCGCGATTCCCAGGCCATTGTCGTGCACGGTCAGTATCAAGTGATCGGCGTCCAGCCGCAACTTTATGTCCACCCTCGTTGCCTTCGCATGGCGCGCCACGTTGGTCATGGCTTCCTGGAAAATCCGGAATACCGCAGTGGACCGGTCACGCCCGATGTCGCATTCGCGATCCGGCAGGTCCACCCTGCAGCGAATGCCGGTGCGCGCCTGAAATTCCCTTGCCTGCCATTTCAATGCGCCGGGTAGTCCGACTGCGTCCAGCACCGGGGGCCTGAGGTCCGCGGCGATCCGGCGCACGGATTGAATCGTGTCGTCGATCAGCCGGAACATCGAGCGGATCTTTCCGGCCGATTCCGTGAGGTCCGCGGGCAGCCGTTTCTCCAGCCACGCCAGATCCATTCTCAGGCCGGTCAAGGCCTGCCCCAGCTCGTCGTGGACCTCGCGCGAGATTCTGGTCCGCTCTTCTTCGCGCACGGACTGCAAATGCGCAGCCAATGCGCGTAGCGCCGCTTCGGGGTGCCGTACTTCCCCCGTGGCCACCGCAAGCGCCTGAAGTCCCGTTCGCCTCGCCCCCCCGTCCGTAGCAACACTAACTACATGTTCTGCAAGGGGAAGTTTTCGTTCTTCGAGTTCCATTTACTCACCTGTCGCTGATATGCGACAACATTAGTGTAAGAACTACACGATGTCAATGAATAATGTGTTATGGTGTGGCCTCTCAACTACAGCTCTGTAGTGTACTAGCTACATATACTTCAGTAACGAGCTGTTTCTTAAGATCTTTTTGGAGGCTTCCACATGACCTTAAACATCGTGACACCGCTGGTCCAGCTTGGCAAGGATTCAACCGTCTCCGAGCGCTTCTCTGAGGCGCTTCGCCCAACGACGCTTGCGTTGCTCCTGGCTGCACTCTCCTTGACCGCTGCGTGCGGCGGTGGGGGCGGTGACGGAGCCGACGGTGGCGGGGCAAGCACTGGCGGGAGTGTCGCTGGGGCACCCAGCAACCCGGGAACGACCTTCACCGGTGCAGGAACGGGCGGCAGCGCAGTCCCGGCTGGCGCCGCATTCTCTTGCTCCTTCGAGACTACCTTTGGCGCCTGCGGGTTCGGCGAGCAGGCAAAGGTGCCGGGCCGCGCGACGATGGTGAATGTCGCCGGGGTGAACGCTGTTCGCCTGCATACCGAACCCGGGGACAACAACGTAGCCGGCAGCAACGACAACGAGCGCAACGACCTCACGCTCAATCAGTCGACTTCCGACGGCTACGAGGGCAAAACGCATTGGTGGGCGCACTCGATGCGTTTCCCCGATGACTATGTTGACCCGCCCATCAGCGTCTCGACCTGGAACTTCGGCATTGTTGCCGACTTCCACAACACCACGAATGGCGCCGGACAGGCCAATTTCCAGGTAAACGCGATGCCTGCCGCGGCGACCTCCCCGGACCGACCGACCGGGCTCAGCTTCAAGATGGCCTGGGGCAGCCAGACCAGCCCGCAGGAACTGAACTTCCCCATCGGTCCAGTCGTGAGAAATGTCTGGTACAACTTCGTCTACCACGTGAAGTGGACTTCGGGCAGCGATGGATTCATGGACGCATGGGTCAATGGCGTGCAGATGATGGCTTACCGCGGGCCGACGCTGTACGAGGGCCAAGGCGTCTACCTCAAGCTCGCCAACTATCACACGGCGTTCGGGCAAGCCTCATCGGTCCTCCACGCCCGCGTGATCCGCAGCAATACGCCGCTCGAAGTGTCCGCAGGACTCTAGGCGTACGAGGTTGGCATACGCCACACCGGCGTCGCCGGTGTGGCGGCGGCCGGGGGCGGCATGGTCCGAACGGACTAGGTGCGGTGCGCCCGCGCCCCTCAGGCGACAGGTAATCCGATTGGACCATGCGGCGGCAGTCCGTCGCAGGCGGACTTGGCTACTGCGGCGCGTAAGTTCGCAGGCATGGATTCGCGAAACCCGCTCAAGCCTTGTCTGTCCGTCGAGGTCCTGGCAATGCGCCTGGACCTGGCGCCGGGCGCGGTCGATGCGCTCGCCGGCTGCCTCCGGGACGATGAGCGCCAGCGTGCATGGCGCTTTCGTCTTGCACGAGATCGCCGGCGCTACGTTGTCGCGCGCGGGCGCCTGCGCCAGTTGCTTGCGGCGCGCCTGGGGTCGCATCCTCGAGCGGTAGAACTCACCTGCGGGGCGCACGGCAAGCCGTGCCTCGCGCCGGGATCCGCCGCCGTGGACTGGCGCTTCAACGTTTCGCATTCCGGGGATTTCGCGCTGTTCGCGTTCTGCCGCGGCCGCGAGGTCGGCGTCGATGTCGAGGCGGTCCAGCCGATGCAGGACGCCGACGCAGTTGCGCGGCAATTCTTTTCGCAAGGCGAACTCCAGGCCTACCGGGCGTTGGCGCCGCGCGACCGGGAACTGGGCTTCTTCACTTTCTGGACGCGCAAGGAGGCCTACCTCAAGGCGCTCGGCGGCGGCCTGCAATCTCCCCTGAGCGAATTCGATGCTCCACCCGGGTGGCGCCTGCGCAGCTTCTCCCCGGCGCCGGGGCATGCCGCCGCGCTTGCTGTTGCGGAGCACTGAACCGCCATGTCGACCGCCACCTATCAGTCCGCGTGGATCAATGCTGAAGCGCGAATGCTCCGCAACACCGCCCGGCTGTTCGTGCAGAAGGAGTTCGTGCCGCATCATGCCCGCTGGTGCGAGCAGCATTTTCCCGACGCCGAGGCATGGACGAAGGCGGGCGCCGTGGACCTGCTGCTGCCGGACGTTCCGCAGGAGTACGGCGGCGGCGGCGGGACGTTCGCCCATGAAGCCGTGGTCCTGGAAGAACTCGCCCAAGCAGGGGTCAACTTCGGTGCCGGCATCCAGAGTATCGTTGCGCACTACATCCTCGCCTACGGCAGCGAGGCGAATAAACGCCACTGGCTCCCGCGCATGGCGCGCGGCGAACTGGTGGGCGCCATCGCCATGAGCGAGCCAGCCGCGGGCTCCGACCTGCAAGGCATCAAGACCCATGCCCGCCGCGACGGCGAGCACTATGTCATCAACGGCTCGAAGACCTTCGTCACCAATGGCTGGCATGCCGGACTGGTCTGCCTCGCCTTGAAAACCGATCCCCGGGCCGCAGGCTGGAAGGGAATTTCCCTGGTGGTGGTGGAGACAAAGGATCTCCCCGGCTACCGGGTCGGCCGCCCGCTCGAGAAAGTCGGCATGCACGCGCAGGACACCTGCGAGCTTTTCTTCGATGACGTGCGCGTGCCGGCGTCCAGCCTTCTCGGATCCGCCGAGGGCAAGGGTTTTTCCCAGATGATGGAGCAGCTGCCCTATGAGCGCCTGACGGTCGGGGTGAGCGCCGTGGCGACTATGGAGCGCGCGGTCGCCCTGACCACCCGGTACGTGAAGGACAGGACTGCATTCGGCAAGCCGCTCATCGATTTCCAGAATACGCGTTTCCAGCTCGCCCAATGCATGACCGAGGCGCGGGTCGGCCGAGTGTTCCTGGACCACTGCATCGAGCGCTTCCTTGCCGGTGAGCTCGACGACGCGACCGCCGCCATGGCGAAGTACTGGCTCACCGACAGCGAATGCCGCGTCGTCGACGCGTGCGTCCAGATGCACGGCGGCTACGGCTACATGATGGAGTACCCGATTGCGCGCATGTGGGCCGACAGCCGCGCGCATCGGATCTACGCCGGATCCAACGAAATCATGAAGGAGGTCATTGCGTGGTCGACTTGAGTGTTTCTCCGGCGCGGGCATGGCATGACACCGCGGTGACCTATCTCGGCGGCAATCTACGTCTGCACGATCTGTTCGATCAGCAGGCCGCGCGCACGCCCGACGCCGCGGCGCTTGCGTGCGAGCAACAACGCCTGACTTACCGGGAGCTCGCCGGCCGCGCTGACCGGCTTGCCCGGCAGCTGCGGTCCCTGGGCGCCGGCCCGGACGTGCTCGTCGGATTGCTGGTCGAGCGCTCGCTGGATATGGTGGTGGGCATCCTGGGAATCCTGAAGGCAGGTGCGGCCTACCTGCCCATCGATCCGGCCTTTCCCCAGGAACGCATCGCGTACATGCTCGCCGACGCCGGCACCGCGTTGGTCGTCACGCAAACCGGCTTCCTGCCCAGCCTTCCTGCCGGCAGCGTGCGGGCGCTTTGCCTGGATACGATCGACTGGACCGGGCCGCAAGGCCCGGCGCAGGACGAGGTCAGCGTCCATCCGGGCAACCTCGCTTACGTCATCTATACGAGCGGCTCGACGGGCCGCCCCAAGGGCGTGTGCATCGAGCACCGCAATATCGTCAGCTACGTGCTGAGTGTGGCGGAACGGCTGCAACTGGAGTCCGGCATGCATCACGCGACGGTGTCGACCATCGCCGCCGACCTGGGCAACACGGTGATCTTCCCGGCGCTCGCGACCGGGGGATGCCTGCACGTGATTGCGCAGGAGCGGATCGAGGATCCGGCCCTGCTCGCCGATTACTTCAGCCGCGAGAAAATCGACGTCCTCAAGATCGTGCCGTCGCACCTGGCCGCATTGCAGGCCGGCGGCGATCCCGGGCGAGTCATGCCCAGGCAGCGTCTGGTGCTAGGCGGCGAGGCCTCGCGGCTCGACTGGGTCGCGAGCCTGCGCGCACTGGCGCCGCAATGCGAGATCTACAACCACTATGGCCCGACTGAAACGACTGTCGGGGTATTGACCTACCAACTCGGAGCGCAGCTGCCCGCGACGCAGTCCGGCACGCTCCCTCTGGGCAAGTCCCTGCCCAACAGCCTCGTCTACCTGTTGCAGCCGAACGGCGAACCCGTGCCTGCCGGCGAACGGGGCGAACTGTGCATCGGCGGCAGCGGCGTGGCGCGTGGCTATCTGCATCGCCCCGAACTGAGCGCCGACAAATTCCTGCCGGATCCCTTCAGCGCCGAACCGGGTGCGCGCATGTACCGCACCGGCGACCTGGCGCGCTTCCTGCCCGACGGGAACCTTGAGTTCTGCGGGCGGATCGACGATCAGGTCAAGCTGAACGGTTACCGGGTCGAACCAGGAGAGATCGAAGCCGCGCTGCGCGCACAGGGCGGCGTCCAGGATGCCGTGGTGCTGGCGCGTGAAGACAGCTCCGGCTCCAAGCAGCTGGCAGCCTATGTGGTGCCCAAGCGGCCCCATCAGCCGCTTTGGGTCTGCAATCAGGTTCACCTTCTGCCGGACGGCTCGCCGGTTGCGCACCTGAACAGGAACGAGACCGACTACATCTACAACGAGATCTTCGTTCTGCAGGCATATCTGCGGCACGGCATCTCGATACGCGATGGCGATTGCATCATCGATGCGGGCTCCAATATCGGATTGTTCACCGTGTTCGCCAACCGGCTCGCCCGCAACCTCAGGATGGTCTGCTTCGAGCCGAACCCGGCTGCGTTTGCGTGCCTGTCGGTCAATGCCGAAGCCTGGGGCACGCAAGTGAAATGCCTGCCGATCGGACTGTCCCGCGAGGACAGGTCGGCGGAGCTGACATTCTTCCAGGGGCTGTCGCTGCTTTCCGGGTTCTATGCCGACCCCGCGACCGAACGCGAGACGGTCAGGAACTACGTGCTGAACCAGCAACCGGGGCCGGCGCAGAACGACAACCTGGCCGGGGAAATCAGTGAACTGCTCGATGAGCGGCTCCAGTCCAGGACCGTCACTGCCCGGCTGCGCCCCCTGTCCGACGTCCTGGCGCAGGAAGGCATCGAGCGCATCGACCTGCTCAAGATCAATGTCGAGAAGAGCGAGCTGGACGTACTGATGGGAATCGGCCCCCGGGACTGGCCCAGGATCCGCCAGCTGGTCATCGAGGTCGACCAGCAGGCAAACCTCGCGCCCATCATCTCACTGCTGGACCGCCACGGCTTCGAGCACTGCGTCGAGCAGGATCCGCTGCTCAGGAATACCGAGTTGTGCTACGTGTACGCGATCCGGCCTTCGGAGCGTGGTCGCCTGGACCGGGAACAGCCTGCCGATGCCCACCGGCTGCCGCTGCCGGCCGCGGATGGCGCGCTGCTGACGCCTGCGCTCCTGCGCAAGCACCTGCAGGAGCGGCTGCCCCGGTACATGATTCCATCGGCGTTCGTGCTGATGGAAAAGTTTCCGCTGACCGCCAACGGCAAGATCGATCGCCAGGCGCTCCCGGATTTCTCGCGGGAGAAGCTGTCTGCCGTGCGCATGCCGGTCAAGCCCCAATCCGACACCCAGCGGGAACTCGCGGCAATCTGGGCCGAGCTGCTGAACCTGGAAAGCGTCGGGATCGAGGAGGACTTCTTCGACCTCGGCGGGCATTCCCTGCTGGCGATCCGGGCGGTGTCGCGGATCCGGGAAAGATTCGAAGTGAACTTGTCCCTGCGCAATCTCCTTGAGTCGCCCACAGTCGAGGGCCTGGCGCGGGTCATCGATGGCCTGTCCTGGGTGAAGAAGTCGAAGGCACCGGCTGGTGAAGCGGGAGATCGCGAAGAGATCGTACTGTGAGCCTGCAGCCTTTCCTTGCGGAACTGAGCAGCCGCGAAGTCCGGCTGTGGGCCGACGGCGATCAGCTGCGGTGCAAGGCGCCGGCCGGCGTGCTGACCCCCGAGCTGCGCGACGAACTGAGGGTGCGCAAGAGCGAGATCCTTGAATTCCTGCGCACGGCCGACGACGTTGCCCGGCAGGCGCGGGCCGTCGTACCACTGCAGCCGCGGGGCACCCGGGACCCGATTTTTGCAGTTGCCGGCCACTACGGCGATGCCTTCAGCTACCGGGCCCTCGCCCTGCGCCTGGGCGAGGACCAGCCGTTCTTCGGGCTGGAGCCTCCCGGGCTCGATGGCGAAAGCGAGCCGCTGGCACGGGTGGAGGATCTCGCCGCCTATTTTGCAGCGCAGATCCAGGCCATGCAGCCCGAAGGCCCCTACATCATCGCCGGCCATTGCGCCGGCGGCGCCATCGCCTTCGAACTGGCGCAGCAGTTGCGCCGGCGTGGCGCTTCCATCCGCTTGCTGGTCCTGTTCGCCTGCCCCTACCCGACGTTCTACGGTGTCGCGCCCCAGCTCAAGCAGGCTGTCGTGCAGCAGATGCATCGCATTGGCAGGCACGTGCGCGCAATGGCGAAGCTCTCTTTCCCGCAAGCTCGCCAGTACCTCGCGGGGAAGATCCGCCGGGTCCAGGCGCAGCGCGATGCCGGGCACGCGGCCCTCGCCGATCCCGTACTGGCAAGACGCGCGGCGGTGTCGCGCTCCACGGTTGCGGCGATTCGTCGCTACACGCCCGTGGGTTATGCAGGAGCTGTAAGCCTGATTCTCCCCAACCGGGAGTGGTTGCGCTCGGGCGCCGACCCTTTGCGGTGGCGTTCAGTGGCGCCGCAGGCCGAGCATAGTTTCGGGCCGGACGACTGCGATCCCGACCTGCTGCTCATGGAGCCCGGCGCGGGCCCGATTGCGGACCTGTTCAGGCAAATGCGCGGTTTGACCGCGCCATGAAGATCTGCCTGGTCGGCCTGAACAACCTGTCGGTCCTCGCACCGGGATACAAGGACCGCTCTGTCGCCGGCGAACCGGTGCAGCAGACTTTGCTGGGAAGCGCGCTCGCGCGCCGCGGCCATGACGTGAGCATGGTCGTTGCGGATCTTGGACAGCCTGACGGCGTGGAGTGCAGCGGCATTCGGGTCTTCAAGTCCTATCGTCCGGATGCCGGTGTACCGGTGCTGCGCTTCATTCATCCCCGCTGGACCGGATTGTGGTCGGCGCTGCTGCGGGCCGACGCCGACGTCTACTACACCAGTTGCGCGGGCATGGAACTCGGCGTGCTGGCGCTGTTCTGCCGGCACTACGGCAAGCGCTGCGTCTTTCGTAGCGCCAGCGATGCGGACTGCGACAAAACCCGCCTGCTGGTGCAGTACGCCCGCGATCGCTGGCTCTACGAATACGGCCTGCGGCGGGCGGATGCCATCCTGGTGCAAAGTGGCGCCCAGGCGCAGGCACTGTTGCGCAGCTACGGTTTGAAGAGCCGGGTCGCCGGCATGCTGGTCGATAGTCCGGTGTCCGTTCCCAGCCACGACCTGGACGTGCTGTGGGTCAGCAATATCCGGCAGCTCAAGCGCCCAGACCGGCTTCTCGAGCTCGCCGCGCAGTTGCCGCAAGTCAATTTCCGCATGGTGGGGGGCGCCCTGCCTGCGGAAGAAGCCCTGTATGAAGGGGTGCGCAAGGCGGCCGCCGACATGTCCAACCTGTGCTTTCACGGCCGATTGTCCTACCGGGACACCAATGCCATGTACGGCCGAGCCAGGCTGCTGGTGAACACGTCCGATGTCGAAGGCTTTCCAAATTCGTATCTGCAAGCCTGGATCAGCGGTGTCCCGGTGGTGACGCTGATCGATCCCGACAGCGTGATCGAGCGCGAGGGGCTGGGCGTCGCCGTACGCACGCCGGAGGAGTTCGCCGGCGCTATCGCCACGCTCCTGGGCTCAAGCCAGGCCTGGCAAGCGGCGAGCGAGCGTTGCAGCCGCTTCATGGCCCGGGAGTTCGGCGAAGACAGGATCCTGTCCACTTACCTCGACACCTTCGAGCAGGTGATGCGTTCCGGGTCGGCCGGCGCCAACGCGATCCCCTCGAGCGCGGCCACCCATGGTTGAGACGCCGTTCATCGTCACGGTAGACACGGAGGGCGACAACCTTTGGGAAAAACCGCGCGCCATCACGACGCGCAATGCGGCCTACCTGCCGCGCTTTCAGCAGCTTTGCGAGAAGTTCCGCTTCAAGCCGGTCTATCTGGCGAACTACGAGATGGCAATGTCGGACGCTTTCGTCGCATTCGGGCGCGACGTCGCCTCCCGCGGCGCCGGCGAAATCGGCATGCACCTGCATGCCTGGAACTCGCCGCCGTTCGAAGCGCTGGGCAGCGACGATTTCCTGCACCAGCCGTACCTGATCGAGTACCCGGAGCGTGTGATGCGGGAGAAGATCCGCACCATGACCCGTCTCCTGGAGGACAGGTTCGAGCGGAAAATGGTCAGTCATCGCGCCGGGCGCTGGGCGTTCGACGCCCGCTACGCCGCCATGCTGCTCGACGAGGGGTACCTCGTGGACTGCTCCGTGACGCCGGGTGTCGACTGGAGCGGGATCCCGGGTAACCCGGGCGGAAAGGGCGGCTCGGACTACACGGCATCTCCGGATCGTCCCGCCTTGTACGGCACCGGGGCGCTGCTCGAGGTGCCGATGACTGTCCAGCCAAGCAGACTCTTGCGGCGCACGCCCTGGGCGTATCGCACGCCCGGCCTGCGCCGGGTTGTCCGAAGAATATCGCCGGAGCGACGTTGGCTCTGTCCGGTGGCGCTGCTGGAAAAGCACAACCTCGATGCCATGCTGCATCTGGCGCGCCAGGCGCGGGAGGAAAGGCCGACACATATGCAGTTCATGCTGCATTCCTCGGAGCTCATGCCGGGCGGCAGTCCGAGCTTCCAGAGCGTGGCGGCCATCGACCGCCTGTACGCGCACCTGGAACTTCTGTTCGAGGACCTTTCCACGTGGTGCCGCGGATTGACGCTCGGCGAGTTCCGGGAGCAATGGATGAAATCGACCAAAAGGCACTCCGCTCAGGCAGCGACGGTCCTCCAATGATCCGCATCAAGGGCTCGGGCGCGATTTACGGAGAAGTGTGGTTCGGCGAAGAACCTCCGCAGGATGCGGGAGTGGATATCGTCCGCTATCGCCGCAGGCATGCACCGGCTGCGGATGGGCGCTGCACCCCATTCCTGTCGTTGGTCACCGATCTTTCCGTTGACGCAGATGCCATCGCCGTCGGGTTCGGCAAGGATTGCAGGTACAAGGTGCGGCGGGCCGATACCAAGGATGGATTGCTGGCGGAGTTCATCGCGCAGCCGAGGGATCGGCTGGACGAATTCGCCGCGTTCTTCGATACGTTTGCGAGGCAAAAGTCGCACGAGCCCTGTGACCTGCCATGGTTGCATGCCGCCTGCGAGGCCGGTCAGCTCGTCCTCACCACGGCCTCCCGGCAAGGCGAGGCGCTGGTCTGGCACGCCTACGTCAATGCAGGGGACACTGCGTGGCTCCAGTACACGGGCTCGTGTTTCCGCGACAGGGAGAACGACTATCGCGCCCTCGTCGGCCGGGCCAATCGCTGGCTGCATTGGCAGGACATGCTGCGATTCAAGCAGCTGGGGATGGTGCGCTACGACTGGGGAGGGCTGTTCGAGGACGAATCGGCACCGGATCGCGCCGGCATCAATGAGTTCAAGCGAGATTTCGGCGGTCGAGCCGAGCGGTCGTACGACTACGAGGTCCCGGTGACGCTCAAAGGCCGGATTTACCTTCCCTTGCGCGATGTGCGGCGCAAATTCGGGACTCCCTCCAAAGGTCCTGCGGAAACCGCGAGCGCCGTGTAGCCGCGGATCACGCGGGCGTGAATCACCGATGAGGGTTTACCGAACGCCGAGTGGTAGTTGGCGAGCTTGAAGTAGACACCCTGGCCCGCGTACAGCGTTGGCCCGCGGTAATCCATCTTCAGATCGCCGTTGACCCACGCTTTGAAGTAGCCATCGGCCCCCGAAGTCCACTTCACGTGGTAGACGAAGTTGTACCAGACGTTTCTCACCACCGGACCGATGGGAGCGGTGTGCTGGGTCGGGCTGAATTGATTGCCGTGATTGATCTGGAAGTTGAGTCCGGTCGCCCGATCAGACGAGATCGCAGTGCGCGGCATCGCCATTATCTGAAAGTTTGCCTGTCCCCCGGCATCCGAGGTGTCGTGGAAATCCGCCACCAAACCGAAATTCCACGTTGATAGCGTACTCTCAGGCGGGTCCACGTAGTCGTCCGGAAACAGGACCGAATGCGCCCACCAGTGCTCCCTGCCCTCGTAGCCGTCGGTCGTCGCCTGACTGGTGGTGAGATCGTTGCGTTCGCTGTCGCCACTCCCGTTGACATGGTGGTCGCCGGGTTTGGTATGCAGGCGAACGCCGCGCATGCCGGCGACATTCACGAGCGACGCGCGGCCTGGCGCTTTGGCCTGCTCCGCGAAACCGCAGTCCCGCAGCGCGCCCTTGAACAAGCAGGAGTAGGCGGCCTCGCCGTGCGCATTCGGCGCAGCCGCTGCGACAGACAGGAAGAGGATGGAGAGGATGGGCTTGCGCATGGCAACCCTGTTGGCCGCGCGGAGCTGAGCGCTACCTCAGGATGCCCATACCGATACTCAAATCCGCCCCGCTGGTCGAGCTCAGGATGAATGTGCTGCCGCCGTCAAGCACTTGACCCGCGAGGCCGCCATTCGTGGTAAGCCTCCCGTCGGCGGCGACGGCGTAGGTTCCGTTTCCAGATGTAGGAGTCGCAATGCCACCGCGGTTGCGGGTTCCCAACCAGGTGTAGCTGCCCGCGCCATTGAAGGTCACGCTGCGCCGTTCGGTGCTGAACGCAGCCAGGGGGAACGGCACATCGAACGATCCGATGAATGGCGTGCGGGGAATGCTGATGTCGATCGTCTCCTCCGGCGCGGCCGCCGGGTCGGAGGTGTAGATCATTAGGGCGTAGGTGCCACCGATGCTGGCGGCACTGAAGGTTCCGCCCTTCCTCAGGCCCACGCCGATCTCCATCGGCTGCCCGCTCGGCGAAGTCAGAATGAAGGTGCTGCCGCCGGCGTGCAGGTGCCCGGCGAGCCCGCTATCCAGCGTCAGGGAACCGTCGCCGGCCACGGCGTAGGTGCCGCTGCCGGTCACAGAACTCGAGCTGCCGCCCCTGTTGCGGGTTCCCGACCAGGTGTAGTTGCCTGCGCCATCGAAGGTCGTCGAGCGCAGCTCGGTACCGAATGCGTTCGCGGGGAAAGGCACATCGACGGTCTCGTTGTACGGTGTCCTGCGAACATTGAGGCGGATCGTGTTCAACGGCCCGGCCGTGGCGTCGGAACGGTAGTGCGCGACGCTGTAGGTGCCGTTGAGGCTTGCATTGCCGTACGTCCCGCTGATCTTCACCCCCATGCCGATCTCCACGACATCCCCGGTGGTCGAGATGACATTGAAGGCGCTGCCGCCGGCGAGCACGTTGCCCACGGGTCCGATGTCCAGCGCCATGGTTCCGTCCCCGCTCACGGTGTAGATGCCACTGCCCGATAGCGCGGTCGGCGTTCCGCCATTATTGCGGATAGCAGACCACGCGTAGTTGCCTGCGCCGTCGAACGTGATCGTTCCCAGCTCTGAGGCGAACGCATAGCCCGGAAACGGCACATCGAATGTGCCGTTGAACGAGGTCCGGGGAACGTCGACATCGATTGTGCCGGGCGACCCAAACCTGGCATCCATGACGTAGAAGTTGAAGCCGTAGGTCCCCGACAGGGTCGCAGCCGAGTATCCCAGCACGGCAAAGCGGCCGGCGCGCATGGCCTGCGCGCTCACCGTGCGCTGCACCAGGTCCAGAGAAACCGTGCGCAGCGTGTCGCCGGCCGCACCCGCGCTCAGCGCGACGACTTTCAGAAACGCAGGATCGCTGATGCCACGGTTGGCGAGATACTGCTGCGAAACCCGGGCGGTCACTGTCACGGGTCGCGCGAACACCGTGCCCGCGGGGCCCAGCTCGATGACCAGCACATCTGCGGGAACGCCGCCTGCGCCGGTCACCTGGCTTATCGTGATGGTGGTCGCACTCGACAACGCGCCTGCCGGGATCACGACCTGCGTGCCGGCGATTGGCGATGACGGATCCGTCACCGCGACAGTGCCGCCGTTTGCGCCAATCACCTGGCGTACCACGCCTGTGACGGTCCCTGGTGCTGCGGGGCTGCTTTGCCCGCCGCCGTCCTCGCCGCCGCCGCCGCAGCCGGCCAGCAGCGACAGGGTGATGCATGCCGCAACGATGCGCATCGGGAGTTACCTCAGCATACCTAAACCGATGCTCAGAGCCTGCCCGCTCGTCGAGCTCAGGAGGAAGGTGCTGCCGCCGGAAAGCACGTTCCCGGCGAGGCCGTCGTTCGTTGAAAGCACCCCGTCGGCGGCGACGTCGTAAGTCCCGCTTCCCGATACCGGACTCGTCACGCCGCCCCGATTGCGGGTGCCCGACCAGGTGTAGGCGCCTGCGCCATTGAACGTCATGGTTCGCTGTTCGGTGTTGAACGCCGCGCTGGGGAACGGAACGGCGAACGATCCGCTGAACGGCGTGCCGGGAATGCCGATATCGATGGTCTCGTCCGGCACGGCCGCCGGGTCGGAGTAGTAAAGCGTGACGGCGTAAGGTCCGCCCAGGCTCGCGTTGCTGAAAGTCCCGCCTTTCTTCAGTCCCACGCCAATCTCGATCGGCTGTCCGCTGGCGGCGGCCAGGACGAAACTGCCGCCGCCGGTTTGCAGGTGCCCGGTGAGACCGGTATCCAGTGACAGGGATCCGTCCCCGGCCACGGAGTAGGTCCCGCCACCCGCTGCCGGGCCCGACACGCCGGCAATGTTGCGGGTTCCCGACCAGGTGTAGTTGCCTGCGCCGTCGAACGTCGCCGACCACAGTTCGGTAGTGAATGCTTGGACGGGAAAGGGTACAGCCACGGTCTCGTTATGAGGTGTACTGGGGACATCGAGGGCGATCGTACGCAACGGTCCGGCGGTGGCGTTCGAATAGTAGTGCGCCACGCCGTAGGTGCCGCTGAGGCTGGCATTGCCGTACGCCCCGCCGATCTTGACGCCCACGCCCATCTCCACGACTGGCCCGCTGGTTGAGGTGAGGATGAACGTGCTGCCGCCGGCAAGCACGTTGCCGGCAGGTCCGATATCCAGCGCCAGCGCGCCCGACGGACTGACGGTGTAGGTTCCACTGCCCGATACCCGCGTTGGCGTTCCGCCGTTATTGCGGATCGCCGACCACGAATAGTTTCCTGCGCCATTGAACGTGATCGCCCCCAGCTCGGAGGCGAACGCGTACCCGGGGAAGGGCACCTCGAACGTGCCAGCGAACGGGGTAGCCGGGATTTCGATTCCGATCGCGCCCGGCGAACCGAACCTGGATTCCATGATGTAAAAGTTGAAGGCGTAGGACCCCGATAGCGTGGCGCTCGTGTAACCCAGTACGGCGACGCGGCTGAAGCGCGTGACCTGCGCTGTCACAGTGCGCTGCGCTGTGCTCTGCGAAGCCGTGCGCAGCGTTTCGTTGGCGACGCCGGCGTGCATGGCGACAACTTTCAAGGTTGCGGGATCGCTGATGCCATTGTTCGCCAGGTACTGGGGCGAATACCTGACCGTGATGGACACCGGGGTTGCGAACTGCAACCCCGAGGGGCCCAGTTCGGCGACCAGGGCATCCGCGGGGACGCCGCCGGCGCCGCTCACCTGGCCTATCGTGATGGTGGTCGCACCCGACAACGCGCCTGCCGGGATCACGACCTGCGTGCCGGCGATTGGCGATGACGCATCCGTCACCGTGAGCGTGCCGCCGCTTGGGCCGATCACCTGGCTTGTCACGACGGTGGTGGTCCCTGGTGCTGCGGGGCTGCTAGCCCCGCCGCCGTCCTCGCTCCCGCCGCCGCAGCCGGCCAGAAGCGAAAAGGCGATGCATGCCGCAACGATGCGCATGGGACTACAGCCGGAGCGACGGCAGGCCGGGACGCGCGTTTGCGCGCTGTCCCGAGGTGCTCTCGCTCCACAAGCTGGCGTAGGCCGACAGCAGCTTCGGCGCCTCGTGGCGCCATTCGAGCTCTTTCTCCACGCGCGTGCGCCCGTACCTGCCCATGTCGGCACGCCGCTCCGGATCGTCGATGAGCTCGACGATCTTCGCGGCCAGGTCCGCGCTGTCGTTGCGCCTCGCGTACAGCGAGGCCGCCAGCGCCGAGTAGCGACCTTCCGCAAGGTCGAACTGGACGATGGGCTTGCCCAGCGCCATGTACTCCATGATCTTGTTCATCGTTGATCTGTCGTTCATCTCGTTGGCGACGTCCGGATTGACGCAGACGTCGGCAGTGTTGAGCATCGCCAGCATTTCCTCGTCGGGCACGCGCCCGGTGAAGGTCACGAAGTCGGCCACGCCCAGTTCCCTGGCCAGTGAGCGCATCGCTTCGAGCGACGTGCCGCCGCCGACCAGCCCGAAATGGATGTCGCTGCGGCCCATGCCGAGCACCACATGCCGGATCGCGCGCAGCAGATAGTCGATGCCCTCCTGAGTGCCCATCACGCCGACATAGCCGACCAGGTGGCGCCGCCCCATCCTCAGGCGATCCTGCGGTGGCCGGATCTTCATGCGCTCCAGGCTCGGTCCGCTGCGCACCACGCTCACGCGCTCCGGCGCCATGCCGCCGCGCTCGATGGCGATGCGCCGGTAGGACTCGTTGGTGGCGATCGAAACATCGGCGCTGCGGAAGGTCCAGCGCTCCAGCCTGAGCATCAGGCGGTAGAAGAAATCCCGCCGCCCGAACTTGGCTTCGTAGAGCTCCGGGCCGAGGTCGTGATGGTCGAAAACGAACTTCTTGCCGAACAGCTTGAAGAACCGGCCGATGAGGAAGAACAGGTCGGGCGGATTGCAGGCATGGATGACATCGAAGCCGCGCGTCAGCAGGACCCGCCAGCACAGCACGAAGGTCTGCAGCAACGCCGCCGTGTACTCGATCGCGTAGCCCGTGGCGCCCGCGCCCTCGAGGGGCAGGGAGTAGCGCCAGATGTCGATGCCGTCAATCTCCTCGAACTTGCGCTCGCAGCCCTTGCCGGTTGGGCAGATGATGGAGACCACGTATCCTGCATCGCGCAAGGTAGTGGCTTCCTGCCATACGCGACGGTCGAACGGACTGGGCAGGTTCTCCACCAGCATCAGGACCCGCTTCGCCGTCACCAGCACAGCCCCTCGTACACGCCGGAGACGCTGCGCGAATCGGAGATGCGCACCAGATCGATGACGGTCTGCTTGTTGGTCAGGCGATTGGGCACGTCGGCGAACTCCGGCGCGGCATTGCCGATGACGATCGTGTCGGCGTGCGTCATCACCTGGTCGATGCTCGACACCATCAGGCGCGAGATGTGCGGAATATGGTTCAGGATGTAGTCGCGGTTGGCGCCGTGGATGCGCGCAAGGCTGACGTTGCTGTCATAGATCCTGAGGTCGAAGCCCTTGCCGAGCAGCCGCTCGGTCAGCTCGACCACCGGGCTGTCGCGCAGATCGTCCGTGCCGGCCTTGAAGCTGAAGCCGAGTACTCCCACGTTCTTGCTGCCCCGCTCGACCACCGCCCGCACGCCGCGCTCGATCTGCTGCTCGTTGCTCGGGAGGATCGACGCGAGGATGGGCACGGAAACGTCCAGCGTCTTCGCCCGGTGCAGCAGCGCGCGCAGGTCCTTGGGCAGGCAGGATCCGCCGAATGCGAATCCGGGCTTCAGATAAACCGGCGACAGGTTGAGCTTGGTGTCCTTGCAGAAGATATCCATGACCCGGTGGCCGTCCACATCCAGTCCCTTGCACACGTTGCCGATCTCGTTGGCGAATCCCACCTTCAATGCATGCCAGGCGTTGTCCGTGTACTTGACCATCTCGGCGGTCTCGATGTCGGTCCGCACCAGGGGCGCGTCCAGATGGCCGTAGAGGCTCGCGAGCAGGTCGCCGCTCGCCTGGTTGAACTCTCCGATCACGGTCTTGGGCGGATTGAAGTAGTCGTGCACCGCGGACCCTTCGCGCAGGAATTCGGGATTGATGCACACGCCGAACTCGACCCCGGCGCGCCGCCCGGAGGACGCTTCCAGCGCCGGGATGACCACCTCGCGCATCGTGCCGGGCAGCATGGTGCTGCGGATGACCACCGCCGGCGCACCCTGGTGTTGGCGCATCGCCTCGCCGATCTGCTCGCAGACGCGGCGTACGTACTTCAGGTCGATGTCTCCGTTCCTGAGGCTGGGCGTTCCCACACACACCAGCACGAGATCGCTGCGTTGTACCGCGTCGATGGCGTCGCTCGTCGCTGCGAGCCTGCCCGCCGCCACCTGGCGCTCCACGATCGTGCCGATATCCTTCTCGATGATCGGAGACTTTCCGGCATTGATGAGGTCCACCTTGCGCTGCTCCGGATCGACACCGAGCACCGCGTGACCTTGCTGCGCGAGGCAGCCCGCCGCGACGGTGCCGACATACCCGAGACCCAGGACGCTTATCCGCATGACTTTCCTCGATTGGCGTGTCGCATCCACCGGGCAATGCGACCAGATCCACAGCATGCAAGGGGCATTTGACGGGGGGTGGGGGTGGTGCCTAGTCCGGTCGGACCAGTGACATTCCGGATCAGCAGGCGATTTCGGTGCGCAGCACGACATCGCCCTGGAGCTGGCACTGCCATGCGATAGTCGGGGCCGGCAGCTTTTCGTCGAAGCGTCGCGACACCCAGCCGAGGATGGGCGCGACGCTGCCGGTGTGGACCTGGGTACTCGCGCCCTTGATGCCCGGAAGCGTCAGCCGGAGCGTCTTGCCTGCCTGGCGCAGCACGTAGCCGCCGGGGACGGGTTCGACCTGGCAGTGCTCGCTGCAATGGAAAAACAGCTC
>JANMUO010000319.1:0-3603 GCA_031391655.1 Betaproteobacteria bacterium
TTTCGGAGGCGGACATGCGACTGGATGACCAGCGCGCCAGCGGCAACGTCGAGGATCGCCGCGGCATCGGCGTTGTCGGCGGCGGCCTCGGCGTGGGCGGCATTGTCGTCGCCGTCATCGCCTACTTCCTCGGCTTCGACCCCGGCACCGCGATCAACGTCGCCGAGCAGGTGACCCGGCAGGGCGAGACGCGCCCTGCGCCGAAAGGCGCGCCCGCGGACCAGATGGGACAGTTCGTCTCCAAGGTGCTCGGCAGCACCGAGGAAGTCTGGGGCAGGATCTTCCAGCAGTCGAAAGGCCAGTACCGTCCCCCGACGCTGGTGCTGTACGACGGCCAGGTGCGCTCGGCTTGCGGCACCGGGCAATCGGCCATGGGACCGTTCTACTGCCCCGGCGACCAGAAGCTCTACATCGACCTGTCGTTCTTCCGCGACTTGCAAACCCGCTTCGGCGCGCCGGGGGATTTCGCCCAGGCCTACGTGATCGCCCACGAGGTGGGCCACCACGTGCAGCAACTCGCGGGCACGCTGGGCAACAAGGATCTGGTGCGCACGGAGCTGCAGGCCGACTGCTACGCGGGCGTGTGGGGCTTCCACGCCGGCAGCATGAAGCAGCTGGATGCCGGCGACATCGCGGAAGCCCTCAACGCCGCATCCGCCATCGGCGACGATCGCCTGCAGCGGCAAAGCAAGGGCCGCGCGGTGCCCGAGTCGTTCACGCACGGCACTTCCGCGCAGCGCGTGCGCTGGTTCAAGCGCGGCCTGGATGCGGGCCGGCCGAAGGATTGCGATACCTTCTCGGCCGGCTCGCTTTGAAGTAACCCCTACTTCACTGCAGAAAGCGGTTTGTCCCGGAAACCGGGATGCACGACCTCCAGCAGGTCAGCGAGCTCGTCGGCGTGCTCTTCTTCCACGGCGAGGATCGATTCGAGCATGCGCCGCGTGGTGGGGTCCTTGTCGCCGAGGTACTGGATGAACTCGCGGTAGCTGTCGATGGCAATGCGCTCGGCCACCAGGTCTTCCTTGATCATCTCGAGCAGCGTCTCGCCTTCCACGTATTCCGCGTGGCTGCGACCCGCCAGCCCTGAGGGGGAGAGATCCGGCTCGCCACCGAGCTGCACGATGCGCTCGGCCAGCTCGTCGGCATGGCCCTGCTCCTGGTTGGAGTGCACGAGGAACTCGTCGGCGACGCCTTTGGCGTGGATGCCCTTGGCCATGAAGTGGTGCCGCCGGTAGCGCAGCATGCACACGATCTCGGTGGCCATCGCTTCGTTCAGCAGCTTGAGCACCGCTTCGCGGTCCGCGCTGTAGCCGGAGGTGACGGCGCCCTCCTCGATGTGCTGGCGCGCGCGCTTGCGCAGGGTCGGGGTGTCGGTCAGCGTCGGTTTCTTTTCCATGACTGCGAGGCTACGAAACCGGCCTCGCGGAATCTGTGCGCCAACGAACTGAAACGGCGGCGCCGCTAGCGGGGACTTGCGCCGCGGCTGGCGTGCAGCCGGCGCAATTCCTCGATGACCCCGGCAATCGTCTGCTTGCGTTCGGCTGCCGCATCGTGCGAGGTGCGTTCCTGTCCCGCCTCGAGCGCCGCCAGCTTGTCGAACATCCCCAGCGCCTGCTGCAGGTCGTAGCCGGAGGCGAAGAAGATCGCGGCGCCGAGCGCATCAGCCTCGCGCTCCTGCAGCCGGGCGGTGGGCAGGAACGCGGCGCCGTAGGAATCCTTGGCGAGGAATTCGAGCAGCGCCGTGCGCGCCGTGGGAACCTTTTCCTTGCCGAGCGTCTCCGCCATGAACGAGAGCTTCGTGTAGGCGTGCCCTGCGACCACGTGCGCCGCTTCGTGGGCGAATATCATCGCGAGTTCGGCGTCGGAGAGTTGCAGTGCGCGCACGAACTTCGCGTCCACCAGGATCGTCTCGCCCGGGAACGCCGCCGCGCCGCGGCCGAAGTCCTCGATCAGGATCACCCGCCAGGTGGCCCTGGCAAAGCGCGCATCGATGGCCCCGACCGCCGTGCCGACCCGGGCCATGACCGCGTCCACGCGTGCGTTCCACACGGCGTCCCGGTCCAGGGTCTTGTCGGCAATGGCCTGGCGCACGTAGCTGGCGGCGAGCCCGCGCCATGCCGCGGCCGCCTCCGATTCCGGATAGGCTGCCTGGTCCTGCGCAAGGCAGGTACCGGCGAACGACAGGAGCAACCCTACAAGGCAAGCTCTCATGACTACCCCCGCACGTAGTATGCCCCCTACACGCCCGAACTACAATGGAACGCTGTGACAGTGCGTTGTCACACACTCCTTTGTCCTCTAACGCACAGAAGAAGGCGCCGCAAATACGCCATAAGGGATGGTTCCCATGCCCTTCGCCAATAACGTCTTCGTCCTCCAGGTCCTCGTCCCGGCCGCGGTGATGTTCTTCCTCTTCTGGAGCCTGGTCGGGGCCGCCGTGGGGCTGGGCCTGGTCTTTGCCAGCGCCACGACGATGCGGGTGTTCCGCACGATGAACCGCTATGTGTCGACGCGCGTTGGCCTGAAGCCGCTGGCGATGGCGCATGACGTCGGCCCGGGAGTGCGCCGGCACCGGCGCCTGATCGGCGCGCTCTTCATCCTCGGCGCCGGGTACTCGGTGTTTGCCCTGTGCGCCTGGTTCGACAATGCAGCCATCGTCTACGGCATGAAGCTGCGCTACCCGCGCGAGTTCGTCGCCGTGGTGGTGGAGAGCGTGCGCTGGTCCCTCATCGTGTTCGGCCTGCTGGCGATCGCCGTCGGCGTGCTGCTCGCCTTCTTCCCGGCCGCGCTGACCCGCATCGAAACGCACGCCAACAGATGGTATTCGGTCAGGCGGCTGACCCTCGGCGCCGACACGATGGTGCTGTCGCTCGACCGGCTGGTCGAAGCCTATCCGCGCACCTCCGGCGCGATCCTCGTGGTCGCCGCCCTGTACGTCGCGGCCAACGCCGCTTTACTCTGGCTCAGGGTCCACTAGCGCCCGCAAGTGCTTCTGCCATGAGCGCCCATGCGGAACAGGTGCTGACGCACGACGGCGCCACGGAGCTGGGGCGCCGCGAAACGCTGCTCAAGACCGGCGCGCTGCAGGACGCCATCTTCAACAGCGCCAACTTCTCCAGCATCGCCACGGACGAAAAGGGCGTCATCCAGATCTTCAACGTCGGCGCCGAGCGCATGCTGGGCTACACGGCGGCGGAAGTGGTCAACAAGATCACCCCGGCGGACATCTCCGACCCGCAGGAAGTCATCGCGCGCGCCAAGGCGTTGAGCCTGGAGCTGGGCACCACGATCACGCCGGGCTTCGAGGCCCTGGTCTTCAAGGCTTCGCGCGGCATCGAGGACATCTACGAGCTGACCTACTTCCGCAAGGACGGCAGCCGTTTCCCGGCGGTGGTGTCGGTCACGGCGTTGCGCGACGCGCAGGAGGGCATCATCGGCTACCTGCTGATCGGTACCGACAACACGGCCCGCAAGGAAATCGAGGCGGCCAAGGGCATGCTCGACCAGAGGCTGCGCGACCAGCAGTTCTACACCCGCTCGCTGATCGAATCGAACATCGACGCCCTCATGACGACCGACCCGCAAGGGATCATTTCGGACGTC
>JANMUO010000332.1:0-20097 GCA_031391655.1 Betaproteobacteria bacterium
CTCGACGGCGTCGGGGTTGGGCTTGCTGAGCTCGGTCTTGGCGACCCCGCCGTGCATCTTGAGGGCGCGGATCGTGGCCACCATCACCAACGCGTGCGGCCACATCCCGGCCGAGCGCGCATGAGTACTTCCACAACTGGACCGGCGATCGCGTCACCTGCCGTGACTGGTTCCAGCTCTCCCTGAAGGAAGGCCTCACCGTGTTCCGCGACCAGGAGTACAGCGCGGACCTGTACTCGCGGGCGGTGGAGCGCATCCAGAACGTGCGCACGCTGCGCGCCGGACAGTTTTCCGAGGACGCGGGCCCGATGGCGCACCCGGTGCGGCCGCAGGCCTACATGGAGATCCGCAACTTCTACACCATGACGGTGTACGAGAAGGGCGCCGAAGTGGTGCGCATGCAGCACACGCTGCTCGGCGAGGAGAAATTCCAGGCCGGCATGCGAATGTACTTCCAGCGCCACGACGGCCAGGCGGTGACCTGCGACGATTTCGTGCAAGCGATGCAAGACGCGAGCGGCGTGGACCTCTCCCAGTTCCGCCGCTGGTACGACGTCGCCGGCACGCCGGAGCTGGACTGCGCCGGCGCCTACGCCAACGGCACTTACACGCTGACGGTGAAGCAGTCCATGAACCCGCCATTCCACATTCCGCTGGCGGTGAAGATCGGCCCGCACGAGCGGGTGCTCTCGCTCACCAAGTCCGAGGAGAGCTTTGCTTTCCGCGTGGAGAAGAATCCCGTGCCGTCGCTGCTGCGCGGCTTCTCGGCGCCGGTGCACCTCAACTATCCCTACACGGAAGCCGAGCTGGTGCATCTGCTCGCAAACGATGACGACGCCTTCAACCGCTGGGAAGCCGGCCAGCGGCTCGCCGCGGGCATCATTCTCGGGCAGCGCGGCGTGCCGTCGCAGGCGTTCCTCGACGCGGTGCGGCGCGTGCTCGATGACAGGGACCCGGCCTTCGCCGCCGAAGCGCTGGTGCTGCCCTCGGAGGGTTTCCTCGCCGAGCAGCTCGACGTGGTGGATCCAGACGCGTTGCATGCGGCCAGGAACACTTTGCGGCTGGCCATCGCCAGGGCGCTGAAGGACGATCTGCTGCAGAAGTACGGCGCCCTGAAAGTGACAGACCCCTATTCTCCCGATGCGACGCAGGTCGGCCAGCGCACCTTGCGCAACGTCTGCATGGGCTATCTCGTGGAGCTGGGCATGACGCCGCTCGCGCAGTCGCAGTTCAAGGATGCCGACAATATGACCGACGCCATGGCCGCGCTGATTTCGCTGGCCGGCGCGGATTGTCCCGAGCGCCTGCCGGCGCTGGAAGCCTTCCATGCCAGGTGGAAGGACGAGCCGCTGGTGGTGGACAAATGGCTCGCCGTGCAGGCGACTTCGCGCCTGCCGGGGACGCTCGCGCGCGTCCAGGAACTGCTCGCGCACCCGGCGTTCGATCTCAAGGTGCCCAACAAAGTGTACGCGCTGATCCGCAATTTCAGCGCCAATCACGTGCGCTTCCACGCCGCTGACGGCGCGGGCTACGCGTTCCTCGCCGAGCGCGTGATCGAGCTCAACGCGCTCAACCCGCAGGTCGCAGCGCGCATGGCGCGCGGCTTCGACCGCTGGAGGAAGTTCGACGCCGGCCGCCAGGCGCATGCGCGCCGCCAGCTCGAGCGCATCCGCGACGCCGAAGGCCTGTCCCGTGACGTCGCCGAGATCGTGACCAAGTCCCTGGGCTGAAGCTCGCGTGGAACCGACCGTCGTCGCGATATTCGCGGTCGTGTACCTGGGCATGATCCTGGGCGGGCTGCCGTTCCTGCAGCTCGACCGCACGGGCATCGCGTTGCTCGGGGCCATCGCGCTGGTCGGCCTGGGGGTGCTTTCGCCCGAAGCGGCGGCGGGCTCGATCCACCTGCCGACGCTGCTGCTGCTGTTTTCCTTCATGGTGATCTCGGCGCAGATGCGCCTTGGCGGGTTTTACTCCCGCATCACCCTGGAGATCGCTGAAATGCCGCTATCGCCGCCGGCACTGCTCGCCGCAATGGTCGCCGTGGTGGGCGCGCTCTCCGCGATATTCAGCAACGACGTCGTCTGCCTGGCAATCGCCCCGGTGCTGGCCGATGCCTGCCTGCGGCGGCGCCTGGACCCGCTGCCCTTCCTGCTGGGGCTCGCCTGCGCGGCGAACGTCGGCTCGGCCGCCACGCTCATCGGCAATCCGCAGAACATGCTCATCGGACAAGTGCTGGAACTGTCCTTCCCCGCTTACTTCCTCGAAGCCATCGTGCCGGTGCTGCTCGGCCTCGCCACCACCTGGGGAGTGATCGCCTGGCAGACGCGCGGCAGGTGGTTCACGGTGCTCGACGACCCGGCGCCCGAGCGGCGCCAGGAAGATATGCCCTACGACCGCTGGCAGACCGCCAAGGGCCTTGCCGTCGCCACCGCGCTGCTTGCGGTATTCCTGTTCAGCAGCATGCCTCGCGAGGTGGCGGCGCTCACCGGCGCCGGGCTCCTGCTCATGAGCCGCAAGCTCCATTCACAAAAGATGCTCGGCCTGGTGGACTGGGAGCTGCTGGTCCTGTTCATCGGGCTTTTCGTGGTGAACCACGCCCTCGCGCAGACCGTACTCACCACGGAGGCGCTGAAGGCGCTGGCCGACGCCGGCGTCGCGCTCACGGAGCCCGGGCCGCTCTTCGTCGCCACGCTGCTGCTGTCCAACGTGGTGTCGAATGTACCGGCGGTGATGCTCCTGCTGCCGGCGGCGACCGAGCCGTTCTCCGGCCCGCTGCTCGCGCTGGTGAGCACCCTGGCGGGCAACTTGCTCATCGTCGGCTCGATCGCCAACATCATCGTCGTGGACGCGGCCCGCCGCCGCGGCATCGCGATAGACTGGCGCAGCCATGCCCGCACCGGCGTGCCGGTGACGCTGATCACTCTCGCCATCACTGCGGCCTGGTTCGCGCTGAGGCATTGAGTCTGTCGGGCGCGGGCGACGCGCGGTGCGCGTTGTTTCTCGCGAGTGCGCATTTGGTCCTTGAGCGCGGCACCCAAGCTGCGCATTGTGGGGACTTGAACGACATCACCTCTCGGCTGGCCACCACCGGCCAGCTCCTCGTGCGCTCGGGGATCGAAATCAGCCGCCTGCTGGATTCCATGCTCCTGGACGGCGACGCCGTGACCGCGAACCTGCCGTCGCAAGTGCTGTTCCTTTCGCAGCTGCTGTACGTCGAGCCGGTGCGGGGCTACCTGTTGCTGAGCTATACCGACCGCAAGTCCGCCAACTCGGCGGCGCTGGCGGCGCGTGCCCTCACCTTGCGTTGCAATCACCGCGGCGCGCAGTTCGCCTTCACGGCCAACGCGCCGCGTCTGGCCGTGCACGCAGGCCAGCCCTGCATCCAATGCGGTATGCCGACTGCGATCCTGGGCATGCAGCAGCGCCGCAACAATGCCCGCGTCCTGGTGCCGGCGCAGGCGCCCGTGGTCTGCGACCTGCGCATGGGACTGCAGGCCTTCGCCGCCAGGGTAGCGGACGTGAGCCTTGACGGCATCTGCATGCTGGTCTCCGACTCCGCGATTCCCCTGTGCGCCGGCACGCGGCTGGAGCGTGCGCGCATCCGGCACGCCCAGAGCGAGCCGTTCGAAGTCGACCTTGAAGTGCGCCACGTCTCCCGCGTCGTGCTGCCCAACGGCGAGACTGCCAGTCGCGTCGGCTGCATGGTCGTCGGCTCGCGCGAGGTCCTCGAAAACCTGATCCGGCTGTTCATCATCGACCTCGCCTGACCCGCGGCCGCGCCGCGGTCTTTGACGGCGCAGCGCGAACTGCCGAGAATCCCGGCAGTGGACAACACGCTCATCCTGATCCTCGCCGCGCTCGCGTTCCTTGCACTGCATGTTCTGCCGAGCACGCCGTTGCGCGCGCTTGCAGTGAGGGCGGTGGGCGAAGGCGCCTACCTCGGCCTGTTCTCCCTGGTCTCGCTCGCCGCCATCGCCTGGATGTCAGTCGCCTATGCCGCCGCGCCGGTCGAGGCGCTGTGGCCGGGGCTGCGCCTGGCGCCGATCCTCGCCCTGCCCTTGGCCTTCGTGCTGCTCGCCTGCGGCCTGCTGGCGCCCAACCCGACCCTCGTCGGCCAGGCAGGCGCGCTGAAAGGACCCGAGCCGGCGCGCGGCGTACTGCGAATCACCCGTCACCCCATCATGTGGGCGCTCATGCTGTGGTCGGGCGCACACTTGCTCGCGCTGGGCTCGCTCAGGGCGGTGGTGTTCTTCGGCGGTTTCCTCTTGCTTGCCGCCGCGGGCACGACACTGCAGGACGCGCGCAAGGCCGCGCGCCTGGGCGAGCACTGGACACGCTTCGCCGCGGTCACGTCCAACATTCCCTTCGCCGCCATCGCGCGGGGCCGCAACAAGCTGGTGTGGCGCGAGATCGGTTGGTGGCGGCCGGCCGCCGGCCTCGCCCTGTTCGCGCTGCTGCTCTACTTCCACCCCTGGTTGTTCGGCTACCGCCCCTTCTAGGTCGGGGTCAGTTTTTTCTGCACGCGCAGGTCGAACTTGGCGACGTTCACCACTACGCGCTCGTGCGTGCCGTCGCCGATGAGCTCGCGCTCGTCGCGCGCCTCGACGCCAAAGCGTACGGTCCTGCCTTCCACGCCGAGCACTTCGGCGGTGGCCGTGACGCGCATGCCGACAGGGGTGGCAGCGATGTGGCGCACGTTGAGCACCGTGCCCAGGCTCTGGTGGCCCGGCGGCAGCCGGCGCTCGATCGCCTCGAGCGCCGCCGCCTCGATCAAGTTGATCATCACCGGCGTGGCGAGCACATGCACCCGCCCGCTGCCGACGCGCGGCGCAGTGTGCTCTTCGCCCACCACCAGCGTGGCGCTACCTTTGAGTCCGATCCTGAGGGCTTCCATGTGCAGGCTATGATAGCCGCATGACCACGCGCGTCGTGATCCTCGGCTGCGGCTTCGGCGGCCTGTTCGCCGCGCGCGACCTGCGCCGTGCGCCGGTCGAGATCACAGTGCTGGACCGGACCAACCACCACCTGTTCCAGCCGCTGCTCTACCAGGTGGCGACTGCCGGCCTTGCCGCGCCGGCCGTGGCGGAGCCGATCCGCCGCATCCTGGCGCAGCAGAAGAACACCACCGTGCTGTACGGCGAGGCGCAACGCGTCGACCTTGCGCGGCGTGTGGTGGCACTGGAGAACGGCGAGGAGATCACTTACGACCGCCTGATCCTCGCCACCGGCGCCACCGACAGCTACTTCGGCCACGACGATTGGAAGGCGCATGCGCCGGGCTTGAAGACGCTGGAGGACGCCTTCGAAATCCGGCGCCGCATCCTGCTCGGCTTCGAGCATGCCGAGCGCGAAACCGATCCGGTGAAGCGCGCCGCCTGGCTGACCTTCGTGGTGATCGGCGCCGGCGCCACCGGCGTGGAGATGGCGGGCGCGCTGGCGGAGATTGCGCGCCACACGCTGAAAGGGGAATTCCGCAGGTTCGATCCGCGCAATACGCGCGTGGTGCTGGTGGAAGCCAGCGATCGCGTGCTGCCGTCCTACACTCCCGACCTGTCCGAGCGGGCGCGCCTGCAGCTCGAGCGGCTCGGCGTCACCGTGTGGCTCGGCCGTCGCGTCACCGGCATCGACGCGCACGGCGTGCAATTGGGCGGCGAACGCCTGGAATCCAACACGGTGATCTGGTGCGCCGGCGTGGCCGCGACGCCGATCGGCGCGACGCTCGGCGTGCCGCTTGACCGCACTGGCCGAGTGATCGTCGAAGCGGACCTGTCGGTACCCGGCCACCCCGAGGTGCAGGTAGTGGGCGACCTTGCGATGCTCGCCGCGCACCAGCCGCCGGTGCCCGGCGTCGCGCCGGCCGCCAAGCAGATGGGGCGCCATGCCGCGCGCAATATCCTCGAGTCACTGGCGGGCAGGCCTTCGCGCCCTTTCCGCTATCGCGACGACGGCCAACTCGCCACCATCGGCATGAGCTCGGCGGTAGCGATGTTCGGCAAGCTGCACTTCTGGGGCTGGCTTGCCTGGGTGACCTGGCTCACCGCGCACATCTACTTCCTGATCGGCTTCAGGAACCGCCTGGTGGTGCTGATCGACTGGGCCTGGGCCTACTGGACCTTCGAGCGCTCGGCGCGCATCGTCATCGGTCCCGGCAAGGGGCCGGAAGCCTAGGAGCGGTTAGCGGCCCTTGCGGGACTCGGCGATGTAGAACCGGGCGCGCGAAGCGACTTCGTTGCAGTCCTTGAAGTCCTCGACGGCCTGGTTCGCCTTCGCCCGCGTGAGCAGGGCAAGGGCCTTGCCGTAGCTCACGGTGCCGGCGAAGCCCTGCGCCTTGGCGAGGTCGAGGTCCTTCCACGCGGCGTCAATCTGCGCGCCGCAACTGTCGCGGCCCGTGGTGGTGGTACCGCAGCCGGCGAGCAGGACCGCCAGAACCAGTGCTGGGATGAGTGCTTTCATACCCCCATTTTACTGGGTCACTTGAACTCGATGGTGCCGTTCATTGTCGGGTGCAGGCTACAGAGGTAGCCGTACTCATCCATCCCTTCCCCAGAGCCAGGCCGCGCCGCGCACGCCGCTGGCGTCGCCGTGCTTCGGAGGCAGGAGGCGTGTGGCCACCTGGTCCGAGAACACGTGCTTGCGCCAGAGCTTGGGCACGTTTTCGTACAGCCGCGCCACCTTCGAGACACCGCCGCCCAGCACCACGACGTCGGGATCGAGAATATTGATCACCCCGGCCAGCGCGCGCGCCAGGCGCTCCTCGTAGGTGCCGAGGGCGCTTTCGCCTCCGTCGCGCTCGAGCGCCGGACCTGACAGGTAGGTTTCGATGCAACCCTTTCGACCGCAGTAACAGTCCCTCAGGGGGAGGTCCGGCCCCGCCGGCAGCGGCAGGGGGTTGTGGCCCCATTCCCCTGCGATGGCGTTCGCGCCGAGAAGGACATTCCGATTGACGACGATGCCCCCGCCCACGCCGGTGCCGAGGATCACGCCGAAGACCACTTTGGCACCCTGCCCCGCGCCGTCCACGGCTTCGGACAGCGCAAAGCAATTGGCGTCGTTAGCCAATTTCACTTTCCGTCCGGTCGCCTGCTCGAGGTCCTGCTGCAGCGGCTTGCCGATGAGCCACGTGGAGTTGGCGTTTTTCACCAGACCGGTGACGGTGGAAAGCGCGCCGGGGATACCGACACCCACGGTGCCGTCACCAGCTTCCCGAACCAAACCTGCGACCGCGGCGACGGTCGCCGCGTAATCCCCGCGAGGCGCCGCAACGCGTTTTCGGAAGGTTTCCTCGCCAGCCGCATCGAGGGCAAGGGCTTCGATTTTCGTGCCCCCGAGATCGACGCCGATCCTCAACGACGCGCCCCGCCCGTGTCGCACACGGCGGTCCACACGCCGCCGTCTTCCTCGATCTCGCCCTGCAGCTTGCCGCCCACGCCCACCAGTTCCGCCACTTTCACCGCGACCGCCTGGCGCGTCGGCCCGCTGACGATGCTGGTGTAGCCCAGTTTCTCCACTTTGCACTCGCTCAGGCGCACCTCGGGATGCTCGCAGCTCGCCATCCACTTGTCGCCGGTCCGGGTAATGGGCGAGATCACGTGCGCGCCCTTGGCGGAGAGCGCATCGAGCGCCTTTTGCACTGCGTCTCTCTCGTAGCCGGAGATGATGAGGTGCGGGCCGGCGTCGAACACGCTCGCCTCCCCGCCACCACGCGCCTGCGCTGCCGGCGACTGCGCAGACAGGCGGACCTGGAAGAGCTCGTGCTCGCGCCGGCGCGAGTCGCTGCCCAGCGCGACGACTTCGAACAGCGCGGCGTGCTCGGAGGACAGGCGCGACACGACCTCGCGGTAGCCGCCGGCGGCAAGCACCTGGCCGACTTGCGCATAACCGGCCACACGCTGCGCGTCGTTGACCCCTTCCCCGACGAGCACTGTGTGCCCGCCCAGGTCCTGCACCACGTGGACCGTGCCGATGTTGAGGCCCATGCGCAGCTTCAGTTCGCCGGCATCGCCATGGATGCCGATGGCGGCGATCAGGGCCGCTTCGGCATCTGCAAGAAAGGCCACCGCTGCGCCGCCTTCGATGTCGTGCGTCACGCGTTCGGCCTTCGGCACCTGCGCCAGTTCCTGCGCCAGGAGCGAGCCCAGCGCCCGCTTCTGGCGCATTTGCTCGTTCAGCGGCAGATGCGCATGCCCTTCGAGGTCTACGAAAAGCACGCTGCACACCAGCGTGCGGCTGGAACTGTCGGCCATGGTTGGCCGACATTCTACTGACTAGGCAGCGAGCACGGGCCTGAAGGATTCCTGCAGGCTCTTCTTCGCGCGGCGCACCATGCCCCAGAGGTTGTTCGGCGACACGCCCAGGATGCGCGAAACCTCGGCTGCGTCGCGGCCTTCCAGTTCGGTGAGCACGAATGCCTGCGCAGCGCGCGCCGGGAGGCGCGCCAGCTGGCCTTCCAGCTTCTCCACCAACCGTGCGTGCTCGAAATCCTGCGCCGGGCCGTAATCCGGCGAGGCGATTTCAGGCGCGTCCTCCTCGTGCGCATCGAGGCTTTCCACCGCCCGCTCCGGCGCGCGAAAACTGTCGACGATGCGGTGCTTCAGGATTCCTGTGAGCCAGGTGCGCGCGCTGCTTTCGCCGCGAAAGCCGCCTGCCGCGCCGAGCGCGGAAACGAAAGTGTCCTGCACCAGGTCCTCCGCGAGGCCGCTGTCGCCCACGCGCCGCAGCGCAAAGGCGTAGAGGTAATCGCGGTGCTGGTCGAGCTCTGAAGTGGCGATGGGCATGGCGTTCAGCCTCCTGTGACAAGTGCGGCGTTGTGAATCACTTCAGCGGTCAGCGTGACGTAGCGGCGGCGACGGGAAGCGGAATAGGCGGCGACAGCCAGCCGGCCAATCTCATCGGGCAGCTCCGCCAGCGCGCCCGGCCTGAGCACGACTGCGTCGAAGCGCGGAACGTCGTGCGGTCCCAGCGCAAACGCCGCGCGCAGCTGCTGCTCGTAGGCGGCCGCAGCGCGCACTGGATCGCCGAAGTCGGCCACGTCGGCGTGCAGCTGGCCGGGCCGCAGCCCCAGCGCGCCGAAACGCGCACGGCTGCGAGCCGGTGTCAGGCAGCACCCCTCGAACAACGTGTCCGCGAGGAACAACTGCGCCTCGCCCCAGAAGCGCTCGCCGCTCGCCAGTTCGGCGAGCAGCTCGGCAGTCAGTACCGATGGCGACACCGCGATGCGGTAGCGGCGGCCGCCGGCGACGGCTTGGGGAGGCAGGGCTTGCACGGATTGCATGGCCAGCATCATGGACGCCATCGCACGGGCGGGAAATCCGGGCCGCTACCACCTTGCTTAGGTAGTACTACGGATGATCGCCCGGCCAATTGCTGCTAGCGTTACGCCCATGCTGCGCAAGTGGATCCTGCCGAACGTGCTGGTGGCCGTGCTCTATGCGGCGGCCTCCGAGCTCGCTTTGAGCCTGCTGCGCTATGCCGCGGAGACGGCGGTGGTCTGGTTCGCCTCCGGCGTAGGCATCTCCGCCCTGCTGCTGCTTGGCACTCGGGCCCTGCCCGGCATCGCCTTGGGCACCCTGCTTTGCGGCATCATGGGCCAGAAGGCACCGGGCATGGTGCTGCTCTCGGGGGCCCTCACCACCGCCCAGATCTGGCTCACCTGGTGGCTGCTGGTGCGCGCATTCCAATTCAACCCCGCCCTTACGCGGGTGCGCGACATGGTCAAGCTGGTGTTCATCGGCGCCACGGTGTCGCCGGTTCTGAACAGCGTACGCGCTTTCGCGCAGTACGCCCTGCAGGACGACCAACTGCCGATGCCGACGCACGCGTTGGTGAAGGCGGCACTGCTGGGCGAGATGGCCGGCATCCTGCTTCTGGTGCCGATGGTGCTCGCCTGGGCAAATTCCCGCGGCCAGCGCCTGCGGCCCGGCGAGCGCGCCGAGGCGGTCCTGCTGTATGCCAGCGCCGCCGCCGCGTCGCTCGGCGTGTTCGCCAGCATGCTGCAGCCGATGCTGCTGGTGGCCTCGCTGCCCTATGCAATGTTTCCGGTGCTGTTCTGGGCGGCGGCGCGCTTTGGTCCGCGCGAAACCGCGACGCTGTATTTCCTCATCGGCGTGGTCGCGGTGGCGGGGACCGGTTTCGGCCGCGGCCCGTTCGGCGACGCGCACATCACCGTAGGCGGCGCCTACGGCAATCTTGCGGAGCTGTACCTCTTCCTCCTGGTGCTGGGCGGCACTTCCCTCATCTTCTCCGCCGGCCGCCAGCAGCTTGCCGCCAGCCAGCGCGCGCTGCGCGAGAGCGAGGAGAAATACCGCCTGCTGGTGGACCACCAGACCGACCTGGTGGCCAAGTACGGCATCGACGGCCGCATCCAGTACGTCAGCCCTTCGCACCGGGATTTCTACGGCAAGCCGGAATCGGAGTTCATCGGCCGCAGCCTGCCCGACGCCGTGCGCCTGCACGACGAGGAACGCAATTGCATTGCCGAGGGCTGGCAGGAAGTGCTCTCGCCGCCCTACCAGAACAGCCACGAGCACCGCGTGCTCACGCCCCGGGGCTGGCGCTGGGTGGCGGTGCTGGCGCGTGCCGTGCTGGGTGCCGACGGCCGGCCGCAGTTCGTGGTTTCCGTGGCGCGCGACGTGACCGACCGGCGCCGTGCCGAGGAACAGGCGCGCCAGCACCTGCAGCAGCTGGCGCACGTGTCGCGCGTGTCCTCCATGGGCGAGATGGCGAGCGCCATTGCGCACGAGATCAACCAGCCCCTCACTGCCATCGCCAATTACGCCTCGGCGTGCCTGCGCTTGCTGCGCTCGGGCAAGGCGCAGCCCGGCGAGGCCGAGGAGGTGATGCAGCGCGTCGCCGCCGAAGCCGAGCGCGCCGGCGAGATCGTGCGCAAGATGCGCGGATTCGTGCGCGGCGAGGAAAGCCAGATGGCGCTGGTCGAGCCCGGGTTCCTCGCCACCGAGGTCATGCGCCTGGCGGCCGCCGAGGCGCGCCAGAGCGGCGTGGAGCTGAAATTGGCCGTCGAGCCCGGCTTGCCGCAGGTGCTCGCCGATTCCATCCAGGTGCAGCAGGTGCTGCTGAACCTGGTGCGCAACGCCGTCGAAGCCGTGAACAGCGCCGACAGCGCGCGGCGCGAAGTCGCGCTCGCCATCGGCCGTGCCACCGACGGCGGGGTGCAGTTCACGGTGCGCGACACCGGCCCTGGCCTGTCCCCCGAATCGCAGGACAGGGTGTTCGAGCCCTTCTACACCACCAAGGCCGACGGCATCGGCATCGGCCTGCCACTCAGCCGCTCGATCGCCGACGCCCACGGCGGGCGCCTGTGGGCCAGCCCCGAGGCGCAGGGTGCGGCCTTCCACCTGGTGCTGCCGTCCGCCCAGGAACTGGAACCTGCCGATGCCTGAAGCCGTGGTGCACGTGGTGGACGATGAGTCGGCGATCCGGGAATCGCTGGCCCTCCTGTTGCGCTCGGTCGGCCTGCAGAGCCGCGCCTATGCCGGCGCGCAGGAATTCCTCGGCGCCTGGCGGCCCGGCGGGCAGGAGTGCCTGGTGTGCGACGTGCGCATGCCCGGCATGAGCGGGCTGGAGTTGCAGGAGGCGTTGCGGGAGCGCAATGTCCCGCTGCCGGTGGTGCTGATCACCGGCCACGGCGACGTGTCGATGGCGGTGCGCGCAATGAAGGCGGGCGCGAGCGATTTCATCGAGAAACCGTTCAACGACCAGGTGCTGATCGACGCCGTGAATCGCGCCCTGTTGCGCGCCCGCGACGGCCAGGGCAACGGCCGCGCCGAGGTCGAAGCGCGCATCGAGACCCTCACGCCGCGCGAGCGCGAAGTCTTGCTGCTGGTGGCCGAGGGCCGGCCGAACAAGCTGGTGGCCACGCGCCTTGGCCTCTCGACGCGCACGGTTGAAGTCCACCGCGCCAAGGTGATGGAGAAGATGCAGGCGCGCTCGCTGGCCGAGCTGGTGCGGATGGCCATCCTCTGCGATTTGATGCGCCCCTAGTGCTTAGAATGGCGGCGTGCGTCTCCTCGCCGCCGCCCTTGCCGCCCTGTCGCTCGCCACCGGCGTAGCGCACGCAGTCACCATCGAGGTGCGCGTTGCGGACGCCGACTGGGGTGAAGTGGCGACCGGCGACATCGTGCGCGTGCTGGAGGCCACGGCGCGCGAGCTGGCGCCGCTGTTTCCCGGCGATGCGCCGGTGCGCGTCCTGGCCTCCCCGACCGGTGCAGCGCCGATGGTGCTTTTCCAGCGCACGCTCCGCGGCGAGTTCCATGTGGTGCTGCGCGCCCGCGGCGCCAACTGGGCCCACTACGCCTACGAGTTCGCCCACGAGTTGGGCCACATCCTCACCAACTTTGAACGCCACGCGCGCGACCCGCAGGGCGCCCGGCACCAGTGGTTCGAGGAAGCGCTGTGCGAGATGCTGTCGGTGCATGCGTTGCGGCGCATGGCCGCGCGCACGCCGGAGACCTCGGGTGCGCCCTACGCCGGCTTTGCCGACATGGTGCTGGGCGAACAGCACCGGCGCGAGGCGCTCGGCATGGACCTCGCCGCCTGGCTGCAGAGCAATGAATCCGCCTTGCGCGCGGATCCCTACCAGCGCAAGCGCAACGAGGCCGCCACCATGCGGCTGCTGGAGATCTTCTCGCGCGAATCGCGCCTGAAGGCGCTGGCCTACCTCAACCTGGCCGAGGCGCCGGTGCCGGCGACATTCCGCGCCTACCTCGAGGAGTGGCGCGAGCGCACGCCCGAGCCAATGCGGCCGGCGGTGCAGGAAGTGATGGTGGCGTTCGGCTTCGCCAAAAGGGAAAGGCCACCGGCAGGGGAAGCCGGTGGCCTTTCGGGGGGCACTACAGGGAGAAACTCTTAGTACGCCGGGGTCCAGATCACGGTCGAGGTGCCCGCGATTTCCACCGCTGCGCGGCCCGCGAGGCCCGCGGCGCGGCTGGCGTCCAGGTCGGCCTGGTCGTTGAACGACGGGGCGATGATGGTGACGACCGCGGCGCGGCCGGCTTCCACCTGGCCCTGCTCGGGGAAGTCGTTGAAGGACGGGGTGGCTGCGAACACGGGAGCGGCGGCCAGGCTGAACAGCGAAGCGATCACGATGCGTTTCATGGTAAATCTCCTTGGGTTGGGTTTCAGGGTCCGGCGCGCCTTGCGCCGCACTTGCCACTTAGACGCGCCGGCACGGCAGGAATGGCTAAGGACCAATACGTAGCCGATTACGTAGTCGTGGGGGCCGGCAGCGCCGGCTGCCTGCTGGCCAACCGCCTGTCGGCGGATCCGTCGGTGTCGGTGCTGCTGCTGGAGGCCGGCGGCCGCGACGACTGGTTCTGGATCGACGTGCCGGTCGGCTACCTCTACACGATCGCCAATGCGCGCACCGACTGGTGCTACCGCACCGAGCCCGACGCGCACCTCGCCAACCGCTCCATTCACTATGCGCGGGGGCGCGTGCTGGGAGGGTGTTCCTCGATCAACGCCATGATCCACATGCGGGGGCAGAAGGAGGATTGGGATTTCTGGGCGTCGCAAGGGAATTCAGGGTGGTCGTGGAAGGAGATGCTGCCGCTGTTTCAACAGTTGGAGGACTACGAGCATGGCGCAGTGGATTCGTATGGCGCGGGCGGCGAAGTAAGAGTCGAGGATCCCAGGGTGCGGTGGGAGGTGCTCGATGCTTGGCGTTTGGCTGCCGAAGAGTGCGGGATTCCGCCCATTCGCACGTTCAATACCGGGGACAACAGTGGCTGCGCGTATTTCCAGATGACGCAGAGGAAAGGAGTTCGCTGGAGCGCGACCAAGGCGTTCCTGAGACCGGTATTGAAGAGGCCCAATCTGACTGTCCTTACCGGAGTCCACGCAACGCGCGTCCGTTGCGAAGGCCGGAGCGCCACGGGCGTCGAGTTTCGCGCCGGCGGCGACTCGCGCTCCGCAAAAGCCTCGCGCGAGGTGATCCTCGCCGCCGGCGCGATCGGATCACCGCAACTGCTGCAGCTCTCAGGCATCGGTCCTGGAAACCTTCTGCAGTCTCATGGCATCGGCGTGATCCACGACCTTCCGGGAGTTGGCGAGAACCTGCATGACCATTTGCAGATCCGCATGCAGTACAAGGTGCACGGCGTGAGGACCTTGAACGAGAGGGCCAACAGCCTGTTCGGCAAGGCGGCGATGGGGTTGGAGTATTTGCTCTTCAAGACGGGCCCCTTGACCATGCCGCCCTCGCAGCTTGGCGCCTTTGGGAAGAGCGATCCCTCGCAGCCCACCGCCAACATCGAATGGCACGTGCAGCCCCTGTCCCTGGACAAGTTCGGCGACCCATTGCACCCCTTCCCCGCCATCACGCCCAGCGTGTGCAACCTGAGGCCGAGCGCGCGAGGCTGGGTACGCCTCAAGTCAAAGGAACCGGCGACCTACCCGGAGATCAAGCTGAATTACCTGTCCACGCCGGAGGACCGCAAGGTGGCGGTGGACGGGATGCGGTTCACGCGCCGCATCATGGCGGCGAAGGCGCTGGCGAAATACCGGCCGGAGGAGTTCCGGCCGGGTCCCGCAGTTCAGTCGGAGCAGGAACTGGAGAAGGCGGCCGGCGAGCTCGGCACCACCATCTTCCATCCGGTGGGCACCTGCGCGATGGGCAGCGTCGTGGACGAGCGCCTGCGCGTGCGCGGCATCGACAGGCTGCGGGTGATCGACGCCTCGATCATGCCGCGCATCACCTCGGGGAACACCAACGCGCCGACCACCGCAATCGCCGAAAAAGGCGCGCGCATGGTGCTGGAGGACCGCTAGGACTCGTCTTCGACGGGCAGTGCATCCTGCGGCAGCGACAGGTTGCGCAGCCGGAACCGGCCTTCATAGTCAAACAGCCAGGTCTGCGTGAAGACGAGGCGCTCCTGCAGCGCCATCAGCTCCGGCAGCGGCCGCGGCAACTGCGGTCCCAGCCGCCGCCAGGCGCGCTCCACCTCGTCCACCAGCTCCGGCGAATGAGGCGGCGCACGGTACAGGTGCAGCATGCGCAGCACGCCGTCGGCGTCCACCTCCACGTACACCACGATCACCGCGCGCAGCGGGTTGGGCGGGGTGCCGGCGAAGACGTCCTTGGCGTTGGCGGCGTGCAGAAGCTCGGAAACCTGGCGCCGGTATTCGATTAGGGTACGCGCGCCGGAGGCGGCGACCTCGGCCGGCACCGGCAGCGACGCCGCCTGGGACGTGGGAACTTGCAGGAACACCTGCTGCTCCAATACCGGGGGCTGCTGCGCGCAGGCCGCAAGGGCGAGCGCCAGCACGGCTTGAAAACGCCGGAAGGACCCCAAACATTCGGCTACCATGCCGCGCATATCAAGGAGGCAATCTTAAGATGAAACGCGTTGTCCTGTTCCTGGCCACCAACCTGGCGGTGGTCCTGCTGCTGTCGGTGATCATCAATGTGTTCGGCCTGAACCAGTGGCTGTCGGCCAACGGCATCGACTACATGGGGCTGCTGGTGTTCTCGGCGGTGGTGGGTTTCGCCGGCTCGTTCATCTCGCTCCTGATGTCCAAGACCGCCGCCAAGTGGTCCACCGGCGCCAAGGTGATCGACGGCTCGGAAGGCACCACCCAGTACTGGCTGGTGAACACCGTCAAGCAGCTCGCCGAGAAGGCGGGCATCGGCATGCCGGAAGTGGCCGTCTACGAAGGCGCGCCCAACGCCTTCGCCACCGGCGCGTTCAAGAACGCCTCCCTCGTTGCCGTCTCCAGCGGCCTGCTGCAGTCGATGAGCAAGGAAGAGGTCGAGGCCGTGCTCGGCCACGAGATCGGCCACATCGCCAACGGCGACATGGTGACGCTGACGCTCATCCAGGGCGTGGTGAACACCTTCGTGGTGTTCCTCGCGCGCGTGGTCGGCTTCTTCGTGGACAAGACGATCTTCCGCACCGAGCGCGGCATCGGGCCGGGTTTCTACATCACCGTCATCGTGTGCGAGATCGTGTTCGGCATCCTCGCCTCGGTCATCGTGGCCTGGTTCTCGCGCCAGCGCGAATTCCGCGCCGACGCGGCCTCGGCCCAGCTGCTGGGCTCGCCGCGGCCGATGATCAACGCGCTCGCGCGGCTGGGCGGCCTGGAGCCCGGCGCACTGCCGGCCGCGATCCAGACCGCGGGCATCACCAACAAGCCCTCGAGCTTCATGGCGCTGTTTTCCACGCACCCGCCGTTCGAGCAGCGCATCGCCGCGCTGCAGGCACGCGCCCCCGGGCAGGTGTAAGCGCGGATTTGCTACGATGCCGGTCATGAAGATCGGCATCGTCGGCGTCAGCGGCTACGGCGGCAGCGAACTGCTGCGGCTGTGCGCGGGCCACCCCTCGTTCGAGATTGCCTACGTCGGCGGTGAATCCACCGCCGGCCAGGCGCTCGCGCAGCGCTTTCCCGCGCTCGGCGGCCATGCCGCCGGCAAGCTGGTGATCCAGCCCTTCGCGCCGGAAAAGATCTCCGGCATCGACCTCCTCTTCGCGTCGCTTCCCACCGGCAAGTCGAAGGAGCCGCTGGCGAAGGTCGCGAAGGACATCCGCATCGTGGACGTTGGCGGCGACCATCGCTTTGTCGAGGGTTGGACCTACGGCCTCACCGAGCTGCCCGGGCAGCGCGAGAAGATCCGCGGCGTCCACCGGCTGGCCAATCCCGGCTGCTACCCGGCCGCGGCGCTGCTCGCGCTCGCACCGCTGGTGAAGGAAGGCCTGGTCGAGTCCGAGGGCATCGTCATCGACGCCAAGAGCGGCATCACCGGCACCGGCCGCGGCGGCGCGAGCGACTTCGGCTACGCCGAGACCAACGAGGACGTGTTCGCCTACGGGCTGGAAGCGCACCCGCACGTGCCGGAAATGGAAACCGCGCTGGCGCAGGTGGGCGGGAAGAAGGCGACCATCGCCTTCACGCCGCACTTGGTGCCGATGACCCGCGGGATACTGGCCACCTGCTACGCGCGTCCGAAGGGCGCGGTCACCGCCGCGAAGCTGCTGGAAGCGGCGCAGGCGATGTATCGAAATGAGCCCTTCGTGAGGCTCGCCGCCGCCGAGAAAGGGCGCAGCGCGCACACCGGCTGGGCCACCGGCTCCAACCTGTGCTTCCTGTCCTACGCGGTGAATGCGCGCACGGGGCTCGTGGTGGCGATCGGCGCCATCGACAACCTCGGCAAGGGCGCCTCCGCCCAGGCCGTGCAGAACGCCAACCTGATGATGGGCCAGCCCGAGACCGCCGGCCTCGCCGGATTGCCGCTCTGGCCGTAAGCGCCATGGCGTGACGCTGCGACTCGCGATCGTCCTCACCGTGCTGACCCACGTCGCGTTCGTGGGCAGCCGGATGACCATCGCGCTCTACGGCATCCACCTGGGCGCCACGCCGCTCACCGTCGGCGTGCTGATGGCGCTGTACGCCTTCCTGCCGATGCTGCTCGCGGTGCATGTCGGGCGGCTGATCGACCGCATCGGTCCGCTGCGGCCGATGCTCTTCAGTTCCGCCGCCCTGGTTGCCGCCGTGGCGCTGCCCGGCCTGTGGCCGACCCTCGCCGCGCTGCACCTCGCGGCAGTGCTGATCGGTACGAGCTTCCTCTACTACCACGTGGCGCTGAACAACGTGATCGGCCAGCTCGGCACGCCTGCCGACCGCGCGGTGAACTTCAGCTGGTTCGCACTCGGTTTTTCCATCAGCGGCTTCTGCGGCCCGCTGCTGGCCGGCTTCGCCATCGACGGCGTCGGCCACCGCGCCGCCTTCCTGGCGCTGGCGGCCTTCCCCGCGCTCGCCACGCTCCTGCTCTACGGCCGGCGCCACCTGCTGCCGGGCCCGGCGGGTGCGCTGCACCAGGGCGGGGAGCGCCGCATCGCGGACCTGTTGCGCGAGCCACGTCTGCGCGGCGCGTTCATCGCCAGCGCGGTGCTGGCGATGGGCTGGGACCTCTATACCTTTGTCATGCCCGTCTACGGCTCCAGCATCCAGCTCTCGGCCTCCACCATCGGCGTGATCATGGGCACCTTCGCCGCCGCCACGTTCGCGGTGCGCCTGGCCATGCCGGCGCTGTCGCGGCGCTTAAAGGAGTGGCCGATGGTGATCGTGGCGATGACGATCGCCGGCGTCTCCTACGCCCTCTTCCCGCTCGCCACGAGCGTGCCCCTGCTGATGGCGCTGTCGTTCCTCCTCGGCCTCGGGTTGGGCTGCGCGCAGCCGTTCATCATGTCGCTGCTCTACGCCGCCTCGCCCCCGGGGCGCCAGGGTGAGGTGATCGGCGTGCGCACCACAATGCTGAACGGCAGCCACACCTTCCTGCCGCTTGCCATGGGGGCGCTGGGCGCCGCGCTCGGCATGGCGCCGGTGTTCTGGTCCATGGCGGCGTTCCTGTTCTCCGGCGCGGGCATCGCCTGGCGCCGGTTAAAATGAGCCCTCGATGCGCCGAGTAACCCTCACCCAGTTCCTCATCCAGCGCCAGCACGCCGGCAACATCAACGCCGACCTGCGCCTGCTCATCGAAACCATCGCGCGCGCGTGCAAGGCGATCAGCACCCGCGTCAGCAAGGGGGCCCTGGCCGACGGCCACGGCTCCGCGGGCACCGAAAACGTGCAGGGCGAGGTGGTGCAGAAGCTTGACCGGCTGTCCAACGAGATCCTGCTGGAGGCCAATGAGTGGGGCGGCAACCTCGCCGCGCTCGCCTCCGAGGAGATGGAGCAGCCGCATCCGATCCCGACGAACTTCCCCAAGGGCGAGTACCTGCTGCTCATCGATCCGCTGGATGGCTCCTCCAACATCGACGTCAACATCTCGGTGGGCACCATCTTCTCCGTGCTGCGTTGCCCCAAGGAGGCGAGCGGCAAGCAGTGCGAGGCGAACGAAGCCGCCTTCCTGCAGCCCGGGCGCAAGCAGGTGGCGGCCGGTTTCGCTGTCTACGGGCCGACCACCCTGTTCGTGCTCACGGTGGGCGACGGCTCGCACGGCTTCACGCTGGACCGCGAGACCTACACCTTCGTCCTCACCCACCCGGAGATCCGCATTCCCGAGGACACGGCGGAGTTCGCCATCAATGTCTCCAACCAGCGGCGCTGGGAGCCGCCGGTGCGGCGCTACATCGACGAGTGCCTCGCCGGCAAGGACGGCCCGCGCGGCAAGGACTTCAACATGCGCTGGGTGGCCTCGATGGTGGCGGACGTGTTCCGCGTGCTGTCGCGCGGCGGCATCTTCATGTACCCGCGCGACGCGAAGTACACGCAAGGGCGCCTGCGCATGATGTACGAGGCCAATCCGATGGCCTATATCGTCGAGCAGGCGGGCGGCGCAGCCACCGACGGCAAGACCCCGATCCTCGACCTGCAGCCCAAGAGGCTGCACCAGCGCGTGGCGGTGGTGCTCGGGTCGAAGAACGAAGTGGAGCTGGTCACCAAATACCATCAAAAATAGGGACAGACCCTATTTACTTGAAACGTGGGACAGACCCCCGAGAAAAGAAGAAGCCGGGGTCTGTCCCAATAAAAAGGCCGGGAGGCGTGGCCTCCCGGCCTTTTCCTGACTCCCCTGAACCGGTTATTTCAGGTGCTTGTTGACCAGTTTGGTCATCTCGAACATCGAGACTTGCGACTTGCCACCGAACACGGTCTTGAGCTTGTCGTCGGCATTGATCATGCGACGGTTCTTCTTGTCCTGCAGGCTGTTGCGCTTGATGTAGCCCCAGATCTTCTTGGTCACTTCGGTGCGCGGCTGGGCGCTCGAACCGATGACCGCCGCGAGCGCTGCGCTCGGGTTCATGGGCTTCATGAACGCCGCATTTGGCTTACGCTTCTTCCCTGCCTTTTTCGCTTTTTTCTTCGCCATCTGTGTTTCTCCTCTGAACGGAACGGAACTCTAGAGATCCGGATATTTCCCGCCGCGGTGCAGCGGTGGGCGAAAGATGCCGAATCCAGAGGAGCATGTCAATGTCTCCGAGGGAAAATCACGAACTATTTCCTCTCGAAGTGGCGTGCGCGCACCGCGTTCATGCGGCGGTGCGCCGGTTGCGTGCACGCCGCGCCGAGCCGGGAAAGTGCGTGATTTTCCCTCGGAGACATTGACATGCTCCTCTGGATTCGGCATCTTTCGCCCACCGCTGC
>JANMUO010000376.1:0-5150 GCA_031391655.1 Betaproteobacteria bacterium
GTCGCCGGCACCATCGCCACGGTGCTGCTCACGTTGCTCGCGCCGCTGGTGGTGGAGGTGGCGCTGAAGTTCGGGCCGGCGGAGTATTTCGCGCTGATGGTGTTCGCTTTCACCACGGTCGCGGCGGTGCTGGGGAGTTCCACTTCGCGCGGACTGGCAAGCCTGTTCCTCGGGCTGCTGTTCGGGCTCGTGGGCATCGACGGCCAGACCGGCGCGCCGCGCTTTGCTTTCGGCGTGCCGGAACTGCTCGATGGAATCGACGTGGTGGTGCTGGCCGTGGGCCTGTTCGCGGTGGGCGAGGCCTTGTATATGGCTGCCTACACCAGCCGCCTGCCCGAGACGATGGAAAAGCTCTCCGGCTCCCTGATGATGTCGAAGTCCGATTGGAGGCGCTCCTGGCCGGCGTGGCTGCGCGCCACGTTCATCGGTTTTCCGTTCGGCACCATTCCCGCGGGCGGCGCCGAGATCCCCACTTTCCTCTCCTACGCGGTGGAAAAGAAGCTGACCAAGCATCCTGACGAGTTCGGCAAGGGCGCCATCGAGGGCGTGGCCGGGCCGGAGGCGGCCAACAACGCTTCCGCCACCGGGGTGCTGGTGCCGCTGCTCACGCTTGGCATCCCGACCTCGGCCACCGCGGCAATCCTCCTGGGCGCGTTCCAGAACTACGGCATCCAGCCCGGGCCGCTCCTGTTCCAATCCCAGGCCGACCTTGTGTGGGGGCTGATCGCGAGCCTGTATGTCGGCAACGTGCTACTGCTGATCCTCAACCTGCCGCTGGTGGGCATCTGGGTGAAGGTGCTGCAGATCCCGCGGCCGATGCTCTAAGGCGGCATCCTCGTCTTCGCAACGCTGGGCGCCTACAGCCTGCACCAGTCCTGGATCGACCTCGTCACGCTGTATGTCTTCGGGCTGCTCGGCTTCGTCATGCGGCGTTTCGACATCCCGGTGGCGCCGGCGGTGATCGGCCTCATCCTCGGGCCGCTGGCCGAGACCCAGTTCCGCCGCGCGCTCTCGATCAGCCAGGGCGACCCCATGGTGTTCCTCACGCAGCCGATCTCGGCGGCGTTCCTCGCCGTGACCGCGCTATTGGTGATCGTGCCTTGGCTGGTGCGGCGCTACGGCCGCAGGTAGGCGTAGCCTTCGCGCTGCTGCAGGCGCGTGATCTCGGCCACGCCGGAAGGTACGAAAACGGCCTCCGGAATGAACTTCTCCCGGCCCAGCTTGCGGTTGCGCAGCGTGATCTCGCACACGTCGAACTGCACGCCGCGCTCCTTGAGCCCCTCCACCGTGACGTTGTAGGGGTTGCCGTTACTGTCGCGCGCTTCCTTGAACAGGAAGTCCACGCCTTGCGCGTGCGTCACCACGATGATCTTGGCCTTGGGATTCACTTCCAGGTGGTTGCCGATGTTGCGCAGAGCGGCGACCGCCTGCTGCGCGCTGTCGTTCACGTGATAAACGACCCTGTCTTCGGCCACGTTCGCCTTCGGATCCGCACCGCCCAGCGTGCCGCAGCCGGCGAGAAGACCCAGTCCGAGAACCGCAATGGCGTGACGCATGTTCAACCCCCTTGTTAATTGGTGAGTACCCACTTGACCATCGCCTGAAGGTCAGCCTCCGGAATCCCGGGATTGGGCGGCATCGGCACCTGTCCCCAGGCGCCGGTACCGCCATTGCGGACTTTTGCCGACAGGCGCGCCGCCGCGCCGGCATCGCCAGCGTACTTTGCCGAGATTTCCCGGAAAGAAGGCCCGACCACCCGCTTGTCCACCGCGTGACAGCCGACGCAGGCATTGGCGTTGAGGAGTTTCTGTACCGGGTCGTCCCCGCCCGCCGCCAGCGTGTCGGGCGAGGGCGCGGGCGCCGGTTGCGCGCGGTTGTAGTAGGTCGAGAGATAGCGGTGGATCACCGCCGTCTCCGCCTCGTCCATCGGCGTGCCTCGCTCTTTCATGTTCTTCAGGTTGTCCGCCCACTCACCCGGCGAGAGCTGCGCGCGCTGGATGTGCTTCAGCTCGTGGCAGATCTTGCATTTGTTCTCGGTCAGCGTGGAGCCCGGGCCCGAAATCAGCTTTTCCTGCGCTTGCGCGGCTCCGGCGAGCAGCGCCGCGCACAGCCAGAGCCTATGCAACGAGCACTCCGACGCGGTGCCAGGCGTTCCAGAAGTAGCCCAGCGGATTCCAGTGCGGCTGCGCGGGCTGCGCGTTGCCGCGGTCGTCCCAGGCGCGCGCGAGGAAGGTCATGTAGCCCGGTGCGTCCGCCTTGTGCTCGTAGGTGAAGGTGCGCCAGGCGTAACGCCCGGTGCTCTTCGCGAGCTGCGCGTTGCGCCAGGTCTTGCCTTCGTCGGTGGAAATCTCCACGCGGTCCACGCTGCCTTCGCCGACCCAGGCGCGGCCCCGCACGGTCACGGTCGCGCCGGCCTTGAACGTCGCATTCGGCGCCGGCGAGGTGATGATCGACTTGATCGGCCAGGCTTCCGTCGAGACGGCATCGGCCGGCATCTTGCTGCCGGGCTCCACCGCGTTCTTCGGTACGCGGTAGCTCGAATCCATGTAGGTGCCCTTGAAGGGCGCGTCGAGCACCGTCAGCGTATGCAGCCACTTGGTGGAAGCCGAGCCGACCCAGCCCGGCGCCACCAGGCGCAGCGGATAGCCATGCACGAAGGGCAGCGGCGCCCCGTTCATCGACCAGGCGATGAGCGTGTCCTCGTCCATGGCCTTCTTCATCGGGATGGAGCGGATCACCGGTGCCGCGGTGGCGATCGCGCCCGGGTCGCCGCCCTGGCCCGCCACGTGCGCCGCGCCGGGCTTCAGGCCCGCGGCCTGCAACACGTCGCGCAAGCGCACCCCGCCCCACTCCGGGCAACCCATGCCACCCGTCGGCAGCCAGGGCGTGCCGCTCGCTTTGGGCTGGTACGCCGAGCGCCCGGAGCCAGCGCACTCGAGCATGCCCTGGAGGGCCACCGTCTTGAACTCCTTCGCCAGCTCGAACACCGAGAACGTCAACTCCTTGTCCACCAGACCCTTCACCGTCAGCCGGTGGCTGTTGATGTCGATGAGCGGGGTCATCAGGTTGTTGCGCACGAACATGCGGTGGTTCGGCGTGACGTCGAAGTCGTGCTCGTGCGCCGGCAGGCTGCCGGTGATCGGGCGGTCCGAGTGCCATTCCATCGCCGGCACCTTCTCGGCCTTGATGTCGTCGTTGGACATCGTACCCGGGGCCGTCGCGGGCGCCGCCTGCGCGAGCACCTCGCCTGCCGTGGTCGCCAGCGCGCTTGCGCCCGCCACGCCGGCAAGGAAATCGCGCCGGCTCAATGCCTTCTTGACTTGGTTCTCCATGCTCGCCTCCTCCAGTGTGCGCCAGCCTAGCAAAACCGGTCTCCGGCGGGGAAATTAGGCCAAGTTATGGGGCAAATCAAATTTACGTGCGCTCCGGGCCGGGTCCGGGCTTGTGCAGCGCGGGGGGATTTGAGTAGTCTTCCCCCTTCGCGAAATGGAGTGAGGAGACAAGGACATGGCCATGACACGCAGGATCCTGGTCCAGGCGCTCGGCGCCTTGGCCGCCCTGGCGCCGTTGCGGGCCTTCGCCGACTGGAACAAGGGCGCCTTCGAGGCGAAGAGCACCGCCGACGGCATGAAGGCGCTCGGCGTCGGCAGCATGGAGGAGAGCAAGGCGATCGAGATCCGCGCCCCCGACATCGCCGAGAACGGCGCCGTGGTGCCGATCGACGTCACTAGCAACATTCCGGGCACCACCGCGATCTCCGTGTTCATCGAGAAGAATCCCTTCCCCTACACGGGCACCTTCGATTTTTCGCAGGGCGCGGTGCCGTTCGTGCACCTGCGCGCGAAGATCGGCGAATCCACGCCGGTGCGCGTGGTGGTCGCCGCGGGCGGCAAGTTCTACACCGCCGCGAAGGAAGTGAAGGTCACCATCGGCGGCTGCGGCGGATAAGGGAGAGGACGACATGGCAGACCCGATGAAAATCCGCGCCACCCTGCAAGGGGACGTCGCCGACGTGCGCGTGCTGGTGGCTCACCCGATGGAGACCGGCCAGAGGAAGGACGGCGCCGGCAAGATCGTGCCGCTGCATTTCATCCAAACCATTACCGCCACGCTCAACGGCAAGCCGGTGTTCAGCGCCGACATCAGCCAGGCCATCTCGCGCAATCCGGTATTCGCGTTCAAGGTGAAGGGCGCCAGGGCCGGCGACAAGATCGTGATCACGTGGAAAGACAACAAAGGCGAAACGCGCTCGGACGAAACGACCGTCCGCGCCGATTCCTGACAAGTCGTTGACAGGAGGAGGGTCGATGAGACGAGCGCTGCTGCTGGGCGCGCTGGCGGCGGCATTTGCCGCGCAGGCGCAAACGCCCGATCCCACCGCCGCGGAATTCGACAAGTTCCGCGAGATCATGGAGCAGGACAACCCGGCCGAGCTCTTCGAGGTGAAGGGCGAGGAGTTGTGGAAGAAGCCACGCGGCCCGAAGAACGCCTCGCTGGAGAAATGCGACCTCGGCCTGGGGCCCGGCGTGGTGAAGGGCGCCTACGCGCAGATGCCGCGCTACTTCGCCGACGTGGACCGCGTGATGGACGCCGAAGCGCGCATCGTGCACTGCATGATCACGCTGCAGGGCTTCACCTACGAGGAGCTCGCCAAGGCGCCGTTCAGCAGCCTGGTGCGCACCCCGGACCCGGTGTCGATCGTCACCTACGTCGCGGCGCAATCGCGCGGCATGAAGCTCGCCGCGCCGCAGTCGCACCCGAAGGAGCGGGCGTCCTATGAAGCGGGCAAGGCGATCTTCCACTACCGCGCCGGCGCGTTCGACTTCTCCTGTGCCAGCTGCCATGGCGCGGACGACAAGCGCATCCGCACGCAGCCGCTGCCCAACTTCACCAAGCCGGCGCAGGCGATCCGCGCGGTGCAGGGCTGGCCGGGCTACCGCATGACAGGTGGCGTGATGCACTCCCTTCAGTGGCGCCTGAACGACTGCTACCGCCAGCAGCGCTTCCCCGAGCCGGGCTACACGTCCGAGACGCTGAGCGCCCTGCTCACCTACATCACGGTCAACGCCAACGGGCAGGTGTATCGCGGCCCGGGCATCAAGCGCTAGGAGCGACGCCATGAAACCCGCAACCCCCATCGTGCTGGCCGC
>JANMUO010000366.1:0-41597 GCA_031391655.1 Betaproteobacteria bacterium
TGCGCGCCGACATCGACGGCACGTAGAACTCCTTGCCGTGCTTGAGGCGCAGCGCCTGGATGGCGTGGCCGGAGCTCTTGCGGATGATGTAGAGCTTGCGCTCGAGCGCATCGGTGACGGTGACGCGCTTGCCGCGGCCGATGAATACCTGCCGGATTACGGGCTCGATCCTCTTCGCCGGCTCGGCGAGGTCCGAATTGTCGACCGGCACGTCGCGCCAGCCGAGCAGCACCTGGCCCTCGTCCTTGATCGCGCGCTCGATTTCGTATTCGCAGGCGCGACGCGAGGCCGGCTCGCGCGGCAGGAACACCATGCCCACGCCGTATTGGCCGAGCGGCGGCAGTCTTACTGCCTGCTTGGCCATTTCCTCGCGCAGCAGCTTGTCCGGGATCTGGATGAGGATGCCGGCGCCGTCGGAGAGCTTCGGATCCCAGCCCACCGCGCCTCGATGGGTGAGGTTGCGCAGCACCGTCAACCCCTGCTCGATGATCGAATGGGACTTCTTGCCCTTGATGTGCGCCACGAAGCCGACGCCGCAGGCGTCGTGCTCGTTCCTCGGGTCGTACATCCCTTGCGCTTCAGGCAAGCGGTGGCTGCTCACGTTTAACTCTCTAATCCCAAAGAGGTTTCACCAATCTTCGCCGCTCTGCACAAAATTCGCGGGCGAGCTAGGAAATATACCCGCAGAGCCCTGCGGCAACAAGGGTTTGTGGATTCTGGCCAACTACCGCGCTGCAGCAGCCGGAGCAGGCGCGACGTTTGCGGTGAGCACTTCGCGCACCAACCTCTCGTCGACGTCGCCGCGCAAGGCAGCCTGGCCAATGCGCTCGAGCAGGACGAAGCGCATGCGGCCGCCCTCCGCCTTCTTGTCCAGCGTCATCAGCTCAAGGTAACGCTCCGGCGCGAGCGCCGGCCCCTTGTCGGGCAGGCCCGCGCGCAATACCAGGGTGCGTACGCGCGTGGCATCCGCAGCAGCGAGGAGTCCCGCGCGCACTGACAGTTCCGCCGCCATCACCATGCCGGCAGCCACCGCTTCGCCGTGCAGCCACGCACCATACCCAGCGCCCGCCTCAATGGCGTGACCGAAGGTGTGTCCGAAGTTCAGGATGGCGCGCTGCGCGCCTTCGCGCTCGTCCGCCGCCACCACTGCCGCCTTGAGTTCGCAGGAGCGGCGCACGGCGTGCGACAGGGTTGCAGGCTCGCGCGCCAGCAGCGCCGCCATGTTTGCCTCCAGCCAGCCGACCAAGGCTGGATCCAGCGCAAATCCGTGCTTGATCACTTCCGCCACGCCGGAACGCAGCTCGCGCTCGGGCAGCGTCGCCAGCGCGGATACGTCGGCGATGACCGCCGCCGGCTGGTGGAACGCGCCGACCATGTTCTTGCCGCGGGCGTGGTTGATCGCGGTCTTGCCGCCGACCGAGGAATCCACCTGTGCCAGCAGGGTGGTCGGCACCTGGATGAAGCCGACGCCGCGCTGGTACACGGCGGCGGCAAAACCGGCCAGGTCGCCAACCACGCCGCCGCCCAGGGCGACAACCACGCCATCGCGGCCCAGGCGCGCGGCGAGCAGGGCGTCGAGCACGCCTTCCAGGCTGGCCCAGCTTTTCGCCTGTTCGCCGTCCTCCACCAGAACGTCGAACGATTGCGCGCCCGCGCGCGCCAACGCTGCCTTGACGCGGCTGAGGTATAGCGGCGCCACCACCGGATTGGTGATCACGGCGGCGCGCGCCGCGCCGAGGTGCGGGCGATAGAGCTCCGCGGCATCGATCACACCGGCGCCGATATGGATGGGATAGGAGCGTTCGCCGAGCGCTACGCGGACAGTTTCCATGTCTCCTTCAACTGGACAAGCAGTTGGCGAGCGAGATGCTGCACGCTCTGCCGGCCTGTTTCGACCACGATGTCGGCGACCTCGCGGTACAGCGGATCGCGCTCGCCGTAGAGCTCGGTCAGGCGCGCCAGCGGGTCGGCGGTGGCGAGCAGCGGCCGGTTCTTGTCATGGCGCACGCGCTCGTAGAGCGCGGCAGGCCGCGCATGCAGGTAAACGACAGTGCCTCGCGCTGCAAGATGACGCCGGCTGGCAGCAGACAGGATCGCCCCCCCTCCGGTTGCGAGCACGACGTCGTCCATCGCCGTGAGTTCCGCGATCATCGCCGCCTCGCGCTGGCGGAAACCCGGTTCGCCCTCGATGTCGAAAATCACCGGCACCTTCACGCCGCAGCGGCGTTCGATCTCCTGGTCCGAGTCGTGGAAGTCGCGCTTCAGGCGGCGAGCAAGGGTACGGCCGGCGGTTGTCTTGCCCGCCCCCATCATGCCCACCAGGAACACGTTGCGTGCGCCCTGCATGTGCCTATTGTATGGAGTGTACGGAGTCTATGGAGTGTACGGAGGGTCCGGAGGCTGCAAACAAAATCGGCCGGGAGGTCCCGGCCGTGTGTCCAAGGAAGCGTCCTGGCAAATTCTTCAGCGTACCGTCATGCGCTCGTTGACGATGCGCGGCGTGATGAACACCAGCAGCTCGGTCTTCTGCGAGTTGGTGATCTTGTTCTTGAACATCCAGCCGACGATCGGCAGGTCGCCGAACCAGGGAACCTGCGTGACGTCGGTGCGGTCGGTCTGCTCGAAGATCCCGCCGATCACCACCGTGCCGCCGTTCTCGACCAGCACCTCGGTCTTGACGTGCTTGGTGCTGATCTGCACGCCGGCCGGCGTGGTGGCGCCCGGCGCGTCCTTGTTGACGTCCAGCGTCATGATGACGTTGCCGTCGGGTGTGATCTGCGGCTTCACCTTGAGCGACAGACTGGCCTTGCGGAACGAGACCGCCGTGGCGCCGGAGGAGGTCGCCTGCTGGTAGGGGATTTCCGTTCCCTGCTCGATGATCGCTTCGACCTGGTCGGCGGTCAGCACGCGCGGGCTGGAAATGATCTTGCCCTTGCCGTCGGCCTCGATGGCGCTGATCTCCAGGTTGAGGAATCGCGTGGCTGCGCTGTTGAACAGGATCATCGAGAACACGCCCGCGGGCTGCGAGTTCAGACCCGCCGCCGGCATGTTTACCGACAGGCTGTCGGGGATGAAGACCGGGGTGCCGCCCTGCGCGCCGCCCGCTGCATGGCCGCCCACATCGCCCAGGCCGCCGCCGACGGCGACCTGTGGCGAACCGCCAGGCAGGCTGGAACTGCCGCCCGCCAGGTTGTGGTAACCAAGCCTGACGCCCAGGTTCTTGGAGAAGGTGTCGCTCGCCTCGACGATGCGCGCCTCGATCATCACCTGGCGCACCGGCACGTCGATCTTGGCGATGAGCTTCCTCACTTCCTCGAGGCGGCTCGGCGTGTCCTGCACGAACAGTGTGTTGGTGCGGACGTCCACCACCGCGCTGCCGCGCTTGGACAGGATCGGCTGCGTCCGGTCCGAGAGCAGCTTTTGCACGTCGACCGCCTTCTGGTAGTTCATCTGGAACGCTTCGGTGCGGGTCTGCTCCAGATCGTTGATCTGCGCGGTCGCCTCGAGCGCGAGCTTCTCGCGCGTGGCCAGTTCATCCCGCGGCGCGATCCAGATCACGTTGCCGTTCTTGCGGCTGTCCAGGCCCCGGGTCTGCAGGATGATCTCCAGCGCCTGGTCCCAGGGTACGTCCTTGAGCCGCAGGGTGATGTTGCCGCTCACGGAATCGCTGGTGATGACGTTGAGGTCGGTGAAGTCGGCGATCACGTTGAGCACCGCGCGCACTTCCACGTTCTGGAAGTTGAGCGACAGCTTTTCGCCCGTGTAGCGGCCTTTTTGCGGCGCGGCGTCCGCCGCCACCGGCTTGACCTCGATGACGAACTGGGTGTCGGTCTGGTAGGCGTTGTGGTCCCACTGCCCGCGCGGCTCGATCACCATGCGCACGTTCTCGCCCTGCTGGAAGGCGCTGATGGTCTGCACCGGCGTGGCGAAGTCCACCACGTCCAGCCGGCGGCGCAGGTTCTCCGGCAGCGCCGTCTTCATGAAATCGACGATGATGTTCTGGCCCTGCTGGCGGATGTCGATGCCGGTCGTGGTATCGGACAGGTCCACCACCACGCGGCCCTCGCCCGTGCGGCCGCGGCGGAAATCGATGTCGCGGATGGCGTGCTTGGAATCGCCGCGCCCTTCGGCAAAGTTCGCCACCTTGTCGCCGGACGGCGCGGCTGCGCCCTGCAGGGTCACCACCACGCTGCGCCCGTCGAGGGCCACTTCGTGCGCCACCGGGCGGCGCAGGTTCAGCACGAGGCGCGTCTTGTCCGCCGCCTGCACCATGTTCATCGAGCGCAACTCGCCCTGGCTGACGTCCTGGCTGTTGCGGCCAAGGGCATTGGCCGTGCCGCTGAAATCGAACGCGATGCGCGCCGGGTTGGCGACGGTGAAGCTGGGCGGCGGCGTCTTGAGCGGCTCCTTGGTGGTGATGCGCACCACGATCTTGCCGCCCTGCTGCGAGACGTCGAACGTCTCGATGCTGTTGCCTTGGGCGAGCGCGATGCCGCAAGCCGCAAGCCAGAGGACGAGTGCGCGCCAACCGGCGCGCACGACGTTGGTCGATTTCATCTCTTCACCTCCTGCAGTTGCAGCGCGCTCGAGCGTTCCACCCATTCGCCGCTGCCTTCCTGGATCAGCTCTTTCAGGCTGATCTGGGACTCGTCGATACCCGTGATGACGCCGAAGTTCTGGCCCATGTAATTGCCCTTGCGCACGCGATAAAGGTTCGGACCGGCCTTCACCAGCCCGAAAGTCTCGCGTCCCTGAGTCAGCGAACCGACCATCTGGATCGATTCCAGCGGGAAGGCCTCCAGCGGTTCCTTGGGCCGGTCTATGTCCGGCGCCCGGCCGCTCGCAGCAGGGGCACCCGGGCCTCCGGCGACGGCGACGTCGATGCGCCCCGGACGGAACGGGTCGACCTCGTTCTCCGCCTGGTAGGCCACCGGCTCGTAGGGACGCACCTGCGGCAGGGGATCCACCCGCCCGCGCAAGTCCTTGGTCATGTCGTTCAACTCTTTTTTCAGGTCGCCGAACTGCTCACCGCCACAGGCGGCGAGCGCAGTCACGCAGGCGAGCGCGACGAGCCGCTTCATTTCTTCGCCCCCTTCTTGGCGGCGACCGACTTGCGCTGTGCCGCAACTTCATCGTCGTCCAGGTAACGGAAGGTGCGCGCCGTCACGTCCATCGTCAGGTTGCCGCTCGGGCTCGCTTCGATGGTGACGTCATTCAGGGTCACGATGCGCGACAGCTGGCCAACGTCGCTCGCGAAGGCGCCCATGTCGTGGTAGACGCCGATCACCTTCACCGCGATCGGCAGTTCGGCGTAGAAATCGCGCACGGTCTCCGCGGGTGCTGGCTTGAACAGCTCGAACTGCAGGCCACGCCCGAGCCCGGCCTGGTTGATGTCGACCAGCAGCGCGTCCATCTGCGACTTGTTCGGCAACTGCTTGAGCAACGCGCCGAACTGGGTGTCGATTTCCCTGAGCTGCTGCTTGTGCAGGTCGAGGTTAACCGCCTGCTTCTTCTTATTGAGGTAGTCCTCCTTGTGCTTCACCTCCTGCTGCTTGCCCTGCTCGAGCTCCTCGAGCTGGCCTTGCCACAGTCCGAAATATCCTGCCACGGGCAACGCGACGAGGATGGCGACCAGCACCACGGCTTTCGGGATGGCGGTCCAGCTGCCAGGATCCTGCCAGTTCGTGGCCTTGAAATCGTCTGCGATTTTCTTGAAATCGATCGCGGCCATGGCCTACCCCTTCTTCGCCGGCGCCTTGGCCGCGTCCTTCGCCGCGTCCTTCAACTGGGCGCGCTTGACCATCAGCGTCATGTTGAACTCGGACAGGCGTTTTTTGTTCACCGTGCTCGCCTTGATCTCGACCAGCTTCGGGTCGGCGAGCCAGGGCGAAGATTCGATGTTGCGCATCAGGGTCGACACTCGCGCATTGGACTGGGCGTAGCCCAGGAGCGTGACGCCGAGCCCGCGCTGGCGAATGCTCCGCAGGTAGACGCCCTCGGGCATCTGCCGCACCAGCTGGTCGAGCAGGTGCACGGTCTGCGCGCGGTCCGCCTGCAGCGTTTCAATGATCTGCTTGCGCGCCAACAGTGCCGCGATCTCGTCCTTCAGCTTCTTGATCTCGGCGATCTCCTTGTCCAGCTTGGCGATCTCCGATTTGAGAAAGGCGTTGCGCTCCTGCTGCGTCGAGATCTGGCCGCCGACATACAGGTAACCGGCGCCGACGATCACCAAGCCCAGCACGGCGGTGAGACCCGCCAGTACCGCGAAATGTTGCCGGCCGCGCTTGCGCCGCTCTTCGCGGTGCGGCAGCAGGTTGATGCGCACGCTCATGGATCAAATCTCCGCATCGCCAGTCCGCAGGCCACGATCAGCGAGGGCGCGTCCACCATCAGCTTTTTCAGCTGGATGCGGGGCGACGCCTGCATCGAGGCGAACGGGTTGGCGACCATCGTCGGCACCTGGGTGCGCGTGTGCACCACTTCGTCCATGCCGGGAATGACCGCCGACCCGCCGGCGAGCAGGATCTGCTCCACGCTGTGGTACTGGGTCGAGGTGAAGAAGAACTGCAGCGCACGCTGCACCTCCATGGACAGGTTCTCCATGAACGGGCGCAGCACTTCGGTCTCGAAATCGTCCGGCAGGCCGCCCGAGCGCTTGGCGTTCTCGGCCTCTTCCGCGCTCATGCCGTAGCGCGCCACGATGTCCTGCGTCAGCTGGTTGCCCCCGAATGCCTGCTCGCGGGTGTAGATCGACTGGTCGTTGCGCATGACGCTCACGTTCATGACGTTCGCGCCGACGTCGACGATGGCGACGTTCATGTCCTTGCCGGCATTGGCCAGCTGTTTCACCACTAGCCCGAGCGCCGCTTGCTGCGCAAAGGCCTCAATGTCCATCACCATCGCTTTCAGACCGGCTGATTCCGCCACTGCCACGCGGTCTTCGACCTTTTCCTTGCGCGTCGCGGCGATCATCACTTCCTGCTCGTCCGGCGAGGCCGGCGACGGGCCGACCACCTGAAAGTCCAGGTTCACCTCTTCCAGCGCAAAGGGGATGTACTGATTGGCTTCCGATTCAACCTGGACCTCCAGCTCGCTCTCGCGCAGGCCGGCCGGGACGATGATCTTCTTGGTGATCACGGCGCCTGTGGGAACCGCCATGGCCACGTGCTTGGCGCGCGTGCCCATGCGCTTGTAGCCGCGCTTGACCGCCTCGACCACGGACTCCAGGTTGCTGATGTTGCCGTCCACGGTGGCGTCGCGCGGCAGGGGTTCGATCACGTAACGCTCGACGCGATAGGAGCCCTTGCCCGCCTCGACGATCTCGAGCATCTTCACCGACGAAGAACTGATGTCCAGCCCGAACAGCGGCGGCGCCTTCGGGCTGAAAATATCCAGATTCATCGTTATTTCCCTTTTTATATCGGCCTTTAGGCACGATACGTAGAATTCGCGTTAAATGCTAGCAACAACTCCCACCGGTGTCTAGCGAATCCGTCACCACCCGAGGGAGGGCTATAATGCCCTTGGTCCCCCGCCCGGCGCAACTGCCGCGGCACTAACGCCGCGACGGTTGTCTAACACCCTTGATGTGGCACCGTTTTTTGACTTTTCCGTTGGCCCTGATCGGGGGCCTGGTCGCTGCCGCCCTGTGCCTGATCGGGCTAGTGGTGGCGCTCGCCTATCCCAACCTGCCCACGCTCGATACGCTGACCGATTACCAGCCCAAAGTCCCGCTGCGGGTCTATACGGTCGAAGGGGTGTTGATCGGGGAGTTCGGCGAAGAGCGCCGGGTTCTGGTCGACATCAAGGACGTGCCGCCGATGCTGACGAGCGCCATCATCGCGGCGGAGGACGAGCGCTTCTACCAGCATTCGGGCATCGATTATCACGGGGTGGCGCGCGCCGCCTACGCCAACCTGGTGACCGGCGGGCGCCGCCAGGGCGCAAGCACCATCACCATGCAGGTGGCGCGCAACTTCTTCCTGTCTTCGGAGAAGACCCTGACGCGCAAGCTCTACGAGGTGCTGCTGGCACTGAAGATCGAGCATAGCCTCAGCAAGGATCAGATCCTCGGCCTGTACATCAACCAGATCTACCTCGGCCAGCGCGCCTACGGCTTTGCAGCCGCAGCACAGATCTATTTCGGCAAGTCCCTGGAACAGCTGACGCTGGGCGAGGCCGCGATGCTGGCCGCGCTGCCTAAGGCGCCTTCGAGCTACAACCCCATCGCCAACCCGCAACGCGCCAAGCAACGCCAGCAATACGTGCTGCGCCGGATGAAAGAACTCGGCTACATCGACGAGCAGGCGCACGAAACCGCGGCCAAGGCGCCCATCGCAGTTCGCAGGGTGGTGGACACCTTCGCCGTGCAGGCGGACTACGTCGCGGAGATGGTGCGCCAAGCGGTGTACGAGCAGTACCCCGATGAAGCCTACAGCCGCGGATTCCGCGTCTACACCACCATCCGCCAGGCCGACCAGCAGGCGGCTGTGGACGCGGTCCGCGCCGGGTTGCTGGAGTACGACCGGCGCCTGGGGTATCGCGGCCCGGAAGGATTCGTCGAGCTACCGGCGGATGCGGACGAAGACGACTTCGAGGAAGCGCTGGCCGAACGCGCGGACGACGAGGAACTGCGGCTCGCGCTGGTGCTTTCCGCAACGGCGCGGGAAGTGAAGGTCGTGCTGCGCAACGGCGAGCGCATCACCATCGCGGGCGAAGGCCTGAAATTCGCGGCACGGTCGCTCGAACGCACTTCGCCGCAGCGCCGCATCCGGCGCGGCGCGATCCTGCGCGTCCAGCGCGTCGACGCCACGCACTGGCAGATCGCGCAGCTGCCCGAAGCCGAAGCGGCGTTCGTTTCGCTCGACCCCGTGGACGGCGCGGTGCGCGCGCTGGTCGGCGGGTTCGACTTCAATCGCAACAAGTACAACCACGTCACGCAGGCCTGGCGGCAATCAGGCTCGGCGATCAAGCCATTCATCTACTCCGCAGCGCTCGAGCGCGGCTTTACCGCGGCCACCGTAGTGCCCGATGACCCGATCGCCATCGAAGCCGACGTCACCGGCAGCCAGCGCTGGGAGCCCAAGAACTTCGACGGCAGGTTCGAAGGTCCGATGCGGCTGCGCACGGCGCTCGCGAAGTCCAAGAACATGGTATCGATCCGCATCCTGGATGCGATCGGGGTCAAGTACGCGCAGGACTACATCTCGCGCTTCGGCTTCGACGCCGACCGGCACCCGCCGTACCTGACGATGGCGCTTGGCTCGGGTACGGTCACCGCCTGGCAGATGGCGCGCGCCTACGCCGTATTCGCCAATGGCGGCTATCTGGTGCAGCCCTATTTCATACAGAGAATCGTGGACGATCGCGGCAACCCGCTCGGCGTGGCGCGGCCGCAGCGCGCCGGCGACGAAAGCCTGCGCGTGATCGACGCCCGCAATGCCTTCATCATGGACAGCCTGATGCAGGACGTGGCCCGCGTGGGCACCGCCGCGCGAACCGCCAGCCTCGGACGCAAGGACATTGCCGGGAAGACCGGCACCACCAATGAGTTCATCGACGCCTGGTTTGCGGGCTACAACCCGGCACTGGTCGGCGTAGCCTGGGTCGGGTTCGACCAGCCCAAGACCCTGGGGCGCAACCAGACCGGGGGGCTTGTGGCGCTGCCCATCTGGACCGGGTACATGGAAAGGGCGCTCAAAGGGACGCCGGACATGCAGCGCATCGTGCCAGAAGGTGTGGTCACTGCGGATACCTTCGAGATGAGCGCGGCGTCGCTCAACGAGGCGAAGCACATCCCGGAATACTTCTACCGGGAGTTCGTCCCCAAGGACGACTCGCCGCCCTTTACGCTGCTGCCGACGTTCGTGCCGCCGCCCGCGGCCGCGGCGACTGAAATCGGCAAGCCTTCGACGCCGAATTACTAGTCAGCGGGGAGTCAATACCACCGGCGTGCCGCCTTGCGCCGACACCAGCCGCGACAGCGCGTCGAAGAGCTCGGCACCGTCGCGGGTATCGCACCAGGCCTTGCCGTCATGGCGGAAATGAAATCCGCCGGACCTGGCGGCGACCCAGATTTCGCGCGCGGCGCCATGGCGATTCACGATCATCTTGCTACCGTCCTGGAATTCAATCTCCAGGACCCCGGCGCCCTTGGATTGCAGGTCCACATCGAGCCCGGACGCTTCGATCGCGCGTTCCACGGCCGCCAGCGCGCCCCCGGCCAGTGCCTCGAACTCGGTGTCCGTCATGTCCATTTTCCCTGCTACTATCAGTATTTTAGCGAGCCTTGGATGCGTGCCGCCGCAATTTTCCTCGCCGCGCTGATCCTGGCTGCCGGCTGCGGCCAGAAGGGTCCGCTGTACCTGCGCGACAATCCCCCGCCAGGCTTCAAGCCGCCCAAACCCGAAGCCTACAAGCCGGCACCCTATCCGGCTGAGGCCGACGGGTCGAACGAGAAGAAGTAGCCCGCCATGGCGTTCGAGTACCGCAGCGGCGCGCTGTGCGCCGAACAGGTTCCGCTCGAGGACATCGCGCGGCGCTTCGGCACGCCCTGCTTCGTCTACTCGCGCTCGGCGATCGAGGCCCGCTACAGCGAGTTCGCCGGCGCACTGGCCGGCCGCGCTGCGCTGATCGCCTACTCGGTCAAGGCCAACTCCAACCTCGCTGTGCTCGCCCTGCTGGCGAGGCTCGGCGCCGGCTTCGACATCGTCTCCGGCGGCGAGCTCGCACGCGTGCTTGCCGCGGGTGGCGATGCGCGCAAGACGCTGTTCTCGGGCGTGGGCAAGACCGAGGACGAGATCGCGCGCGCACTCGAAGCGGGCGTGCTGTGCCTGAACCTCGAGTCCGAGGCGGAGCTGCAGCGCGTATCCGCGATTGCCGCGCGCCTGGGCAAGCGCGCGCCGATCGCGTTTCGCGTCAACCCCGATGTGGATGCGAATACGCACCCGTACATTTCCACCGGCCTCAAGCAGAGCAAGTTCGGCGTCGCCTACGCGGACGCCGAGCGCCTGTACCGCGAGGCGGCGCGCCTCCCGCAGGTGGAAGTGCTCGGCATCGGCTGCCACATCGGCTCGCTGATGGCGGGGGCCGGGCCGTTCATCGACGCCGCCGCGCGCATTCTGGCGCTGACGCAGCGCCTGGAATCCGCCGGCATCCGCCTCGCCCACATCGACCTGGGCGGCGGCTACGGCATCCGCTACCGCGACGAAACGCCGGCGCCGATCAGCGAATTCCTCGACGGCGCGCTCGGCGTGCTCGCAGGGCGGCGCGAAACGCTGATCGTCGATCCGGGCCGCGCGATCGTGGGCAACGCGGGCTTGCTGCTCACGCGCGTGGAGTACCTGAAAACCGGCAGCGGGAAGAACTTCGTCGTGGTGGACGCCGCCATGAACGACCTGATCCGCCCCGCACTGTACGGTGCCTGGCACGAGGTGCTTGCGGTTCGCCAGTCGGAAGATGCGGCGGCGCGGACCGTCTACGACATCGTGGGCCCGGTGTGCGAAAGCGCGGACTTCCTCGCCAAGGACCGCATGCTTGCAGTACAGGCCGGCGATCTGCTCGCCGTCATGTCGGCGGGAGCCTATGCTATGGCCATGAGTTCCAACTACAACTCGCGGCCGCGGGCGGCGGAAGTGATGGTGTCGGGCGCCGAGGCCCGCCAGGTGCGGCGGCGCGAGCGGCCGGAGGAACTTTATGCCGCGGAACTGGTTCCCACGTGGTGACTTTCAGTCCAATCCTGCCGGTCCTGTGCGCCGCCGCCTTGCTGGCCCTGCCGGGCTGCGGCCGTGACGCCGAATCCGCGCGCAAGGCCGCCGGCCCGCCCGCCGTCCTGATCACCACCACCCAGGTCGAGCCGCGCTCCCTCGAGGTCTACGAGGAAGTGGTCGGCACCCTCGAGAACGTGATCGACCCGACCATCGGCGCGGAGGTGGCCGGGCGCGTCACTCGCGTCCTCGGCTTCACCGGGAAGAAGGTGAAGCAGGGCGACGCGCTGGCCGAGATCGATGCCGTCGACTTCGAGATCCAGGGCCGCGCCGACGCCGCGGAGATCGCACGCCTGCAGACCCTGCTGGCGCAGCAGGAGCGCGTCGTGCAGCGCCAGCAGGCGCTGGTCAAGCAGGGCTTCATTGCGCAGAACGCCGCGGACGACGCCGTCGCGCAGCGCAATGCGCTGCGCGAGCAGCTGGCAGCGGGGCGCGCGCGCGCCGAGTCCTCTCGGCGCGGCATGGTCAAGTCCCGGGTCGTTGCGCCGGTCGATGGCGAAATTGAGACGCAGATCGTGGCCGTCGGCGACTACGTGAAGCTCGGCGATCCGCTGTTCCGGCTTGTCGGCGTGCAGCGGATGCGCGCGCGCCTGCCCCTGCCGGAAACCGCGGCCGCCCGCCTCCGGCCCGGGCTCAAGGTGCGGCTCGTGTCGCCAGCCGCGCTGCAGCACCCGATCGAGGCCAAGATCGACGAAATCCGCCCCACCGTGGGTGTCGCCAATCGCGCGCTCGACGCGATCGTCAATTTCCAGAACGAGGGCGCCGGGCTGCGCGGCGGCGGCAGCGTCAATGCGCGCATCGTCGTTGCAACGCGTGCGGGCGCCCTCATGGTGCCGGAGGAAAGCGTGGTGCTGCGCCCGGCGGGAAAAGTCGTGTATGTGGTGAGCGCAGGCCGCGCCGAGCAGCGCATGGTCGAAACCGGCCTGAAGCAGGATGGGCTCTATGAGGTCCTGAAGGGCATCTCCCCCGGGGACGTCGTCGCGGTGGATGGCGCGGGCTTTCTCACCCAGGGCGCCGCGGTGACGCTGGCCAAGCCGAAGCCGCCCGCGTCCGGCGACGCGGCGCGCAAGAAAGGCTGAGCATGAACCTGCCCGAACTCTCGATCCGGCGCCATGTGTTCGCGTTCATGCTGAACGCGGTGCTGATCCTGTTCGGGCTGATCGCCTATACGCGCATGGGCGTGGACAAGCTGCCTTACATCGAATACCCGGTGGTGTCGGTCACCACCACGCAGCGCGGCGCGAACCCGGACGTGGTCGATGCCTCGATCACCAACGTGATCGAGACCGCGGTGAACAGCGTGCCCGGCATCGAGCACATCCAGTCGACGTCCTCGCCGGGCACCTCGTCGGTCGCCATCACCTTCGACCTCGGCAAGTCGATCGACATCGCGTTCCAGGAGGTGCAGGCCAAGGTCAGCCAGATCGGCAGGCGCCTGCCCAACGACGCCGACCCGCCGATCGTGGCAAAAGTCGAGACCAACAGCTCGCCGATCTTCTGGATGGCGCTGCAGGGCGACCGCACGCAACAGCAGCTCAACCAGTACGCGCTCAACGTCATCAAGAAGCGGCTCGAGACCATCGACGGCGTGGGCGAAGTGCGCCTGGGCGGGCGGCGCGACCGCACCATCCGCGTCGAGCTGCTGCCCTCGCGCATGGCCGCCTTCGGCGTCGCCGCGCAGGACATCACCGAGGCGTTCGGCAAGGAGCACATCCAGTTCTCCGGCGGCTTTCTCACCGGGCGCACCACCGAGCACTTGGTGAAGCTCGACCTCGAGTTCCACAAACTCGACGAACTGGGGGCGATGATCGTCGGCTACCGCGAAGGAGCGCCGGTGCGCCTGCGCGATGTCGCCGAGATCGAGGACGGGCTGGCGGACTTCCGCCAGCTGGCGCGCTTCAACGGCGAACCCACCGTCGGCGTCGGCATCGTCAAGGTGCCGAATACGAACACGGTGACCATCATCGAGACGGTGCTCGATCGGCTGGAGAACGAGATCCGGCCCCAGCTGCCCCCCGGGCTGCGCCTGAGCATCGTACAGAACGACGCCCTGTTCATCGACGAGATGGTGCAGTCGCTCAAGAGCCACCTCGTCGAAGGCACGCTGCTCGCCGCGCTGGTGGTGTGGCTGTTCCTGAAGAGCCTGCGCTCCACCATCATCATCGCCACGTCGATCCCGGTGTCCCTGATGGGCGCGATCGCGGTGATGTATTTCTTCGGCTACACCTTCAATTCGGTGACGCTGCTGGCGCTGCTCCTGCTCATCGGCGTGGTGGTGGACGACGCTATCGTCGTGCTCGAGAACATCTACCGGCATCGCGAGCACCTCGAGTCCGACCGCATGAAAGCCGCGGTGAGCGGCAGCCGCGAGGTGACCTTCGCGGTGATGGCGGCAAGCTTCGCGCTGGTCGCGATCTTCGCGCCGGTGGTGTTCGTCTCCGGCATCCTCGGGCAGTTCCTGCGCTCCTTCGCCGTGGTGGTCACCTTCGGCGTGCTGGTGTCCCTGTTCGTCTCGCTCACGCTGACGCCGATGCTGTGCTCGCGCTTCCTCGAAGTCGCCGAGAACCACGGCCCCGTCTACAGGGCGCTGGAGCGGTTCTTCCTCGGCATGGAGAACCTGTACCGGCGCAGCCTCGCCTGGTCCATCGCGCACCGCTGGACGGTCATGGTCGGCGCTTTGCTGGTCACGCTTTCCTCGGCGTACTTCTTCCGCGCACTACCGGTGGAACTGGCGCCGCAGCAGGACGAAGGCAAGTTCTTCGTCAACATCCGCACCCCGCTCGGCTCCTCCATCCAGTACACCGAGGGCCGGCTGCGCGAAGTGGAGGCCATCGTCGGCCGCTACCCCGAGGTGATCACCGAGTTCGGCATCATCGGGCTGGGCTCGGCGGGGCAGGTGAACCAGGCGCTGGTGGTGGCGCGCATGAAGCCCCTGTCCGAGCGCAAGCGCTCGCAGCAGGAGGTGCTGGCGCAGATGCGGCGCGAGCTGACACAGGTCGCCGGCGCCCGCGCGTTCCCGCGCGCGCCGGGCCTGGTGCCCCGCCAGCGCTCCGAGCCGCTGCAGTTCGTCGTGCGTGGCCCCAGCATGCAGGAGATGGGCCGCGTGGCGGCGCAGTTGCAGGCCGAGCTGCAGGTCGATCCCCGCATCGGGCGCATGGACACCGACCTGCAGCTCGACCTGCCGCAGCTGGTGCTGGAGCCCGACCGGGTGCGCGCGGCGGGCCTGGGACTGACCTCCTCGGACATCGCGCTGGCGGTGAACATGCTGACCGGCGGCATCGACATCGCCAAGTTCAACGATTTCCCCGGCGACGGGGAGCGCTACGACATCCGCGTCAAGGCGAAGGAAGGCGAGTTCCGCCAGCAGGCCGACCTGTCGAAGATCTACCTGCGCAACCGCACCGGCCAGCTCATCCGGCTGGACAGCGTGGCGCGCTTCCGCGAAACGCTCGGCCCCGCGGTCATCGGCCGCTTCGACCTGCAGTACGCGGCCACCTACTTCGCCACCCCTACCGTCGACCTCGGCGCCGCCATCGGCATCGTGCGCGAAGCCGCGCGCGCGCTGCCGGTCGGCTATTCGGTGAGTTTCGTCGGCGAGGCCGAGCAGCTGGAGAAGACCAGCGGCGCGACGGTGTTCACGTTCCTGCTCGCGCTGGTCCTGCTCTACATGGTGCTGGCGAGCCAGTTCAACTCCTTCCTGCAGCCGCTGCTCATCATGATCGCGGTGCCGCTGGCGGTGATCGGCGGCGTGGTGTCGCTGTGGCTGTTCGGGCATTCGCTCAACATCTATTCGATGATCGGCCTGGTCCTGCTGATCGGGCTGGTGGCGAAGAACTCCATCCTGCTGGTGGACCTTGCCAACCAGCGTCGCGTCCAGGGCATGGGCGTGGACGAGGCGCTCGCCGACGCTTGCCCGATCCGCATGCGGCCGGTGCTGATGACCTCCCTCACCCTGATCCTCGCCCTGCTGCCGGCGTCCTTCGGCATCGGCGCCGGCGCCGAAACCAACGCTCCCCTGGCGATCGCCGTGATCGGCGGCATGATCACTTCCACGCTGCTTACGCTGGTGGTGGTGCCTGCCGCCTACTCGCTGGTGGAAAACTGGCGCGAGCAGCGCCGCGCGCTGCGGCATGCGCGTACCCCGCAACAACAGCAAGGACCTGCATGAACGAAACGCGCAATCTCGCCGTGTTCTGTGACTTCGAAAACGTGGCCCTCGGCGTGCGCGACGCCAAGTACGAAAAGTTCGACATCGGCCGCGTGCTGGAGAAGCTGCTGCTCAAGGGCTCCATCGTGGTGAAGAAGGCCTACTGCGACTGGGACCGCTACAAGGAATTCAAGACCACCATGCACGCGGCGGCGTTCGAGCTGATTGAGATCCCGCACCGCGGCCAGTCGGGCAAGAATTCGGCCGACATCCGCATGGTGGTGGACGCGCTCGACCTTTGCTACACCAAGGGGCACGTCGACACCTTCGTCATCGTCAGCGGCGACTCGGATTTCTCCCCGCTGGTGTCCAAGCTGCGCGAGAACGCCAAGGCCGTGATCGGCGTGGGGGTGAAGAACTCCTCCTCCGACCTGCTGATCGCCAACTGCGACGAATTCATCTACTACGACGACCTGGTGCGCGAGGACGAAGCCAAGCGCCGCGCCGCCAAGAAGCGCCGTGAAGCGCGCCCGGCGGGCACGCCCAAGGATGCCGCGCCGACCGACGGCAAGGAACAGGAAGCCTTCGACCTGGTGATCGAGACGCTGCAGGCGCTGATCGCCGAGCGCGGCGAGGGCGAGAAGATCTGGGGTTCGATGGTCAAGCAGGCCCTGAAGCGCAGGAAGCCCGGATTCAACGAGTCCTACTACGGCTTCAAGGCCTTCTCCGACCTGCTCGAGGACGCCGAGAAGAGAAAGCTCGTCACGCTCGAGCGCGACGACAAGTCCGGCGGCTACATCATCCGCCCCGCCACGGGGGCATGAAGCCGGAGGACCTTGCGCAGGCCCTCAGCCTCGCCGAAGGCGGCGACTGGAAGGGCGCGCACGAGATCGTGCAGCGCGACGAGGAAGACCCGCTCTCCTGCTGGATCCACGCAGTCCTGCATCACCAGGAAGGCGACCTGATGAACGCGCGCTACTGGTATGCGCGCTGCGGCAGGCGCCTGCGCAAGGCCTTGGCCCCGGAGGCCGAACTGCAGGAAATCCGCGCTTCGCTCAGGGATTGAGCTGGCGGTACACCACGTTGGCAATCTTCAGCAGTTCGTCCCGTTCCATGTCCCCGGAGGACAGCGCGTAGCCGAACTTGCGGTCGATCCAGTAGAACACCCGCACGTTGCCCTCGCGCGCGTAGCGGAAGGCCGTTTCCCGATGGTCTGGTCCTTCGGTGCGCACATAGAGTGTTACGCGCCGGCCCTGCGCGTTCTGGTACATGAACTGCGCCACCGGACCCGGGTCACGCGGCAGCAGTCGCCCACCGACCAGCGCCATGCCTTCACCGTCGAGCTTCGGCGCGCGCACCTCGCCGCCCAGCCGCTTGGACAACCAGGCCACGAGGTGCTGCTCCTGGTCGGCGCCGACTTCCACGGGATGACGCACCTCGGGGGAATAGGTGGCGTGCGCCAGGGCGGCGCGGCGCGCGATGATCGGGGGTTCGGCCTTTGCGACCGGCGACTGCAGGGCGTGCAGCTGCCAGCCGACCGCGGTGCCGATCGCGATGCCTAGCGCAACCCAGCCGGCGACCAGGGCGACGGCGCGCAGCCGCGATCCGCGGTTCGCCGCGCGTTCCAGGCGCTGCGGCACGGGCTCGTCCGCGACCGGGTCGTAGCGTTCGCGCAGCTGCGCGTTGAGGTCGCGATAGGCAGCAGCACGCTCGGCCTCTTCCGGATTCGCCGCGAACCAGGCCTCCAGCGCCTCGCGACGGGATTCCTCCAGGCGCCCATCGGCCCAGGACTGGATCTCCGCTTCGCTGATCGGTTGGTTCTCGCTCATTTCACTACTTGCAGCTTGGTGCCGCCCTTTCCATTCATCAATGCACGCAGCTTCTCGCGCGCCCGCGCCAACCTCGACATCACGGTGCCAATCGGGATGCCGAGGACACGCGCCGTCTCGTCATAGCTCAGGTCCTCCAGCGCAACCAGCAGGAGCACCTCGCGCTGCGCCACCGGCAGCGCCGCGATGCCGCGCTCGAGATCGCGCACCATCAGGCCGTCGCCCTGTGTCGCGCGCTGCGCGAGCTCGGGCATCTCGTCGTCGAGCGGATCCGTCGGTCGCGTGGCGCGCACGCGGTTCACGTGAACGTTGTGCATCACCGTGAACAGCCAGGCGCGCAGGTCGGTGCCGTGGCGGTACAGGTGCAGCTTCGACCAGGCGCGTTCCAGTGTGTCCTGCACCAGGTCGTCCGCCGCCGAGCGATCCCCGACCAGCGCGCGCGCGTAACGCCGCAACCGCGGAATCAGCCCCACCAGGCTCTGCGCATCGCTCATTGGGCTGAACAGTGCCTTGCGGCGCGCTATTCCGTCAACAAACGCAAGGCGTCAACGCGGTTCGTCGGGGATCGCCGGGAGGGCGCGCAGGTACGCAACCAGCGCCCCCAGGTCCTCCGGCGTGAGCTGGCTGGTGGTGTTTCGGATGACTTCCCCCATTGTTTCCGCGGCGACATCGCCGTCCGGGGTGATGCCGCTGAGCAGGAACTCCCTCAGTTCCTTGTCATCCCATTTCTTCAGGTTCGCAGGCGTCAGGTTCGACACGCTCTTTCCCTCGGGGCCTTTGGCCGTGCCCGCAAGGAACCTGTCGCGCTTGGCCCCGCCCAGGAAGTTGCGCGCCGTGTGGCATTCGCCGCAATGCCCGAGCGCCCCGGTCAGGTAGGCGCCCCGATTCAATACCGCCGAGCGCGCGCTGTCTGGCGCATAGGGACCCGGATTGAAGTAAAGCCATTTCCAGAATGTCACTAGGAATCGCAGGTTGAAGGGAAACCCCAGGTCGTGTGCCCGGCTCGCGCGGCTGCTCGGCGGCAGCGTGCGCAGGTAGGCCCACAAGTCGCGCGCATCCGCGTCGGTGATCAGGGTGAAGGACGGGTAGGGAAAGGCGGGAAAGTAGTGCGCGCCATCCGGGCGGCGGCCTTCTCGCAGCGCGCGCCGGAAATCGGCTTCGCTCCACTTGCCAATTCCAGCCTCCGCGTGCGGCGTAATGTTCGGCCCGTAGAACGTGCCGAAAGGCGTCTTCAGTTCACGCCCGCCGACATAGGCGATCGCGCCTTCCTTCGCCTCGGTGTGGCAGCCAAGGCAGCCCGCCGCCTTGGCGACGTATTGGCCGCGCCTGGCATCGCCCTGCGCGGCAACCGGCGCCGTCAGCGAGCACAACAGCGCCGCGAAAAGCAAAAGCCCCGCAGCTGCGGGGCTCGTTCCTACGTGCAAGATCCGGCTACTTCGCGCGGAAGTCGTCGTGGCAGGCGCCACACACTTTACCCACAGCACCGACCTGCGCCTTCACGGCCGCCTCGTCGCCGCCCCTGCTGACGGCCACGAGCTTGGAGGTCTCGTTCTCCAGCTGCGCGGAATAATTCATGAACTTGTCCTTGCTGTCATAGATCGCCGGCAGCGCGCGGCTCTTTTCGCCCTTCGTGCTTGGTTCGAAGCCATCCCACGCCATTCTGGATAGGTTGTCGAGCAATGCCGCATTCCTCTGCACCATCGCCGCGTTGTACGGCACCTTACCCTGCGCCACCCCGAAGAGCGGACCGAAGTACTTGCCCTGCAGGGTCATGACCGCCTGGCGCTGCTTGACCAGCACGTCAGGCTTGGCCTGCGCGAATGCGCCCTGCGCGATACCGACTCCCAGCACGGCCGCCACACCGGCGGCAAACAGCCTGTTGCTCATTGGGTTAGCTCCTCAGGTTGGACCACTAGCGGGCTAACAGCGTGAAAGGGGATTTATTTCCCCCAGCCCTAACGCAGGCCGGCGGCATACTCCGCCACCGCCTTTATTTCCTGGTCGCTCATGCGTGCGGCGACGCCCCGCATCATGCCGTTCGGGTCGTTGGCGCGAGCGCCACCGCGGAACAGCTTCAACTGCGCCTCTACGTACTCTGCGAACTGGCCGGAGAGGCGGGGAAACTGGCTCGGGATGCCGGCGCCGTCCGGCCCGTGGCAGCCCGAACAGGCGGGAACGCCGGTCGCTGCGTTGCCGCCACGCCAGAGCTTCTGTCCCTGGGCCGCGAGTTCCTTGCTCGTGGCGGCCGCCGGGCGCAGCGTCTGCGATGCGTAGTACGCGGCAAGGCCTCGCATGTCACTATCGGACAAGATCGCCACCATGCCTGCCATCACTGCATTGTCGCGCTCCGCCTTCTTCCCTCCCTGGGCCTTGAAGTTCGCGAGCTGCTTGTGCAGGTACTCGGGAAACTGGCCGGCCAGTTTCGGATTGGCGGCGATCGCGCTGTTGCCGTCCGCGGCATGGCACGCTGCGCAGACCTGCTTGGCGATCTGCTCGCCCTTCGCGACATCGGGCTTGGCGGTGCCCTGTGCGGCGGCCTGCGCCGCCCACAGCAACCCCAAGGCGGCAAGTGCCGCCAGCACACGGTTCATTCTGGATCTCCCGGAATCCCTTGGAAACGCCTCATTTTATTAGAATTTCGGCCATGCCGGAATCCAACAGCGCGTTCTCCCGGGTGGAGTTCCTCATTTCGGCCGGAATCACCGGCGGCCTGCCGCCCGAGGACCTGCCGGAACTCGCCTTCGCTGGGCGCTCCAACGTCGGCAAATCAAGTGCCATCAACGCCCTCACCCAGCGCAAACGCCTCGCCTTCGTTTCCAAGACCCCGGGGCGCACGCAAACCATCAATTTCTTCGATCTCGGCGGCAGGGGCCGGCTGGTGGACCTGCCGGGATACGGCTACGCGCGCGTGCCGCAGGCGGTGCGGGCGGAGTGGGATCAGTTGGTCGGCGGCTACATGAGCACGCGCGAATCGCTGGCAGGCGTGGTGGTGCTGATGGATGCGCGCCGCCCCTTCACGCCGCACGACGAGAATCTGCTCGCGTGGCTGCGGCCCGCCGGGAAGCGCATGCTGGTGCTGCTGTCCAAAGCCGACAAATTGTCGCGCCAGGAGCGCACCAAGGTGCTCAAGGCCTGCCAGGCTCGACTGGCGACCCGCGCTTTCGATGCAGAGGCTCGGCTGTTCTCCAGCCTGTCCGGCGAAGGCGTGGAGGAAACACGCGCGCTGCTTGACGGTTGGCTGCAGGCAGCGCGCACGGAGAATAAAAAGCCCCCGGAAAAGGGGAATAGACCCGGGGGCGAAACGCCTTAATTGGAGTTAAGGCAGCCCGCTCAGGGAGGAGAAGCGGGAGACGACAGAATCGTCTGAAGGTAAGATTGCGCCGCGCGGGGAAAGTTCCAAACCCTGAAACTTTCAGGAAAATCAGCACCATGAAGATCTATGGCCAGTTTCCTGCCGTGCGCATGCGGCGCATGCGGCGGAACGACTTCTCGCGGCGGCTGATGCGCGAGCACCGGCTGAGCGTGGACGACCTGATCTATCCAGTCTTCCTCCTCGACGGGAAAGACCGTACCGAGAAAGTGGCCTCCATGCCAGGCGTTGACCGGATGACCGTGGACAGGCTGCTTCCGGTGGCCGAGGAGTGCGTGAAACTGCGCATCCCGGTGTTGGCGCTGTTCCCGGTGATCGAGCAGAAACTGAAGACCCCCGATGGTCGCGAAGCCTTCAATGCCAAGGGCCTGGTGCCGCGTGCGGTCGCTTCGCTGAAGAAGCGCTTCCCCGAGCTGGGCATCATGACCGACGTCGCGCTCGACCCGTATACCTCGCATGGCCAGGATGGCGTCATCGACAAGGCGGGCTACATCGTCAACGACGTCACGCTCGAAATTCTGGTCAAACAGGCGCTGTGCCAGGCCCAAGCCGGCGTCGACATCGTCGCGCCCTCCGACATGATGGACGGGCGCATCGGTCGTATCCGCACCGCGCTCGAGAACGCCGGCCACCTCCACACGAAAATACTTGCCTATTCGGCGAAGTACGCCTCGGGCTTCTATGGGCCGTTCCGCGACGCGGTGGGCTCGGCGAAGAACCTCGGCAAGGGCGACAAGAAGACCTACCAGATGGATCCGGCCAATTCCGACGAAGCCTTGTGGGAAGTGGGGCTGGACCTCGCCGAGGGCGCCGACATGGTGATGGTGAAGCCTGGCATGCCCTACCTCGACATCGTGCGGCGGGTGAAAGACCAGTTCAAGGCGCCGACCTACGTCTACCAGGTGTCGGGCGAATACTCGATGCTGCGTGGCGCGATCGACAAGGGCTGGCTGCCGGAGAGCTGCGTGATGGAGGCGCTGCTGGCCATGAAGCGCGCCGGCGCCGATGGCATCCTGACCTACTTCGCGCTGGAGGTTGCGCGCGGGTTGAAGAAGGCCGGCTAGCCGAACACCACGGCCACGCCGTGCGCGTCCTGGGCGCTCACGGCGAAGGAACCATCCGCCAGCGCGACGGGGTTCAAACCGTTCCTGCGCAGCACCCCGGCCGCAGTTGCGCGATTCGCGACACGCACGAAGAGCGCCGCGACGAGCGGCCGCGACCGAAGCGGCAAGCCGACGCCGTGCAGGCGGTGCCCGATTTTCCAGCGCGAAGCAAGCGCGATCGACGCGCTGCCTGTCTGCACCAGGAAGCCTACTTCAATGTCCTGCGGCCGTGCGGCGAGCAGCTTGCCATAGTCCGCCGCCGCTGCCTCGGGATCCTCCGCCACGACCGCGACGGCGGCAACCGCAGTAACGCCATTCGCGTGGCGCTGGAATTCGGGCCGCCACACCACCTCGCGGGTGAAATGCTGGCAGGCGAACATGCGGCATCCCGGCGATGCGTCGGGCGGCAGCTGCACGATGCGAAAGCGCGCATCGCCCAGGCCTTCGACCGGGCGCGAGAAATCAAGCGGCGCATCGGCCGCGATGCCATCCTTGGCGAGGCTGGCATGCAGTCCGCCCGCGTCGTCCGTGGCAAGGGCGATGGCGCCGAGGCCCTCCCCCTTAGCCAGGAAATCCGAGAAGTACTGCATCGCCGGATGCGGCTTCGGCACCGCGAGCAATTCCACATAGTCGCTGCCGAACATCAGGCAATGGTTCTGCGAGCCAAGCGTGTGAAAGCCCCGCGGCGTGAGCGTGAAACCCATACGCGCGTACGCCTGCTGCGCCTTGTCCAGATTGCTGACGAGAACGACGACGTGGTCGATACCTTGAACGTGGCTGCGCATGGTGGAATTCTAAAGACTACTCGCGCATTTTTTCGGGCTCTGCGCCGCGCTTGAGCGCCGGCAGCGCAAGCGTCACCAGGACGAACAGCCCGGTAGCGAGCTTCAGGTCCGCAGGCTTGAGGCCCAGCGCAAGCCCGAGGGAAACCAGCTGGTAATAGACGATGGAGCCGACGAGCGGCGCAGCAAGCTGCCGTACCACGGTTTGCCGGCCGATCAAGGTCTCACCGATGATGACCGCGGCAAGACCGGTGATCAGCACCCCGAAGCCCATGTGCACGTCGGCAAAGCCCTGCAGCTGCACCGCCACCGCGCCGGCGAGCGCTGAGAGGCCGTTGGCCAGCGCCAGTCCCGCGAGCACATAGGTCCAGGGATTGATGGCGAGCGCCGGTGCCAGGGCGGCATTGGCGCCCACCGCACGCAACGAAAGGCCGATTTCGGTGGACAGGAACCAGTACAACGCAGCGAGCATCGCGAGCGCAAGCACGGCGAACACCGCGACCTGCAGGTTGACGCCGGTCACGACCGCCGGAGAGATCCAGGAAAGGAGCGACTCCATGTCGAGCAGCGCCGTATTCGACTTGCCCAGCACGCGCAGGTTGACGCTATACAGGATCGTCATCACCAGGATGCCGGCGAGCAGCGTATTGATGCGAAAGCGCAGGTGGATGAACGCGGTCGACAGCCCCGCGAGCATGCCACCAGCGACTGCCGCCAGCGTAGCGAACAGGGGATTCACCCCCGCGACCAGCAGCGCGGCGCACAGGCAGCCGCCGAGCGGAAAGCTGCCTTCGCTCGTCAGGTCGGGGAAGTTCAGCAGGCGGAACGGAATCATCACCCCGAGCGCAATGAAACCGTAGAGCAGGCCCTGCACCAGCGTCACTGGCACCAGGTTCCAAAAGCTCGTCAGCACTTCCGTCACGACAGCAGCACCTTGTCGTCGGCCAGGTGAAAGCGCTCCACCAGCTGCTCGACCGTGAGGCCGCGCTTCTCGCCGCCCGCGAGGTCGAGGCGCACGCGGCCCGCGTCCATCATGAGCAGCCGCTCTCCGTAGCGAATGGCATGCTGCATGTTGTGCGTGACCATCAGCGTGGTCAGGTTGCCGGAGGCGACTGCTCGCACCGTGGCAGCCATGACAAGTTCGGCGGTCTTCGGATCCAGCGCGGCAGCGTGCTCATCGAGCAGCAGCACGCTGGGTGCGCGCATCACCGCCATGGCTAGCGCCAACACCTGCCGCTGGCCGCCCGAGAGCAGTCCCGCGCGCGACGCGAGGCGTGACTCGAGGCCCAGGCCGAACGGGGCGAGGAGCTCGGCGTACTGCCTGCGGCGCCCGGCGCCCAGTGCCGGGCGCAACCCACGCCCTGCAGCGCGCATCTCGGCAAGTGCGAGGTTCTCTTCGACAGTGAGCGTGGGCAGCGTGCCCAGCATCGGGTCCTGCAGCACCCGCGCCACTAGACGGGCGCGCCTGTGTACCGGCCAGCGCGTGACCTCCTCGCCGCCGATGCGGATACTGCCGGAATCCAGCTCCACGCTACCGGCCACCGCGTTAAGCAGCGTGGACTTCCCAGCGCCGTTGGAGCCGATGACAACGGCGAAAGAGCCCGCAGTCAGCTCGAGCGTGACCTCGTCGAGCGCGGCGCGCTCGTCGGCGCTGCCGCGGTGAAAGAGCTTTTGCGCCCGCTCGAGGCGGATCAATCGATGACGTTTTGCGCGAGCGCCGCGGGCACTTCCATCTTCCACTGCGCCAACTGCTTGCGGCTGATCACAATCGAGTAATCCTCGCGCCCTGGACGGTGGGGCGGGATGGCAGCGGGTTTCTCGCCCTTCAGGATGCGCACCGCAATGCGGCCAGCGTTCGCGCCCATGCGCTCGTAGGACAGCGCGTGCGCGGCGAGGAACTGGTGCTGGCGCACCGGCGTATCGAGGGTGTTGATCGCAGGCACGCCGATGCGCTGCGTGGTGGCAGCGATCACGGGAAGGCTGGTCTGCAGGATGTTGGACTGGATCACGAACACCGCATCCACCTTGCCCTGCAAAGATTGCAATCGCTGTGCGATGTCATTCTGGTTGTCGATGCCGACCTCGGCGATGGTGAAACCGTGCTTGGGCGCCGCAGCGCGCATCTCCTTCATGTTGGAGATGTCGTTGTCCTCGCCGGGGTTGTAGGGAACGCCGAGGCGCTTCGCATTCGGGAGCAATTGCCGCACGAAGGCGAGCGATGCGTCGAAATCCGGGTATAGCGTCGCGCCGGTGTGCGTGTCCGAGCCCGCCTGCCAGGAGGGGACGATCTTCGCCACCACCGGGTCGACTACCGACATGAACACGACCGGCAGCGACTTGTCGGTGACCACTCGGATCGAGGACTGCGTGACCGGCGTGGTCACGGTCACCAGGAGCGCGGGCTTCTTCGAGGAAGCGTTGGTGAGCAGTTGGGGGATCAGCGTGCGGTCGAAATTGATGTGCTGGTCGTCGAAGGCGACGTCCCGGCCTTCGACGAAACCCTGGCGCACCACTTCGGCCTTGAAGCCGTTCACCGCGGCGCGCAGCGCAGGGTGCTCGCCGAAATTGGCGATGGCGATCAGTTTCGGTTGAGCCTGGGCGGTGCCGGCGAATAGCGCAAGAAAAACGAGCAGTGTTCGAAGCATTTGGGGATCCCCTGTGAGCGGCTCGATTATAGGCTCAGGGTGCTTCGGCCAGCTCCAGCGTTTTCAGGAAGCGCTCGGCGTTCTGGTAGCCGATCACGCGCAGCCCGCGGATCTCCCGGCCCTGCGCGTCGAAGAAAACGATGCCTGGCGGGCCGAAGAGGGAGAAGCGCTTGAGCAAGGCCTTGTGCTCAGGCGTATTGGCCGTCACGTCGGCCTGCAGAAGCAGCATGCGCTCAAGCTTGGCTTTGACGCGAGCGTCGGTAAAGGTGAAGGCCTCCATCTCCTTGCAAGACACGCACCAGTCGGCATAGAAATCCAGCATCGCCAGCTTGCCGGGTGCGGCCAGCTTTGTCTCCAGTGCCGCGATGCTGTCCACCTGGACAAACCTGGTGTCCCCTTTCCCGCTCAGGAACAAAGGCGACACGATCCAGCCCGCCACCGCCAGCAGCAGCACGCCGAAGAATTTCTTCACCACGTTCATCCAGCGGCCCGCCTTGGGCAGCAACGCCCCCTCGGAGACGCCGATGACCAGCAGCGGAATGCCCATGCCCAACGCCATCGCGAACAGCGCCGAGCCGCCGAGCGCCACGTCGCGTGTCTGGCTGATGTAGAGCAGCGCCCCGGCGAGCGGCGCGGCGACGCAGGGGCTGACGATGATCGCGGAGAGCACCCCCATGCCGGCCACGGTGGCGAGCTTGCCGCCCTCCAGCCGGTGATGCACCGTGGAGAGGGGATTGCGCAGGAACCCCGGCAGTTGCAGCTCGTAAAGCCCGAACATCGACAGCGCCAGCAGCACGAACACGAGCGCAAAACCGCCGAGCACCCAGGCGTTCTGCAGCGATGCGGCGATCAGGGAACCCGAATACGCGGCGGCGACGCCTGCACCCGCATAGGCGATCGCCATGCCGAGCACGTAGGCGCAAGACAGTGCGAATGCGCGCTTCTTGTTCACGCTGCGGCCTTCGCCGGCGATAATGCCCGAGAGGATCGGGATCATCGGCAGTACGCAGGGCGTGAAGGCGAGCAGCAGCCCGAAGCCGAGGAAGCTTGCCAGCACCAGCCAGCGATTGCCCTGGAACATCGCCGCAATGTCGAAATCGTTCGCCGAGAACGACGCGCGCCCGGCCGGCGCCTGGCCCGCCAATGAGGCGAGGCGCAGCGTCGCTGCCGACTCCATGGGCACGTAGCACACGCCGACATCGGCGCAGCCCTGCGAGGTGACAGCGAGCTGCAACGCTTCGCCCGCACCCCCCTCTACCGGGATGCGGATGCGCACTTCCTTGCGATAGGTTTCCGTCTCGCCGAAGAACTGGTCCTTCTTCTTCTCTCCCGCTGGAAATTCAGGCTTGCCCAGACGCGCGTTCCCGGCTGCGAACTTGAAACGTTCGCGGTACATGTAGTAACCCTCGGCAATGGCGAAGTGCACTTCCACTGCGCCACCCTCGACGGCACGCGCTGAAAATCGGAATGCCTTCTCGGGCTCGAGCAATTCCGGCGCGGCACACACCGAAAGCGACGCGATGCCAAGCCAAAGCGTGAGGAGAATGCGCGTCATCGGGGAAGCGTGGTCTCTTCCGCCACCCACGCCAGATAGGCTGGCAGGCCGCGCTCGATCGGGACTGCCACGATCTCGGGAAGTTCGTAGGGGTGGGACTTGCGGATCTCGGCTTCGAGGGCGCCATAGCGCTCGCTCGTCGTCTTGATCAGCATCGGGTGCTCTTCATCCTGCTGCACTTCGCCCTTCCAGCGGTAGACCGAGCGGCACGGCGCCAGGATGTTGACGCAGGCGGCCACGCGCTTGCGAATCAGCGCCGCGGCGAGTTTCTCGGCGCCGGCGCGGTCGGGCAGGTTGGTCAGAACCAGCAGCGCGCTCATGAAGCTCCCGGGGAAGCAGGTACACCTTCGAACACGGTCGGATAGCGCAAGCGCACGCCGAGGGATTCCTTCATGCGGCGATTGGCAAGGCGGCGCGACTCGCTCATGAAGGACAACAGTTCCGGCCTGATGCGCCCCGCCGCCTCGGCGCGCGCAATGCGCGGCGGGCGCGGCAACCCGGCTCGCTCGGCCACCAGGTCGAACCAGTCGCCCATGCGGATTTCACTGTCGTCACTGGCGTTGTAGGTGCCGGCGGGCGAACGCTCATCCAGTGCGCGCACCACGATCGAGGCCAGGTCTTCCGCGTGGATGTGGTTCGTATAGACGTCATCCTCGGTGCGCAGGACCGGCGTGCCTGCGCGCAGGCGCTCCAGCGGCAACCGGTCGGCGGCGTAGATGCCGGGGACGCGCAGGATCACCAGGACCACGCCGCGCTCGCTGCACCATAGTGCAAGCTGGCGCTCGGCATCCACTCGCCGCCGCGCGCGATCGGTCTGCGGGCGCACCGCGCGCGACTCGTCCACCCGTGCACCGCCGCAGTCCCCGTAGACGCCGCTCGTGCTGACGTAGACCACGCGCGCCGGTAGAATCCGGCCCTTCGCGAGCGCCTCGAGCAGGTGGCCGGTGCGTGTGTCCTGCGTGCCGTTGTCCGGTGGCGGCACGCAGTGCAACACCGCGTCCGCCCCCTGCAGGGCGGCAAGGGTCTCGGGGCGGTCCAGGTCGAAGCCGTGGCGGCGCGACAGGGGCTGCAGCTCGAAGCGGGACTCGAGCCTGGGTGCGGCGCGGCGCGCAATGTCGCCGTCGCCGGCGATCAGCAGCTTCTTCATCGATGGCATTCTAGCGACATGCACAGCGTCACGATCCAGCCCAGCGGTCACCAGTTCCAGGTCGAGGACGGCGAAGCCGTGCTCGCCGCCGCGCTGCGCCAGGGTTTCGTGCTGCCCTACGGCTGCAAGAACGGCGCTTGCGGCAGCTGCAAGGGGAAGATCCTCTCCGGCACCGTGGACTACGGCGTCTACCAGGCGAAGGCGCTGTCCGAGGAGGACAAGGCGCAGGGAAAGGCGCTCTTTTGCCAGGCGAAGCCGCTCACCGACCTGGTGATCGAGGCGCGCACCATTGGCGCCGCCAAGGACATCCAGGTCAGGACCCTGCCGTGCCGCGTGCAGAAGATGGAGCGCGTCACCGAGGACGTGATGCTGCTCGGCCTGAAGCTTCCGGCCAACGAGCGGCTGCAGTTCCTCGCCGGGCAGTACCTCGAGTTCCTGCTCAAGGACGGCTCGCGGCGCAGCTTTTCCATGGGCAATGCGCCGCACGACGACGAGCTCCTCCAGCTGCACGTGCGCCATGTGCGCGGCGGCCAGTTCACCGACCATGTGTTCGGCAAGATGAAGGAGCGCGACATCCTGCGTTTCGAGGGGCCGCAGGGCACCTTCTTCCTGCGCGAGGATTCCTCCAAGCCCGTCGTTCTCGTGGCCTCGGGTACCGGCTTTGCGCCGATCAAGTCCGTCATTGAATACGCGCTGAACAAGGAGTTCGCGCGGCCGATGACGCTCTACTGGGGCGGGCGCCGGCCCAGGGACCTGTACATGCACGCGCTCGCGGAGGGCTGGGCGGCGCAGGGCAGGCTGACATACGTGCCGGTGATCTCCGATGGCTTGCCGGAGGACGGCTGGACCGGGCGCACGGGCTTCGTGCATCGCGCGGTGATGCAGGACTTCCCCGACCTCTCGGCGCACCAGGTGTACGCCTGCGGCGTGCCGATCATGGTGGATTCGGCGCGGCGCGATTTCACTGTGCTGTGCGGGCTGCCGGAAGACGAGTTCTACGCGGACAGCTTCACCACGCAGGCGGACCTAGCTCAGCCTGCGCCTTCCCCCAGGTAGGCCTCGCGCACCTTCGGATTGGCGAGCAGCTTCTTCGCTTCGTCGGCAAGCGTGATGCTGCCCGACTCCATGACGTAGCCGCGGTGCGCGAGCTCCAGCGCGAGCCGCGCGTTCTGCTCCACCAGCAGGATGGTCACGCCGCGCGCCGCGACCTCGCGCACGATGTCGAAAATCTTCGCCACCATCAGCGGCGCTAGGCCCATGGAGGGCTCATCCAGCAGCAGCAGCTTGGGCCGGCTCATCAGCGCGCGGCCGATGGCGAGCATCTGCTGCTCGCCGCCGGAGAGCGTGCCCGCGGTCTGGTTTCGCCGTTCCTTCAATCGGGGGAACGACTCGTACTGGCGCGCGATATCCCCGGCCACCTCCTTCGCCTGCGCGCGCGCGTAGGCGCCCATCGAGAGGTTCTCCTCCACCGTGAGCTGGGGAAACACGCCGCGCCCTTCCGGCACCATCACCAGGCCGCGCCGCGGGAGCTCGAACACGGGCAGGCCCTCGAGAGGCTGACCCGCGTAGGTGACGTTACCGCCGCGCGCATGCAAGCCGCAGATCGCCTTGAGGGTGGAGGTCTTGCCCGCGCCGTTGGCGCCGATCAGGCAGACCAGTTCGCCTTCGGCCACCGCAAGGTCGATGCCCTTCACCGCGCGGATACCGCCGTAGTGGACTTCAAGCCCCCGCGCCTCAAGCAGCATGCGCCACCCCGAGATAGGCCTCGATGACCTTCGGGTCGCGCTGCACCTGGGCCGGCGTGCCCTCGGCGATGCGCTCGCCATAGTCCAGCACTAGCACGCGGTCGCAGACATTCATCACCAGGCGCACGTCGTGTTCGATCAGCAGGATGGTGATGCCGTCACGCCGGATCAGGTCCAGCAGACCGCGCAGCGCGAGGGTTTCCGAAGGATTCATGCCGGCGGCCGGTTCGTCGAGGGCCAGGAGCCTGGGTTCGGTGGCAAGCGCGCGCGCGATCTCGAGGCGCCGCTGGTCCCCGTAGGGCAGGCTCCCCGCGGGATCGTTGGCGCGAGACCGGATGCCGACATAGTCGAGCAGCTCGAGCGAGCGCCGCTGGATTGCCGCCTCCTCCGCCAGCGTGGCGCGGTTGCGCAGGATGGCGCCGACCACGCCCGCGCGCGTGCGCACATGCCGGCCGACCATGACGTTCTCCAGGACGGAGAGGTTGGCGTACAGTCGGATGTTCTGGAAGGTACGCGCGATGCCGCGCCCGGCCACTTCATGCGGCGCGAGGCCGACAAGCGGCGCGCCGTCGAACTCGAAGCTTCCATTGTCCGGCGCGTAGATGCCGCTCAGCACGTTGAACAACGTCGTCTTGCCCGCACCGTTCGGGCCGATCAGGCCGTAGATCTCGCCGAGCCGGATCGAGAACGACACCCCGGTGAGCGCCTGCACGCCGCCGAAGCGCTTGCCGACGCCCTTCGCCTCAAGCAGCGCGTTCATCAGCGAGTTCGCGCTTGCGCACGGCGGAGGGCAGCAGGCCCGCCGGGCGGTACAGCATGACAAGCACCAGCGCCAGGCCGAAGATGAGCATGCGGATCACCTCCGGCTCGACCAGCATGCGCCCGAACAGCGCCTCCTGCAGCGGCTGCACCGTCCAGCGCAGGATCTCCGGCACGAAGGACAGCAGCAGCGCGCCGAGTACCACGCCCCAGATGTTTCCCATGCCCCCCAGCACCACCATCGCCACCACCATGATGGATTCGACCAGCACGAAGCTCTCCGGCGAGATGAACGCCTGGATCGCGGAGAACATGCCGCCGGCCACGCCGCCGAAGCTGGCGCCCATGGCGAAGGCGAGCAGCTTCAGGTGAGTGGTGTTGATTCCCATGGCACGCGCGGCTATCTCGTCTTCACGCACTGCCTCCCAGGCGCGGCCGATGCGCGAGTTCTGTAGTCGCACGTTGACCACCAGGATCAGCACCATTACCGCCAGCAGCAGGTAGTAGTACTTGATCGGGCCGCTGATGGTGATGCCGAACAGGGATTCTGGTTTGGCAAAACTGAAGCCGCCAACACTGAACGGGTCGATGCCCGCGATGCCCTGCGGCCCGTTGGTGATGTTTACCGGGCGCGACAGGTTGTTGAGGAAAATGCGCACGATCTCGCCGAAACCCAGCGTGACGATCGCCAGGTAGTCGCCGCGCAGCTTCAGGGTCGGTGCGCCGAGCAGCACGCCGAAAAGCGCTGCCACCAACGCGCCGATGGGCAAGATCACCCAGAACGGCAGGTGCAGCCCGAACTGCGGGCTGGCGAGCAGTGCGTAGGTGTAGGCGCCCACGGCGTAGAACGCGATGTAGCCCAGATCGAGGAGCCCGGCGAAGCCGACCACGATGTTCAGGCCGAGAGCCAGCAGCACGTAAAGGATGGCGTAGTTGGTGATGCGCACCCAGCTCGTGCCGATCTGCGCCAGCGCGAACGGCAGGAGGAGCAGCGCCAGCGCCACGAGCACGATGCCTGCCCTGACCAGTTTCGGGTTGTCTCGCGTGTCGAACAGGGCGTTCATGCGCGGTCGCCGACCCGCTCGCCGAGCAGGCCCGAGGGCCGGAACACCAGCACCAGGATAAGCACCACGAAGGCGAACACGTCCTGGTAGTTGGAGCCGAACAGAATGAAGTGCCCGTCGCGGGCGCAGCGCTCGCTGACCATCTGCGCAAGCCAGCCATAGCGGCATAGATCCGTCAGGTCGCCGATGTATCCAGCCCCCAGCGCCTCCACGATGCCGAGCACCACGCCCCCGAGCATCGCACCCGGGATGTTGCCGATGCCGCCGAGCACAGCGGCCGCAAACGCCTTCAGCCCCAGCCCCGAGCCCATCGTGTACTGGGCGATGCCGTAGTAGGTACCGACCATCACGCCGGCGACCGCGGCGAGCGCAGCCCCGATGACGAAAGTGGCGGCGATCACGCGATTGATGTCCACGCCCATCAAGCCGGCGACCTGGGGGTTTTGCGCCGTGGCGCGCATCGCGGTGCCCAGGCGCGTTCGGTAGACAAGGATGGCGAGCCCCGCCATGATCGCTACGCATAACAGGATGATCGCCACCTGCACGTTGGTGATTGAGGCGCCTGCGACGGTGTAGGTGCGTGTCTGGATGATCTGCGGAAACGCAATGACGTTGCGCGTCCACACCAGCACCGCCAGGTACTGCAGGATGATCGACACGCCGATGGCCGAGATCAGCGGCGCGAGCCGCGGCGCGCGCCGCAAGGGACGGTAGGCGAGGCGCTCCACCGTGTATCCGACCAGCATGCATGCCGGCACCGCACAACCCACGCCGATCATCACCACGACCAGCGGAGGCATGGACCCGGCCAGGGCCGTGATAACGGTGAACGCGACCATGGCGCCGATCATCACCACTTCGCCGTGCGCGAAGTTGATCAGCTGGATGATGCCGTAGACCATGGTGTAGCCGAGGGCCACCACGGCGTACACGCTGCCCAGCGTCAGGCCGTTGATGACCTGCTGCAGGAAAATGTCCACGCCGCGCAGCCTAGCAGAAACGAAAACGGCACCCGAAGGTGCCGTTTTTCATTGCGAGTCGCGGTGCGGCTACTTCTTGCCGAACTCGGCAAACGGAATGGTCTTGCCGCCCTTGATCACCGCCACGGGCACGATCTTGCCGCCCTGCATGGTGAAGATCGTCATCTCGGCGTCCTTGCGGTCGCCCTTGGCGTCGAACGCGATCTCGCCGGTGGCGCCCTTGTAGCTGATCTTGGCCAGTTCCGGCAGGTACTTGGCCGGATCTGCCGAGTCCGCCTTCTTCATCGCCGCGATGAGGATGTTCGCGGCGTCGAAGGTGAAGGGCGCGTAGAGGATTGGATCGGCGTTGAACTTCTTCTTGTAGGTACTGAGGAAGCTCTTGTCCGCCGCAGCCACCGGAATGCCGGCCTGCGAGCACAGCAGCCCTTCGGCAGCCATGCCCGCCAGCTTGGTCATTTCGTCGGTGCAGGCGCCATCGCCGAACGCGAACACGGCCATGATGCCCAGTTCGCGGCCCTGCTTCATCAGCGGCCCGCCGGTGGCGTCCATGCCGCCGTAGAAGATGGCATCCGGCTCGCGGCCCTTGAGCTTGGTCAGCACCGCCTTCCAGTCGGTGGTCTTGTCGGTGCCCTTTTCGCGCGGCAGCACGGCAATGCCGCCCGCCTTGAGGGTCTTTTCGACCTCGTTGGCGATCCCCTCGCCGTAGGCGGTCGCGTCGTCGATCACCGCCACCACCTTGGGCTTGTTGTTGGCCGCGAGGTAGCTGGCGATCGCCGGCCCCTGTTGGTCATCGCGGCCGACCACGCGGAACTGAGTCTTGAAACCCTGTTCGGTAAGTTTGGGGTTGGTCGCCGAGCCGGAGATCACCGGGATGCCGGCCTGGCTGTACAGGGGCGAGGCGGGAATCGAGGTGCCGGAGTTCAGGTGGCCCACGACGCCGGCGACCTTGGCGTCGACCAGTTTCTGGGCGACGGTGGTGCCGACTTTCGGGTCCGCCTGGTCGTCTTCGGCGACCAGCACGAACTTCACCTCCTTCCCGCCGAGCTTGATCTTGGCTTCGTTCGCCTGCTCGATCGCGAGCCGGGCGCCGTTCTCGTTGTCCTTGCCCAGGTGCGCGATGCCGCCGGTGATGGGGCCGACATGGCCAATCTTGATGTCGGAGGATTGTTGGCCGCAGCCGGCGAGTGCGGCGGCGATGCAGGCGACAGCGAATTTGACATGGTGCATGAGTTTCTCCAGGGATTCGTTACTTGACCGAAAGGACCCACTTCACCAGCGCGCGGACTTCGGCGTCCGGCACTGCGGCATTCGGTGGCATCGGGATCTGGCCCCAGACCCCCGTGCCGCCCTTCTTCACCTTGTCGACGAGCTTGGCTTCGGCGTCCTTCTGGCCGGCATACTTCTTCGCCACATCGGCGTAGCTCGGGCCGACGGTCTTGGCGCCCTTGACCACGTGGCAGGCGACACAGGCGTGCTTCTTGGCGAGGTCTTCGCTCGCCCCGGCAGGCAGCACGGCGGTTAGCGCCAGTGCTGCGGCGGCAATGACAAACGGCTTCATGGGATCCCTTTTCAATTGAGGGCAAAATGCTACCCGAACGCGGCCTCATTGCAAGCCTTGCGCACTGCAGGGCGCACGAGTAAGGCACCGGCATGGGCGACGCCAAGGCGGAGCAGGTCCTGCACTTCTGGTTCGAGGAGCATGCGAAGGACTGGTTCGTGAAGAACGCGGCCTTCGACGCCGAGGTCCGGTCGCAATTCCTGGACCTTCACGAAGCCGCCGCGGCCGGCCAGCAGGTGCATTGGGCGGACGACTCCCGCAGCTGCCTCGCGCTGGTCATCGTCCTGGACCAGTTCCCGCGCAACATGTTCCGCGGCGAGGCGCGCGCCTTTGCCACGGATGCGCTTGCCCGCTCGGGCGCACGCGTGATCCTGGAGCGCGGATGGCACCGGCAGATGGCGCAGCCCGAGCAGCTGTTCGCCTACCTGCCCTTCGAGCACAGCGAGGCGCTCGAAGATCAGCAGCTGGCGTGCGAATTGATGAAGGATTTCGATACGGACCAATTGCGCTATGCGATCCGCCACCGCGAGATCATCGAGCGCTTCGGCCGCTTTCCCCACCGCAACGGCCTTCTCGGCCGCGATAGTACTGCGGCCGAGATCGAGTTCCTCAAAGAACCCGGGTCAGGATTCTGAACCGTCGGTGATGGCCCCAAGGGAGGCGGTCGACACCAGCCGCATGTATTTCGCCAGCAGGCCTTTCGTGTAGCGGGGCTTGGGCGCTTTCCATTTCTTCCTGCGCGCGGCAAGTTCCTTTGCCGGCACATTGAGCTGGACCAGGCGCTTCTTCGCGTCGATGGTGATCGAGTCGCCTTCCTTCACCAGCGCAATGGTGCCGCCAACGTAGGCTTCCGGCGCGACGTGGCCGACCACCATGCCCCAGGTTCCCCCGGAAAAGCGCCCGTCGGTCAACAGGCCCACCGAATCGCCCAGGCCCTGCCCGATCAGGGCCGAGGTCGGCGCCAGCATCTCCTGCATGCCGGGGCCGCCCTTGGGCCCCTCGTAGCGGATCACGATCACGTTGCCCGGCTTGATCTTCCTGGCCATGATCGCCTGCATGCACGCGGGCTCGGAGTCGAACACGCGCGCGGGGCCGGTGATCGAGGTCTTCTTCAGTCCGGTGATCTTCGCCACGCAGCCTTCGGTGGCGAGGTTGCCCTTGAGGATGGCGAGGTGGCCCTCCTTGTAGATGGGATTGGACCAGGGACGGATGACATCCTGCCCCTTGCCCGGCTCGGCAGGCACGTCCTTCAGCATCTCGGCCATCGTCCTGCCGTGGATGGTCATGCAATCGCCGTGCAGCACGCCATTGGAGAGCAGGATCTTGAGCACCTGCGGCACGCCGCCGGCGCGGTGGAAGTCCACCGCCACGTAGCGCCCCGAGGGCTTCAGGTCGCACAGCACCGGCACCTTGCGGCGCACGCGCTCGAAGTCGTCGATGGTCCACTTCACGCCGGCGGCCGAAGCGATGGCGAGGAAATGCAGCACGCCGTTGGTGGAGCCGCCGGTGGCCATGATCAGCGCCACCGCGTTCTCGATGGACTTGCGCGTGATGATGTCGCGCGGCTTGAGGTTGTTGCGCACTGCGTCGACCAGCACTTTCGCCGACTCGGCCGCCGAGTCGGCCTTCTCCGCGTCGGGCGAGGCCATCTGCGAGGAGCCGAGCAGGCTCATGCCTAGCGCTTCGAAGGACGAGGACATCGTGTTGGCGGTATACATGCCGCCGCAGGCGCCCACCGAGGGGCAGGCGTTCTTCTCGATGCCGGTGAAGTCCTCCTGGCTCATCTTGCCCGCGCTGAACGCGCCCACGGCCTCGAAGGCCGAGACGATGGTGAGGTCCTGGCCCTTCCACTTGCCCGGCTTGATGGTGCCGCCGTAGACGTAGATCGCCGGCACGTTCATGCGCGCGATCGCCATCATGCCGCCGGGCATGTTCTTGTCGCAGCCGCCCACCACCAGCGCGCCGTCCATCGCCTGGCCGTTGACCGAGGTCTCGATCGCGTCTGCAATGACCTCGCGCGACACCAGCGAATACTTCATCGCCTCGGTGCCCATGCCGATGCCGTCGGTGATGGTGGGCACGCCGAACACCTGGGGCTTGGCGCCCGCGGCCTCCAGCGCCGCCATCGCGCGGTCCACCAGCGGCTGGATGCCGGCGTTGCAAGGGTTCATCGTGGAGTGGCCGTTGGCCACACCGATGATCGGCTTGTCAAAATCGCCATCCTTGAAGCCCACGGCGCGCAGCATCGCGCGGTTGGGCGAGCGCGCCACGCCCTGGGTGATCAGTTTGGAACGGCGGTTGTCGGCCATGGCCTGCCTCCTTGAAATTGTGCCGGCAGTCTAAGCGACCGCCTGTGTTGCGATCCAATACAATAAAGGTTCTCTACTGATACCTTTGGAGCATGAACAGCCCGGAACTGCGCCAGCTGCGCCACTTCGTCGCCGTCGCCGAGCAGCTGCATTTCGGCCGCGCCGCGGCCTCGATGCACATGTCGCAGCCACCCCTGTCGCGCTCGATCCAGGACCTCGAGCGGCGCCTGGGCGCGACGTTGCTCGCGCGCACTCGCCGCAAGGTCGAGCTCACCCCGGAAGGCGCGCGATTCCTCGAGGAAGCGAAACGCGTGCTGGCTCAGCTCGAGCGTGCGGTGCTCGAGGTTGGCAGAATGGCGGCAGGTGCCGGCGGGCAGTTGCGGCTGGGATTCGTCTCGCTCGCCGACTACGGCGTGCTCCCGGAACTGCTCAAGGCCTACAAGGCTTCGCGGCCGGGCGTTGCCCTGGCGCTGCGCGAGATGCTCTCGCCCGAGCAGGCCACGGCGCTCGCTGCCGGCGAGCTCGACTTCGGCCTGCTGCTGCCGCCGGTGACGGGCGACCTGGAGCACCTGGTGGTGCAGCGCGAACGCTTCGTCGCTGCCCTGCCGTCCCGGCATCGCCTGGCGCGCGGGCGCGGGCGCATCTCGATGCGAGAGCTGGCCGGTGAAGCCTTCGTCATGGCGCCGCGCGAAATCGCTCCGGGCCTGCATGACATCGTTGCCGTGCTTGCGGCGCGCGCCGGATTCTCCCCGCGCGTTGCCCAGGCAGCGATCCAGATGCAGACCGTGGTGAGCCTGGTGTCGAGCGGGCTCGGCGTGGCGGTGGTGCCCGCGTCCGTCGCCAACCTGGGGCGGCGCGGCGTCGTCTATCGCGATATCGCCGACGCGCACCCCAGGCTCGACCTTTGGCTCGCCTGGCGCCGCGGCAGCCTCGGCGCAGCGGGCCGGGACTTCGTGCAGCACGCTCGGCGCATTGCGCGCTAATCTTCATCCCGCCGCCATGCTGATCCACCCGCAAATCGACCCGATCGCCATTTCCATCGGCCCGCTCGCCGTGCGCTGGTACGGCCTCATGTACCTGGCGGCTTTCGGCATGCTGTGGTGGCTTGGCCGGCGGCGCATCGCGCAAGGCGATGCGCCGGTCACGCGAGCGCAGTTCGACGACATGATTTTCTTCGGCGTGCTCGGCACGATCCTCGGCGGGCGGCTGGGCTACGTGCTGTTCTACAAGCCCGCGTACTTCCTGCAGCATCCTCTGGAAGCGTTCGCCATCTGGCAGGGCGGCATGGCGTTCCACGGCGGTTTCCTCGGCGTGCTGGCCGCGCTCGCGTTCTACGCCTGGCGCCAGCGGCTGGACTGGTGGCGGTTGATGGACTTCATTGCGCCGCTCGTGCCGCCGGGCCTCGCCGCCGGGCGCCTTGGGAATTTCATCAACGGCGAGCTGTGGGGCCGTACGACGGACCTGCCGTGGGGCATGGTGTTTCGCGGCGCGGGCGAAGCGCCGCGCCACCCCTCGCAGCTCTACCAGTTCGCGCTCGAAGGCGTGCTGCTGTTCGCGCTGTTGTGGTGGTACTCGTCAAAACCGCGCGCGCGCGCTTCAGTGTCCGCGATGTTCCTCATCGGCTACGGCGCGATGCGCTTCATCGCCGAGTTCGCGCGCGAGCCGGATGACTACCTGGGGCTGCTCGCACTCGGCCTGTCGATGGGCCAGTGGCTGTGCCAGCCGATGATTGCAGCGGGAATCGGGCTGTTGGCCTGGAGCCGCAAGCAGCGATGAAGTGGCTCCTGCTCCTTTGTTTCCTGCTCCCCTGCGCGGCAGCCGCAGATGACGCACTCTGGAAACTGCTCGGCAAAGGCGGGCAGGTGCTGTTCATCCGGCACGCCGAGACCACGCCTGGCGTCGGCGACCCGCAGGGCTTCAAACTCGACGATTGCACGACCCAGCGCAACCTTTCGCCAGCGGGCCGCGAGCAGGCGCAGCGCATGGGGGCCGAGTTCAAGCGCCGTGGCATCCCGGTCGGCGAGGTGCTGGCCAGTCCCTGGTGCCGCTGCGCTGACACCGCGGCGCTGGCTTTCGGCAGTTCAAAGCCCTGGGCGCCGCTGTCGAACCTCTTCGGACGGCAGTCGGAAGCCGAGCGCCAGGTACGCGCCATGCGCTCGCGCATCTCCACCTACCGCGGCAAAGCCAATCTGGTGCTCGTTTCCCACGGCTCCACGGCCGCGGCGCTGGCAGGCCAGCATCCGACGATGGGAGAAGCGCTCGTGCTCACGCCGACCGTCGCCGGCTTTGACCTGGCTGGCCGACTCCTGGTGCCATGAAGGTCTGGCTCGCCTTCGCGCTACTGGCTGCTTCCCTGGGCGCGCACGCGCAGGCCGCCAGCCCCCACGCGATCGACATCCCGGCCTGGTTCTCGGAGACCTTCCTGGATTTTCCGGAAGACGTGCGCGACGCGGCGCGCGAGAAAAAGCGCGTGCTGCTGTATTTCGGGCAGGACGGCTGCCCTTACTGCAAGGAGTTGATGCAGACCAACTTCACGCAGCGCGTGATCGTGGACAAGACCCGCAGGCACTTCGTCGCCATCGCCCTGAACGTCTGGGGCGACCGCGACACGACCTGGATCGATGGAAGGCGCATGACGGAGAAAGAACTGGCGCGCGCGCTGCGCGTCCAGTTCACACCGACGGTGCTCATCCTCGACGAGAAAGGCGCGGTGGTGGCCCGAATGAACGGCTACTACCCGCCGCAGCGTTTCTCGGCGGCCCTGGACTACGCGGCCGGCATCGCGGGCAAGGGCAGGACGTTCGAGGACCATATGCAGGGAGCGGCCAAGGACGCGGCGAGCCCCAGGCTGCACGAGGAAGCCTTCTTCCTCAAGCCGCCGGTGCGGCTCGACGGCGCGAAACCTGTGGCGCTGGTGTTCGAAACGCCCTACTGCGCCGGCTGCGACGACCTGCACCGGGAGGGATTCAAGCGGCCGGAAGTGCGCAAGCTGCTCGAGCAGTTTGACGTGTACCAGTTGACGCCGGAGGCCGGACGCGCGCTCTCGCTGCGTGTCGCGTACACCCCGAGCATTGTGCTGTTCGATGGCGGCAAGGAGGTGTTCCGCGCCGAGTCCTACCTGCGCCCTTTCCACCTGGCTTCCGCGCTGGACTACGTGGCCAGCAGGAGCTATCGCACGGAGCTGTCTTTTCAGCGCTACGTCCAGGCGCGCTCGGACCGCCTGCGCGCGCGCGGCCAGAACGTGGACCTCTGGAAGTAGCGCCTAGCCGGCGAGTGCGCGTTCGAGCACGCGCGCGACATGCATAGCGCGGCGCTGCGTGCCGTCGGCGATCTGGTGGCGGCAGCTGGTGCCGTCGGCGACGATCAGCGTCTCGGCGCCGGCGCGCCGCACCGCGGGCAGGAGGCTCAGTTCGGCCATCTTGAGGGACAGTTCATAGTGCTCCGCTTCGTAGCCGAAACTGCCGGCCATCCCGCAGCAGCCCGATTCGATCGTCGACACCTTCAATCCCGGCACCAGCGCGAGCGAGCGCTCCACCGCGCCCATCGCGCCGAACGCCTTCTGGTGGCAGTGGCCATGCAGCAGCGCTTGCTGCTCGAGCGGCTTCAACTTGAGTTCCAGGCGACCTGCCTCGGCTTCGCGCGCCAGGAATTCCTCGAACAGGAACGCGTTGGCCGCCAGCGCCTTGGCCTGCGGCAGCAGCACCGGGTATTCGTCGCGCAGCGTATACAGGCAGGAGGGCTCAAGTCCGATCACCGGGATGCCGTTGGCGACCCACGGTGCGAGGGCGTCGAGCACGCGCTGCGCTTCGCGCTTTGCCTCCTGCACCAGACCGGCTGACAGGAAGGTACGCCCGCAGCACAGGGGCCGCTCGCCGATCAGCGGCTGCGCGACGTGCACCCGGTTGCCGGCCGCCTCCAGCACTCGCACCGCGGCGCGAGGGTTCTCGGGCTCGAAATAGCGGTTGAACGTATCCACGAGCAGGACCACCTCGCGACTGCCGCGCTTTGGCCACACCCGATCGACGAAGTAGTTGCTGCGCCATGCCGGTAGCTCGCGCTGCGACGAAAAGCCGACTGCGGATCGCATCCAGCGTGATGCAAGGTTGGCGACGGGCGCCAGGCGCGCCGCCCACGGCGCGTAGCGCGGCAGCCAGGCGACTGCGCGGTCGCGCAGCGTGAGGCCGTGCCGCGCCTTGTAGTGCGCGGTGAACTCGATCTTCATGCGCGCCATGTCCACACCGGTCGGGCATTCGCGCTTGCAACCCTTGCAGGAAACGCACAGGTCGAGCGCCTGCTTCACCTCGGCGTCCGCATTCGCGCCGAGCTGGCCCGAGAGCGCGAGGCGCAGCGTATTGGCGCGCCCGCGCGTCAGGTGCGCTTCGTCGCGGGTGACGCGGTAGGACGGGCACATGGTGCCCGCGTCGAACTTGCGGCAGTGGCCGTTGTTGTTGCACATCTCGACGGCCTTGTCGACGCCGCCCCATTCCGACCAGTCGAGCATTGCGACCGGCGCCTTTGCCTTGTAGCCGGGCGGGAAGCGGAACAGCCGCGCGTCGTCCATCTTCGACGGATTGACGATCTTGCCCGGATTCATCAGGCCCTTGGGGTCCAGCCACGACTTGATCTCCCCGAGACAGGCGGTGAGCCGCGGACCGAAGAAGGGCTCGATCCACTCCGAGCGCACCAGGCCGTCGCCGTGCTCGCCCGAGTAGGCGCCCTTGTACTGCTTGACCATGGCGCAGGCTTCCTCGGCGATGGCGCGCATCTTGGTGGCGTCGCCCGCGCGCATGTCGAGGATCGGCCGCACGTGCAGCGTACCGACGGAGGCGTGCGCGTACC
>JANMUO010000085.1:0-14696 GCA_031391655.1 Betaproteobacteria bacterium
GCCGGTCGCGCCTTCACCGGCTTGACGTTGTGCGCCATCGGCATCGAAGGCATGTCCGCGCCCATGGTGACCTGCACCCCCTCCAGCGGCTTGCCGCCGCGCGAGAGCCGGATGGTGCAGTCGAAGACAAAATCGGTGCCGGTCGCCTTGCATTGCAGGTCCGCCTTCGGCGTTTGCGCGAAGGACAGGCCCGGAAGGAGGGCGAAGATCAGGAGAAACGCTGCTTTAACCATTGCACCATTCTCTCATCCAGCAGCCCGCGAGGTCGCCACACCAGCAGCAGCGCCACCAAACCCCCGAACACGATCATGCGGTAGCCGTGGAAGATCCGGCTGCCTTCCAGGGCGCCGATGTCCACCAGCACGCCAAGGAGCGGTCCGAATGCCGTCCCCAACCCGCCGATCAAGGCGTACGCGAGGCTGTGCACTCCCAGCATGATGTCGAAATTGCGCGGTTCGATATAGGTATTGTGGTGGGCGTAGAGCACGCCGCCAAGTGCGGCCAGCGCGCCGGCCGCGGCGGCGACGCCGAGCTTGACCCGATCTACGTTAATGCCCAGCGCCGCGGCCAGTTCCGGATCCTCGCCAACGCCGCGCAGCGTAGCGCCGAGCCTGGAGCGCTCGACCCACAGGAAGAGCGCCAGCGCCACCGCGAGCAGGCCGAACACGATGCCGAGGTAGTCCAGCGGCTCGATGCCGCGCTCGAACACCCAGCGAATGCCGCGGAACCCCTGGGTGCCGTCCGGCCCGACTGCTTCGCCCTCGACCTGGCGCTGGAAATGGAACAGTTCGAACAGGATGCGCGCCATCTCCGCCGCGGCCAGCGTGGCCATGGCGAAATACAGCCCGCGCAGGCGCAGCGTGGGCAGGCCGACGAGGAACTGAGCCAGTGCGCCGAGCGCCATCGCCGCGAGCGCGGCAAGCGGCAACGGCCAGCCGTACATCGCCGTGAGCATGCTGCCGGCATAAGCCCCCACGCCGAAGAACGCCTGCTGGCCGAAGGACATCTCCCCGGCGATCAGCAGCAGGTACGCCGACAGCGCGAGGAACGAGATCAGCCCGACGTTGGTCAGGACGCCGATCGCGTAGTCATCCATGGCACCCTCGCGGCAAGCAGGACAAACAGCAGGAGGTAGGCGAGCAGGTCCCGGGTCTGCGGGCCGAAGAACCACTGGCCATGCGCTTCGAGCAGTCCCAGCGCAAGGCCGCCGAGGACAGCCCCGGGCAGCGAGCCCAGGCCGCCCAACATCATCGCCAGCAGGCCTTTCAGCGTGGACCACATGCCCAGCATCGGCGTGACCTGCTCGTGGCTCGAGGCGATGAGGAATCCCGCGAGCCCGCCGATGGCGGAGGCGAGGGCGAAGGTCAGCACGAAAATGCGCGGCACGCTGATGCCGGCAAGCTGTGCCGCCTTCGGCTGGTCGATCACGGCGCGCACCGCGACGCCAAAGCGCGTTCGGTAGAGCATCCACCAGAGGAGGGCGCACACGATCGCGGCAGCGAGCAGCATCACCAGCGATTCGACGCGCAAGGTCAGGGCGCCGAATTCCAGGGGCGGGCCCGAATAGAGGGGAGGAAATGCATAGAGGTGCCGGGGCAGGGCAATGGTCGCCAGTTCCTCGAACTGCATCCACAGCGCGAAGCTCGCCACCATGGCCGCGATCGGCGAGCCGTTGCGATGCGGCGCGAAGCACAGCCGTTCCACGTAGGCGCCGGCGAGGACTGCGCCCGCGAGCGTGATCATCGCCAGCAGGAGCAAACCGGCGCCGAAGTTCAGGTGCGCCCAGGTGGCCGCATAGCACCCGAACATGATCGCCGGGCCGAACGACAGGTTCACGCGGCGCAGCACGCCGAAGATCAGCGTGAAGCCGAGCGCGAGCAGGGCGTAGGAAGATCCGAGGAACAGCCCGTCCAGCGTGTTCTGCGCGAGGTCGGCGATCACGCGGCGCCTAACCGGATTTGATGACCAGGCCCTGCCCGGTGGGCAACTCGAGCACCGGACAGCCGTGCCGGCGGAAGAACGGGTCTTCGGCGAGTTTCTGCGCGCGGTAGGCGTACCAGCCGTAATCGTCGAGGACCAGGTAGCCGCCGGGCACCAGCCGGTCGAACAGGACTTCGAGCGCGCCCATCTCCGCCGCCGCGGAATTCATGTCCAGGTGCATGAAGGCGATGGACTGCGGGGCCGCTTCGGAGAACACTTCGGGCACGCGCCCGCGCATCACCCGGATGTTCGGGTAGGCCTCGAAGCGCCGCTTGACGCCGTCGTAGATCGACGGCTCCTGGTACGCCGCCGGATTCTGGTGCCCCGGATCCAGCTGGTCGGAGGGAATCCCCGAGAAGGTGTCGTAGAGGTACCAGGTCCGCGCCTGCCCGCCGAACTGGAGATATCGCGCGGCCACTGCCGTCGAGAAACCGTGGAACACACCGCACTCGACGAAGTCTCCCTTGAGCTTGAGCGCACTGGCGGCCGCCCAGCACAGCACGTGCAGCCGCCAGACCAGGCTGCGATCCTGGTCGGTGCGCGCCTCCAGTTCGACCGCCTTGAGGAATTCCGCATCCTCGAGGAATCCCATGTTGCGGGAAAACGTGATCAGCATGTCGGCGGAGAAGTGGCGCGGAAACAGCTGCCACATCTTCTGCATCGCCGCGTCGAATTCGCCGACCCGCGCGGGATCCATGCCGTAGAACATGCCGCCTCAGGTCCTCGTGGAGCCCAGATAGGCGCGGCGGATGACTTCGTCCTCGGCGAGCGCGCCAGGGGTGCCGCTGAAGCTCACCTTGCCCTGCTCCATGAGGTAGAAATGCTGCGCGACCTGCAGCGCCATGTGCGCGTTCTGCTCGACGAGGAAGATGCTCACACCGTCCTTGTGCAGTTCGGACACGATGCGGAAGATCTCCTCCACCACCAGCGGGGCGAGCCCCAGCGAAGGTTCGTCCATCAGCAGGAGCTTGGGCCGGCTCATCAGCGCGCGCGCCACCGCCAGCATCTGTTGCTCGCCGCCCGACAGGGTGCCGGCCTGCTGCTCGATGCGTTCCTTGAGGCGCGGGAAGCGCACGAACATCCTTTCTATGTCCTCGGCGATGGTTTTCTTGTCGCCGCGTTGATACGCGCCGGCGTGCAGGTTTTCCAGCACGGTCATGGTCGGGAACACCAGCCGGTTCTCCGGCACCAGCGCGATGCCCTTGGAGACGATGGCATGCGGTGCGCGACCGGCGATGTCCTCCCCGCCGAAGAGGATTTCGCCTTTCTTCGGCTTGAGGATGCCGGCGATGCTCATCATCAACGTGGTTTTGCCGGCGCCATTGGGCCCCAGCAGGCAGGTGATGGAGCCCTGGGCGACTTCCAGCGACACGCCCTTGAGCGCCTCGATCTTGCCGTAGGCGGTGACCACGTCCTGGACCTTGAGCAGAGCCGTCACGACTGGTCCCCACCCAGGTAGGCCTTGCGCACGGCCGGATGCGCCTGGATTTCCGCCGGCGTGCCCTCGGCGATCTTCTGGCCGAAGTTGAGTACGGCGATGCGGTCGGTGACGCCCATCACCAGTTCCATCACGTGCTCGACCAGCAGGATGGTGACGCCGCGCTCGCGCAGCTTGAGGATGCGCTCGCGCAGCTGGCCTATTTCCTCGCTGTTCATTCCGGCTGCGGGCTCATCCAGGAGCAGCAGCTTGGGTTTCGCAGCCATGGCGCGCGCGAGCTCGAGGCGGCGCTGCTCACCAAAGGCGAGGTTTGCGGCGAGCTCGTCCTGCTTGTGCGCGAGGCCGGAGAACTCCAGCAGCTGGGATATCTCCGCGCGCACGCCGCGCTGGCCACCCAGCCAGCGAGCGAAAAACCCGTGGCGCGCCTGGTCTTCGGCGGAGTTCTGCGCCACCCACAGGTTCTGCCATACGCTCAACTGGCCGAACAGGCGGATGTTCTGGAAAGTGCGCGCGATGCCTGCCCGCAGCCGTTGATGCGTGGGCAGGGCGGCCAGATCCTCGCCGCGGAACAGGATGCGGCCCGAGGTCGGCGCGAACAGCCCGGTCACCACGTTCACGGTGGTGCTCTTGCCCGAGCCGTTGGGGCCGATGAGGCCGAAGATCTGGCCTTCGGACACGGTCAGGTCGAGCCCGTCGACCGCTTTCACCCCGCCGAAATGCCGCGACAGGGAATGCAGCTCAAGCACGGCGCCGCGCTCCGAGGAAGCCGCTGGGGCGCAGGTTCATCGCCAGCACGATGAGCGCGCCGAACAGGAGATTCCTCCAATCGCCCAGGAACCGCAGGCCCTCGATGAGGAAGGCCTGCACGAAGATCACTGCGAGCAGGGTGCCGAAGACGTTTCGCAGTCCGCCGACGATCGGGTAGGCGAGGGCGAAGGTCGCCAGCAGGATGTTGAAGCTGGTGTGCTCGATATGGGTGGTGTAGTGGGCGTACAGGCCGCCGCCGACGCCGGCGATCGCGCCGCCGATGGTCATCGCACTCACCTTTACCGCCGTGAGGTTGATGCCGACGGATTGCGCCGCCAGCTCGTCCTCGCCCACCGCGCGCAATACCGAGCCGTAGCGCGAGCGGTCGAACCACCACAGCAGCGCCATTGCCGCCACCACGAACACCCAGATGAACAGCATCACCTCGCCGGTGGTCCAGCCGTTCTCCGGGAAAAAGCGGATCTGGCGGAAGCCTTCGCCGCCGAGCGGCCCGACCTTGATCTCGCCCCTGGCGATCTGGTAGTCGAAATTGAAGAAGAACAGCCGCACGCCCTCGCCGAAGGCGAGGGTGGCGATGACCAGCATCAGGCCCTTGACGCGCAAGGCGGGGAAGCCGACTGCGCAGGCTACGCCCGCGCCGCTGAGCGCGCTCGCGCCGAGCGCCGGCACCAGGTGCCAGCCGGCCAGCACCGTGAGCATGCCGGCGGTGTAGGCGCCGACGGCGAAGAATCCCGCTTGCGCCAGGCTCACCTGCCCGGTGAGCAGCACGATATAGGCCGACAGGCCGAGCAGCGTGTGCACGCCGACGATCTGTGCCAGGCCGAAATAGAAATCCACGTCTAGTCCCTCCCGCCCCGGGCGGCGAAGATGCCGCCCGGCCTGAACACGAGGAACACGAACAGCAGCAGCATCACGTAGAGGTCGCGCTCCGTCACGCCGCGATACATCTGCAGCACGCTCTCGAATCCGCCCACCAGCAGGCCGGCCACGATCGCCCCCGGGATGCTGCCCAGGCCGCCGATCACGGTCACGATCAGCCCTTTGACGGTGAGCGGCGTGGTGAGCAGCGGAGACAGTGCGCCCACCGAGGCGCCGATCAACGCGCCGGCGATGCCGCCCAGGACGCCGGTGATGATGAACGTGGTCGCATTCACCTGTTCGAGCCGGATGCCGCACAGGCGCGCCGCCACGGGCTGCTGCGACACGGCGCGCGTGGCCAGGCCCAGCTTGGTGCGATAGAGCAGGAGCAGCAACGCCGCCATGCAAAGCACGGCGACCCCGAACACCAGCAACAAGTCGCCGCGCATGGTGAACTCGCCCACGCGCAGCATCACGTCGTCGAACGCCGCCGGGTAGGCGAGCGGCACGCCTTCGGTCACGTGCACGATCACTTCGTCGATCAGCAGCAGCATGCCCACGGTGGACATGAGCGTGGCGAGCGGGCTGGAGAGCGGGATGAAGTGAAAGCACGCGACGTACACGATCCAGCCGAGCACGCCACCAGCGGCAAAGGCGCCCAGGAACACCAGGGCGGGCGGCGCGGCTGCCATCGCCTTGAGCACCAGGAGGCCGCAATAGGCACCGCCGACGGAAGCCGCCGCGTAGGCCATGTTGATCTTGTGCATCACGCCGAACACCAGCGTGAAGCCGATGCCGATCAGCGCGTAGGTTGCGCCGAACAGCACGCCGTCGGATACCGCTTGCAGGAAATCAAGCATCGGCAAAAAAACGGGCGCGGGGTCACCGCGCCCGATGTCTCCCTCTCCTCGCGATCAGAGCGGGTCGTGCAGCACGACCCAGTCGTTGCCCTTGGCCGTCACGAACAGGTAGGGCTTGTCCGCTTCGCGGTCGTCGGTGCGCTTGGTCACGCCCATCAGGCCCGGCGTGGTCTTCAACTTGGCCAGCCCGTCGCGGATCTTGCGGCGGTCGCCCTGCACATCCTTGCCGGTGATCTTCTCGGATTCCATCACGGTCTTGAGGATGAACATGTTCTCCCAGGCCGCCATCGAGTGCAGGTCGGCCGCGCCCTTCTTCTTCGCGGTCTCCGCCGAGGCGAACTTGCCGTCCTTGGTCACCGGCGCGAAGGAAGTCGGGATGATCATGCCCTGCGCCTGCTTGGCGCAGCCCTGCAGTGTCTCGCTCGTGGAGGAGCTGGTCAGCCCGACCAGCACCTTGGGCTTGACGCCCTGGCGCGCCATTTCCTTCAGCGCGCCGCACATGCTGAACGGATGCGCCGAGATGGCGATGATGTCGGCGTTGGCCTTCTTCATCTCGCGCACCTGGGTGGCGAAATTCGTGTCCGCCAGCAGCCACTTGGACTCGCCCAGCACGTTGAAGTTGTTGGCCTGGGCGCGATCCTTCATCACGACATGCCAGGTGGCGCGCGAATGCGCGAAGTCTTCCTCCACGCCGCCGTAGACGGTCTTCAGGTCGGGCCGCGTCGTGCGCAGCCAGTAGAACACCGAGGAGTACATGGTGATCTCGTTGGGCACGTTGCGAAACGCCCATTCGGAAATCTTCGCCAGGCCGACCTTGATCGCCACGTCGGTGAAGATGGGGAACTGCAGTCCGGAATCGCTCGCGTCGCCGACCTTCTTCTGCAGGATGCCGAACATCGGCTCGGCCACGTTGGAGCAGGTCGGGCCGACCGCCACCAGCGCGTCGGTGCCGGCGATGCGGCGGATCACCGAGATGCCTTCCTCGGCAGTGCAGCGGTCGTCGTAGAAATCGACCACCATCTTCGCTTTGCTGCCGTCGGCGAGCTTGACGCCGCCCGCCTTGTTGATCACTTCGGCGGCGGCCTGCATCGCTGCCTCGCTGTTGACGCCGAATCCGCGCACCGGGCCGGTCTTGGCGCCGAAGCCGGAAATCTTGATGGTCTTTTCTTGGGCCTGCACGACGCCGACGCACAGCGCCAGCGATACGGCCAAGGCTATCTTCTTCACTGGGTCTCCTCCTTGCGGTAGATTTGCCGGGGCAGTGTAAAGGGAGGAGCGGGGGAATGGCAAAGAAGAAACGCGTTGCTGCAGTGCGCAATAGCATCTGGTCCACGCTGAAGCCCGGCACGGCAAACCGCACCGAGCTCTCGCCGGTGGTGTTCCTGCCGCGCGCCGCCGAAATCTATCCCCAGCGCGTCGCCGTGATGCATGGCAGCCAGCGCATCACCTACCAGCAGTTCTTCGAGCGCGCAAAGCGCCTCGCTTCAGCCCTTTCCAGGCGCGGGGTGAAGCGGGGCGAGGTCGTCTCGGTGATGCTGCCGAACGTGCCGGCGATGCTGGACGCGCACTATGGCGTGCCGATGCTGGGGGCGGTCCTCAACACCATCAATACCAGGCTGGATGCCGACACCGTGGCCTACATCCTGGCGCACGGCGAGGCGAAGGTGTTCATCACCGACCGGGTGTTCGCGGGTGTGGTCGGCCCGGCGCTGCAGAAGCTGAAGAAAAAGCCCTACGTCATCGAAGTGGACGATCCGCTGTATACCGGCCCCGGCGATCGGCAGGGCGACGTGGAGTACGACAAGTTCATCGCGGGCGGCAGCGCGGACTTCGCCTGGTCGCTGCCCCGGTCCGAGGACGATCCGATCGCCCTCAACTACACCTCGGGCACCACTGGCCGTCCCAAAGGCGTGGTGTACCACCACCGCGGCACCTTCCTCGAGTCGCTCGGCAACATCGTCGCCTGGGCGATGCCCGCGCATCCCGTGTACCTGTGGACGCTGCCGCTGTTCCACTGCAACGGCTGGTGCTATCCCTGGTCGGTGACGGCGATGGCAGGCACGCACGTGTGCCTGCGCGCGGTGGACCCGGCGCAGATCTTCCCCATGATCGTCGAGCATGGCGTGACGCACATGTGCGGTGCGCCGACCGTGCTGACCATGCTGATTGCAGCGCCCGCGGAGCAGCGCCGCAAGTTCGCGCAGCCGGTGCACATCATGACGGGCGGCTCGCCGCCGCCGGCGAAGGTGATCAAGGGCATGGAAGACCTGGGCTTCAAGGTGCGGCACATCTACGGCATGACCGAGCTGCAGGGGCCGTCCACCTTCTGCGCGCTGCAGGATTCCTGGAGCGGGTTGCCGGAGGAGGAGCGCGCCAACCAGATGGCGCAGCAGGGCGTGCGCTACCAGGTGGTGGAGGGGCACATCGTCGGGGATCCGAAGACCTGCAAGCCCGTGAAGAAGGACGGCAAGACCATGGGAGAGATCCTGATCCAGGGCAACACGGTGATGCTGGGCTACCTCAAGGACCCCAAGTCGACGAAGGATGCGTTCCACGGCGGCTGGATGCATACGGGCGACCTTGCCGTATGGCACCCGTCGAACTACATCGAGATCAAGGATCGCAAGAAGGACATCATCATCTCCGGCGGGGAGAACATTTCGTCGGTCGAAGTCGAGATCGCGCTCTACAAGCACCCGTCCACTGCCCTGGCGGCGGTAGTGTCGCGCCCCGACGAGAAGTGGGGCGAGACGCCTTGCGCATTCGTGCAGCTCAAGCCCGGCGCCAGCGCCACGGAGGAGGAGTACATCCAGTGGTGCCGCGGCAACCTCGCGAAGTTCAAGGTGCCCAGGAAAGTGGTGTTCGGCAACCTGCCGACCACGGCCACGGGGAAGATCCAGAAGTACGTGTTGCGGGAGAAGGCGAAGGCCCTGGGGCGCGCCGCCTAGCGGAACAATTCCTGGTCCTCGTAGGACGCCGGATCCTCGATCGGCTCGAGATGCGTGAGGACCGCGCTGCCCGGCAACGCGGCGCGGATGCGCTCCTCGACCTCATCGGCCACTTGGTGGCCTTCGAGGATGGTCATTGCCCCCGGCAGCAGCAGGTGCAGTTCCACCAGCCGGCGGCGCCCGGCGTGGCGCGTGCGCAGCGCGTGGAAGTCCATTCCCCTGGCCTTGTAGGACTCGAGAATCTTCCGGATCTTTTGCAGCTCGCCCTCGGGCAGCGAGCTGTCCATCAGACCCGACACCGAGCGCTGGATCACGCCGATGCCGGTCAACACGATGTAGACGGCGACCGCGAGGGCGACCAGCGGATCGATGATCAGCCACCCGGTGAGCCCAATGGCGCCGACGCCGACGACGATGCCGATGGAGGTCCACACGTCGGTGAACAGATGGTGCGCGTCCGCCTCCAGCGCGACGGAGTGGTGCGCTTTCGCTGCCCGTAGCAGCACCAGCGCGACGCCCAGGTTGATCGCCGTCGCCACGAGCGAGATGACCAGGCCGGCGCCAAAGGACTCGATCGGCCGCGGTTCGAAGAGCCGGGGAAGTGCGGTGGCGATGATCGCCACCGCGGCGACGATGATCAGCGCGCCTTCGACGACCGCTGAAAAGTACTCCGCCTTGCTGTAGCCGAACGGGTGCTTGGCATCCGGCGGCACTAGCGAGACGCGCAGGATCCACAGGGCGAGCAGCGCGGCCCCCAGGTTGACGAAGGACTCCAGGGCATCCGACAACAGGCCCACCGATCCGGTCAGCCACGCCGCGACCCCCTTCAGCACCATGGTCGACAGGGCTGCGGCGATCGACAGCCACGCGTACCGCGCGAGGGACGTCATTGCACCTAGGGTAGCAGCCGATTTGCTTCTGCCCCCAGTTGGTTCTAGCATGGCGATGTGGGGATCACCCAAGAGGACAGGTCCATGGCAAACAAGACCTTAGCAACGACTCTTATTGCGCTACTGACGGTTTCCGCGGCCACCCTGGCGTTCGCCCAGGCGACACCTGCGAAGCCGGCAGGCATGGCAGTCCAATCGGGCGAGCCCAAGGCCACCAAGACCGCGGCGGCCGGCAAGAAGGCGCCGACCAAGGTCAATGAGGACGCCCGCCACTGCCTGGACCTGTCCAATACGGTCGAGGTCGTCAAGTGCGCGGAGCCCTACCGCTACTGACCTGAGGGAGCGCGATGGGGGCGCTTCCTCTGCCGGCCATCGGCTGGCTCTACACCATCGTCTGTTCCGCGGCGCTGCTGCTTGGCGCCTGGCTGGTCATCGGACTGCACCTGCAGGACGAGGCGACGCGCCGCCAGCTGGCGCGCAGCGTCCTGGAAGACGCAGTGCTGTTCGGCATCTGGATTCTCGGCCTGGCGGGCGGGATCGGCGTGCTGCTGCTCCAGCCCTGGAGCCGGCCGCTGCTGGAATTCTTCTGCTGGGTCCTCGCGGTGTTGACGCTGTTTTCGGCCTGGTCGCGCTTGCGCGCCCCGGCGGCCGGGCAGCGCGGCACGCTCGTCGTGAGCACCACCCTGTTCGTCCTGCCGATCCTGGCGGTGTGCGGCGCGACGATCTACACCCTGCGTGGCGAGGAAGCCCTGCGCCAGCTTTCCGGCGGCTAGCGGCCCGCGCTGCCGTCGGGCCTGAAGCGCACGCCGAAGAGTTTCTCCGCCTGCGCGCGGCTGTAGTAGCCCCGCGCCACGTCCTGCGCCACTTTCGCCGGATCGCGCCGCCGCGGGTCGCCGTAGCCGCCGCCGCCCGGGGTGGACACGCGGATGCGGTCCCCCGGCGTGAGCTGGATGTCCTGGTCCTTGGACAGGTGCGGCGGGTGGTATTCCTTTCCAGAGATTTCCACCGCGACCTTGTTCACGCCGCCCTCCGAGCCGCCCAGCGCGCCGAGCGGGCCCGTGCGCCCATGGTCCATCACCATCGAGGCGCGCGCCGGCCCACGGCGCACGCGGATCGTGTAGTTGACGCCGAAACCGCCACGGGTTTCCCCCGCGCCGCCTGAACCCTCGTACAGCGAGAATTCGTCGAACAGGATCGGGTAGTACTGCTCCATGACTTCGATCGGCGGCATTTTGGAAATGCCGATGGTGGAGCAGCCGTTGGAGATGCCATCCGACACCGCGCTGCCGCCGTACCCGCCCCCGGTAAAGAGGTACATCACGTAGGAGCGGTTGCGCCTGGGATCATGCCCGCCGATGGCCAGGTTGCCCGAGGTGCCGGCGGGCGCGGCGAACAGCTGTTCCGGGATGGCAGCCGTCAGCGCATTGAATACCGCTTCGGCGATGCGCTGGCTGACCTCCGCCGCGCAGCCCGAGACGGGGCGCGGATACCTGGCATAGAGGAAAGTGCCTTCCGGGTCCGCCACCTTGAGCGGCTCGAAGGTGCCGGCGTTGATCGGCACGTCGGGAAAGATGTGCTTGATCGCGAGGTACACGGAACTGCGCGTGGTGGCGATGACCGAATTCATCGGCCCCTTGCAGGGCGGCGAGGATTCCGACAGGTCGAACAGCAGGTCGTTGTCCGCGGTCTTCGTCACTTTCACGCGGATGTGCAATGGCTCGTCCACCACGCCGTCCGAATCCACGATGGCGTGCCCGGCATAGGTGCCGGTCGGAATGGTCGCGATTTTCGCGCGCATCTGCTGCGCCGCGCGCACGCGCAATTCGGCGATCGCGCCATCCACGGTGTCCGCGCCATAGCGGTCGAGTAGCGATGTCAGGCGCTTCTCGCCGACCGTCAGCGCGGCGGCCTGCGCCTTGATGTCGCCGATGCGCTGGTCGGCGATGCGGATGTTGGACAGGATGATGGACAGGATCTCCTGGTCCATCACGCCCTTCTTGAACAGCTTCACCGGCGGCAGGCGCAGGCCCTCCTGCTCGACCTCGGTGGCGTTGGCCGAAAAGCCTCCCGGCACCATGCCGCCGATGTCCGGCCAGTGGCCGGTGTTGGCGAGCCAGCACCACAGCTTGCCGCGGTAGAAGAACGGCTTCACGAAGCGCACGTCCATCAGGTGCGTGCCGCCCAGGTAGGGGTCATTGACGATGAACACGTCGCCGGGGTCCAGCGTCCAGACGTTGTCGCGCACGCGCTCGATCACCGCGCGCGAGGAGAACTGCATGGTGCCGACGAACACGGGCAGGCCGAGCTCGCCCTGGGCGATGAGCGAGCCGTCCTCGCGCGAGTAGATGCCGTCAGAGCGGTCCATGCCTTCCGAGATCACCGGGCTGAAGGCGGCGCGGCAGAACGCCAGGTCCATCTCGTTGCAGACCTGCTGCAGGCCGTTCTGGATCACGCTGAGGGTGATTGGGTCTAGCATGGCGGCAGTCTAACGGATGGCGCCATGGAACTCGATCCCCGCACCCTGATCGTCGCCAGCCTGCTGAGCGCCGTGCTGCTCGGCATGATCTCAATCGCTTTCGCGAAGATGCGGGGCACCAGCCGGATCATCGGCGCCTGGGGCAACGCCATGCTCGTGCTTGCCGCAGGCTTGCTAGGGCTGGCGCTGCGCGGTGTGATCCCCGACTGGATTTCGATCGCTGCCGGTAACACGGCGATCGTCGCCGCGATGGTGCTGGCGCTGCGCAGCCTGCGCGTATTCCTCGGTAGCGCGCCGCGCGACCTGACCGGCTGGACCCTGACTGGCGCACTCCTGCTCTTCCTGCTGGCCTTTTCACTGGTGTGGCCGAACAATGTGGCGCGCACCGTGGCCATGTCGGTGGCCCTCGCGACCATGTCGCTGCGCGCCGCCTTGCTGCTGCGGCGCAAGGCGCGGCCGGAGTGCCGCCTGTCCTGCCGTTTCTCCGAAGTCGTGTTCTGGATTGTCGTCGCGATGGTCCTCGCGCGCGGCGTCGGCATCCTGCTCGTGCCCTCGGAAAGCATGCTGGCGCTCGAGCCGCTCAACGCGGCGACGTTCCTGTTCTACGCCGCCTTCATTACCGCCGGGACGCTGGGCGTGATGTGGATGGAGATCGAGTCGCTGCAGGCGGACCTGGTGCAGGCGGCGCATTTCGATTCCCTGACCGGGCTGTACAACCGCGGCACCTTCCTCGCCGAGTTCGAGCGGGAAGTGTCCCGTTGCGTCCGCGGCGGCCCGGCGTTCAGCCTCGCCATCTTTGACCTGGACCACTTCAAGCTGCTCAACGACCAGTACGGCCACCCGGCGGGCGACCGCGTGCTGCAGGCTTGCGCCGCGGTATTGCGCGCGAGCATCCGCAAGTACGATGTGGTGGGGCGATACGGCGGCGAGGAGTTTGCGCTGTTGATGCCGCAAACCGGCAAGGAGACGGCACTGCGCGTCGCCGAACGCGTGCGGCGCGAACTTGAGGCGCGTGGCGTCAGCCTGGGCGCCAAGCGCATCGAGGTGACCATGAGCGGCGGGGTCGCCTCCTACGGCGTGGACGGACTGGACTGGGACGGCCTGCTCACCGCGGCCGACAACGCGCTGTACGCGGCAAAGCACGCAGGGCGAAACCGCATCTGCGCGGCCGGCGCGGCGGCGGTATGATTTGCGCATGGCCGAACTGATCACGCGGCGCACGGGGGCGGTGGCAACCGTCCTGTTTTCCAACCTCGAGAAGATGAACGCGGTCACCTTCGACATGTGGAGTACGGTGCCGGCGACGCTCGCGGCGCTCGATGCGGATCCGCAGGTGAGGGTGATCGTCATCGCCGGCGACGGCGACAAGGCCTTCATCTCCGGCGCGGACATCTCGCAGTTCGAGAAGCTGCGCGGCACGGCGCAAGCGCAGGCCGACTACAACAAGGCGGTCGAGAAGGCCTACCTCGCGCCGATGAACTGCTCCAAGCCAGTGATTGCCCGCATCCGCGGCATCTGCATCGGCGGCGGGCTGGGTTTCGCCGCCGCCTGCGACCTGCGCATCTGCTCGGAGGACGCGGTGTTCCGCATGCCCGCGGCGCGCCTGGGACTGGGCTACAGCCCGACCGGCGTGCGCCGCTTCATGAACGTGATCGGCGCCGCGAACACTTCGGAAATATTCTTCACGGCACGCAAGTTCGGCGCACAGGAAGCGCTGCGCATGGGATTCGTGAGCCGCGTGGTGCCGGCGGCGCAGCTCGAGGCCGCGGTGGCCGAGACCTGCGAGATGATCGCCGAGAACGCGCCGCTCACCGTGGCGGCGGCCAAATTCGCCGTGCAGCAGGCGCTGAAGGATCCGGCGGACCGGGACATGGCGAAGGCGGTGCAGATGGTCGAGACCTGCTTCGCGAGCGCCGACCACAAGGAAGGCCGCAAGGCCTTCATGGAGAAACGCAAGCCGAGCTTCACCGGGAGGTAGGCGATGAGAGCGCTTGTACTGGCCACGCTGTTCCTGTGCGCCGCGACGGCGGCGGCCCAGGGTTACCCCAACCGGCCGATCCGCCTGATCGTGGGCTACCCGCCGGGCGGTTCCGGTGATTTCACCACGCGCCTGATCGCCGACGAGCTGTCGAAAGACCTCGGCGTGGCCGTCATCGTCGAGAACCGGCCCGGGGCGGGCGGCTCGATCGCCTCGGAGTTCGTCGCCAGGTCGGCGCCCGACGGCTATACGCTGCTCAACCAGGGCAACCACGCGATCAACAAGAGCCTGTACAAGGACCTCGGCTACGACCAGAAGGACTTCAGTCCCGTTTGCCGCGTCGCCATCGGCACCACCATCCTGGTGGTGAACAACGACACGACGTTCAGGAACCTGCAGGACCTGGTCGCCTACGCGAAAGCCAATCCCGGCAAACTGTTCTCCGCCTCGGCGGGATTCGGCTCGGCGCCGCATCTCGCCTCGGTGGCCTTCGAATCGGC
>JANMUO010000140.1:0-7145 GCA_031391655.1 Betaproteobacteria bacterium
GCGGCCACGAACCGCTCGGCCCCGCGCGTCGGCAGCGGCAGCACGTCATGGCCGGCCTTGACGAGCAGCCGCACGAGCTCGCAAGCCTTGTAGGCCGCATGTCGATGCCCACGTCGCCGAACACCTGGCGCTTGGCTTCGGCAACATAGGCATTGCCCGGGCCGACGATCTTGTCCACCCGCGCGATCGTCTTCGTGCCGTAGGCGAGCGCGGCGATCGCCTGCGCGCCGCCGACGCGGATTACGCGATCCACGCCGGCGAGCGCTGCCGCGGCGAGCACCAGCGGATTCGGGTTGGGGCTCGCCATGATGAGTTCCCCCACCCCCGCGACCTTCGCCGGCACAGCGTTCATCAGCACGGACGATGGATAGGCAGCCGTGCCGCCGGGCACATAGAGGCCCACGCGGGCGAGCGGGCTGACCTGCTGCCCGAGGCGCGTGCCTCCGGCGTCGGTGTACTCCCAGGACTTCTGCAGCTGCTTTTCGTGGAAGGTCCGGATCCGCTCGTGCGCCTGGCGCAGCGCCTGCGCCTGCGCGTCCGGAATCGCATCGAGGAACCCGGGCGAGACGGCAAACTGCTTGGGCAGGAATCCATCGAACTTCTTCGTGTACTCGCGCACTGCCGCGTCGCCGCGCTTGCGCACGTCGGCGAGGATGCGCCGCACGGTTTTTTGCACCGCCGGGTCCTGCGCCGCGTCGAAGCGCGTGAGCGCCGCGAGCTTGCGCTCGAATCCCTTTTCCCGCGTCAAGAAGCGCCGCAGCTTCACTTCTTGGCCGCCTTGGCGAAGGCTTCGATGAGCGGCTGCAACTGGGCGCGCCGGGTCTTCAGCGCCGCCTGGTTGACGATGAGGCGCGCCGACACCGGCATGATCTCCTCCACCGCGACGAGCTTGTTCGCCTTGAGGGTCTTGCCAGTGGATACGAGGTCCACGATCGCGTCCGCGAGGCCCAGGATCGGCGCCAGTTCCATCGAGCCGTACAGGCGAATCAGGTCCACGTGCACGCCTTTGGCGCCGAAGAACTCGCGGGTGGTGTGCAGGTACTTGGTGGCCACGCGCAGCCGCATGCCCTGCTGCACGGCGCCTTCGTAGTCAAACCCTTTTCGTACCGCGACCATCATGCGGCATCGGGCGATGCCGAGGTCGAGGGGCTGGTACAGGCCTTCGCCGCCGTGTTCGACGAGCACGTCCTTGCCGGCGATGCCGAGGTCGGCGGCGCCGTGCGCGACGTAGGTGGGGGTGTCGGAAGCGCGCACGATGATCAGGCGCACATCGCGACGCGCCGTGGGGATCACCAGCTTGCGGGAGCCCTCCGGGTCTTCCTTAGGGCTGAGGCCGGCGCGCGCGAGCAGCGGCCCCGTCTCCTCCAGGATCCGTCCCTTGGACAGCGCGATGCCGATGCCGGTCATGGTGCAAATGAAAAAAGGCCCCGAAGGGCCTCTCCAACTTGATTCGGAAGGGGATTTTACCGCACCCGGGCGATCTTCGCGCCGAGGCCGGAGAGCTTGTGCTCGAGGGCCTCGTAGCCCCGGTCCAGGTGGTAAATCCGGTCGATCAGCGTCTCGCCCTGCGCCACCAGTCCCGCCACCACCAGGCTGGCGGAGGCGCGCAGGTCGGTGGCCATCACTTTTGCGCCTTGCAGCCGCTCGACCCCCTTCACGACCGCTGTGCGGTCGTGGATAGAGATGTCCGCGCCCAGCCGCTGCAGTTCTAGGGCGTGCATGAAGCGGTTCTCGAAAATGGTCTCTGTGATCTGCCCGGTGCCGCTCGCCACGCAATCGAGCGCCATGAACTGCGCCTGCATGTCGGTGGCAAAGCCCGGATAAGGCGCCGTCGTCAGGCTGACCGACTGCGGCCGGCCCGCCATCTCGATGTCCATTGCGCCACCGGAAACCGCGATCTTCGCCCCTGCTTCCCGCAGCTTCTCCAGCGTGGCGCCCAAAGTGTCGGCCGCAGTGCCAACCAGCCTCACTTTGCCCCCCGCAGCCGCCACTGCTGAAAGATAAGTGCCAGTCTCGATGCGATCCGGCATCACCCGATGGCTGGCGCCAGACAACGAGCGCACGCCCTCGATGTGGATCGTGTCCGTCCCTTCGCCCTGGATATTCGCTCCCATCGCGATGAGGCAGTTCGCAAGATCCACCACTTCGGGTTCGCGCGCCGCGTTCTCCAGCACCGTGACGCCCTCGGCCAGCGTCGCCGCCAGCATCAGGTTCTCGGTGCCGGTGACGGTCACCATGTCCATGGCGATGCGCGCGCCTTTCAATTTCTTCGCGCTGGCGTTCATGTAGCCGTGCTCGAGCACGATCTCGGCGCCCATCGCCTGCAATCCCTTGATGTGCTGGTCCACCGGCCGCGCGCCGATGCCGCAGCCGCCCGGCAGCGAGACCTTGGCCCGCCCGCAGCGCGCCAATAACGGCCCCAGCACCATCACCGAGGCGCGCATGGTCTTCACCAGTTCGTAGCCCGCGGTCGGATCCTTGATCTCCCGGGCCCGCAGCTCGATCCGGTCTTCGTCCTGCGCACCGACCTCGACGCCCATCAGCGCGAGGATCTTCCCCATCGTGCGCACGTCCATCAGGCGCGGCACGTTGGTGAGCTTGAGCGGCTGTTCGGTGAGCAGCGCCGCGCACATGATCGGCAGCGCTGTGTTCTTCGCGCCTGAAATGCGCACCTCGCCCGCGAGCGGCCGCCCGCCCGTGATCAGCAGCTTATCCACCGGAGGCGAATTCCTCGGGGGTCAGCGTCTTCATCGACAGAGCGTGGATTTCCTCGCGCATGCGGTCGCCGAGCGCGGCGTACACCAGCTGGTGGCGCTGCACGCGGCTCTTGCCGGCGAAGGCGTTGGACACCACCAGCGCCTCGAAGTGCTGGCCGTCCCCGGCGACTCGCACCTGCTCGCAGGCGAGGCCCGCGCGAATGCCCTGCTCGATGCTTTCGGTAGTCACCATGGTCAGTACCTGAGTTTGTATCCGGCCCTGAGCAGCCACAGCGTGGCTGCGGACAGGAGTGCCAAGCTTACCGCGACCACGGCGAGGCTCGCTGCGGGCGCGAAATCGGAGACGCCGAAGAAACCGTAGCGGAAGCCGTCGATCATGTAAAAGAACGGGTTCAGGTGCGACACCTGCTGCCAGAGGTCGGGCAGCGAGCGGATCGAATAGAACACGCCCGAGAGCATGGTCAGCGGCAGGATGAGGAAGTTCTGGAACGCCGCGATCTGGTCGAATTTCTCCGCCCAGATGCCAGCGAGGAGCCCCAGAACCCCGAGCAGCGCGCTCCCGAGAAGCGCGAAAGCGAGCGCCCACAGCGGCGCCGCGAGGCGCAGCTCGACGAACCACACCGTGACCGCCAGCACCCCCGCGCCCACCACCAGCCCGCGTAGCACCGAGGCCAGCACATAGGCGCCGAAGAACTCCAGGTGCGAGATCGGCGTCACCAGCACGAACACGAGGTTGCCGGTGATCTTGGACTGGATGAGGCTGGAGGAAGCGTTGGCAAAGGCGTTCTGCAGGATGCTCATCATCACCAGGCCGGGAATCAGGAACGCGGTGTAGGGCACGCCGTCGAACACGCGCACCTGACCGCCCATCGCCTGGGCGAAGATCACGAGGTACAGCAGCGCGGAGAGCACCGGACCCGCCACCGTCTGGAACGAAACCTTCCAGAAGCGCAGCGTCTCCTTGTACAGCAGCGTGCGAAAACCGCCCATGGCTAGTGGCGCTGCATGATGCGCAGGAACACGTCCTCGAGGTCCGCCGGGGTAGGCCCGGCGACGCTCGCCAAGAGGTTTTTCGTCGAGTCGAGCGCCACGATGCGCCCCGCCTTGAGCATGGCGATGCGCTGGCAGTGCTCCTCGGCTTCTTCGAGGTAGTGCGTGGTGAGCACCACGGTGTGGCCGTCGCGGTTCAGGCGCGTGACGAACTGCCAGAGGCCCTGGCGCAGCTCGACGTCCACTCCCGCCGTGGGCTCATCGAGCACGATCACCGGCGGCTTGTGCACCAGCGCCTGCGCCACCAGCACGCGCCGCTTCATGCCGCCTGAGAGCGAGCGCATGTTGGCGTCGGCCTTGGCGGTGAGGTCCAGGTGATGCATTACTTCGTCGATCCAGGCGTCGTTGTCGCGCAGGCCGAAATAGCCCGACTGGATGCGCAGCGTCTCGCGCACCGTGAAGAAGGGGTCGAACACCAGTTCCTGCGGCACCACGCCGAGCATGCGCCGGGCCCGGCGATAGTCGGCGACCACGTCGGCGCCCATCACCGACACGCTGCCCGCGCTGGCGCGCGTCAGCCCTGCGATGATGCTGATGAGAGTGGTCTTGCCGGCTCCGTTCGGCCCGAGCAGGCCGAAGAACTCGCCCTGGCGAACCTCGAGGGACACCCCGGCGAGCGCCCGCAGCGCGCCGTAGCGCTTCTCGACGTCGCGGACTTCGATCGCGGGGGTCAGTGTTGCGGTTCTTCCGGCAGCAACTCGGCCACGCCGTAGAGCTGCGCCAGCGTGACGAGGTCCTGCGGCAGGCGGGCGAACGACAGCGCGCGGCCCCGCGCCTTCGCCTCGCGCATCCAGGCGAGCAGCGCGGCGAGGAGCGACGAATCGAGCTCGGTGACCTCGCCCAGGTCCACGGCGCTCACGCCTGCCTCCAGCGCGGGACGGGCCTCCTCGAGCAAGCCCGCGACGTTGGCGAGCGTCACCGGGCCGCTGAGGTAGAGCCGCTCGCCGTCGCGCCGGATCATTTTGCCGCCGCCGCCTCGACCGACTTGTTCTTGCTCTCGAGTGCCTTGATCAGGCCATCGACGCCGCTCTGGCGCACCACGTTGGCGAACTCGGTGCGGTAGTTGGCCACCAGGCTGATGCCGGCGATGCGCACGTCGTACACCTTCCAGCCGCGCGCGGTCTTTTCCATGTCGTACTCGATGTTGACCGGCTGGCTGCCGGTCTGCAACACGCGCACCAGCACCGTGACTTCGGTATCGCCCGGCTTCATGCGCAGCGGGCGGAAGTCGAAGTTCTGCTCGCGGAACACGGTGAGCGAACTGGCGTAGGTGCGCACCAGCAGGCTGCGAAACCCTTCCGTGAGGCGCAGCTTCTGCTCGGGCGTCGATTTCTGCCACGCCGGCCCCACGGCGAGCGCCGTCATGCCGGCGAAATTGAAGTGCGGCAGCGCCTTTTGCTCGATGAGCGCGATGGACTTGCGCCGGTCGCCGCCCTGGATATCCTTGTCGCGGGCGACGATGTCCGCGACTTCGAGCATCACGCCCTTGACCAGCTCGTCGGGCGGCGTCATCGGCGCCTGGGCCTGCACAGCAGTGGCGGCGAGCGCGAGCGCCGCGCACGCGATCCAGCGATTCATGAACAGTCTCCTCATTCCTGGGGCCGCGGCTCGCGCGGCGGGTTGCCATCGAAAATCAGGCTGCGGCGGCGCTGCAGGTAGGCGTCGCGCAGGAAGACATAGCGGTCGAGCGCGGCATCGTCCAGCAGGCGGCTCGCGTCGAGCAGGTCCGCGCGCCGGCTGACGAGGCGCGTGACGGTCGCGGCATTGCGCTCATCCACCGGGCGGTGCCGCGGCACAGGGTCTGCCGCGGCATCGAGCGCCAGCCCGCCGGCATCGCGCAGGGTGCTCGGGCCGAAGAGGGGCAACACCAGGTACGGGCCGTTGCCAGCGCCCCAGCGGCCGAAGGTCTGGCCGAAATCCTCGTCGTGCTTCTCCAGCCCCATCTCGCTCGCCACGTCGTTGATGCCGAGTATGCCGAACACGGTGTTGAAGCCGAAGCGCGCCCAGTCGGTCCAGCCGTCGAGGAACTTGCCTTGCAGGATGTTGTTCAGGCCGATGAACGGGTCCGCGAGATTGGAGAAGAAATTGCGCACCATGCTGCGCAACGGGTCCGGTGTCACCGCCTTGTAGGCGCGCGCCACCGGCTTGAACAACGCATCGTCCACCGCGTCGTTGACCGAAGTCATCGCGCGGTTGTAGCCCTCGAACGGGTCGCGCGGGTCGGTGGCGGTGGTCGCGCAGCCGGAAGCCGCGACCAGGGCAAACGCCATCGCCGCCGTCCGCAGGCTCATTTTCCGCCCTTCGCGTCGCCGCCCTTGGCCTCGCCGCCCTTGGCCTCGCCGCCCTTGGCCTCGCCGCCCTCGGCGGCCTTGCTGAACAGGAACTGGCTGATCAGGTTCTCCAGGATCACCGCCGACTGCGTGATGCGCAACTTGTCGCCGCCCTTGAGCATGTTGCCGTCGCCGCCCGCCTCCAGCCCGACATACTGCTCGCCGAGCAGGCCCGAGGTGAGGATCTTGGCCGCGGTGTCGCGCGGGAACTTGAAATTCGCGCTCAGCGTCAGCGTCGCCACCGCCTCGTAGGTTTCGTTGTCGAACTGGATGTCGGCGACGCGCCCGACCACCACGCCCGCGCTCTTCACCGGCGCGCGAACCTTCAGGCCGCCGATGTTGGCGAACTTTGCCTGCACCTCGTAGGTCTGCGCGCTGGAGAAGGACGCCAGGTTGCCGACCTTCAGGGCGAGGAACAGCAGGGCGCCGAACCCCGCGACGACGAAGATGCCGACCCAGAGGTCGATGGTGGAGCGGTTCATTAGGCGTTGCCTCCGGTGAACATGAGCGCGGTCAGCACGAAATCGAGCACGAGGATGGCAAGCGACGACGTCACCACGGTGCGCGTGGTCGCGCCCGACACGCCCTCGGCGGTGGGTGCCGCATCATAGCCCTCGAACACGGCGATCAGCGTGACCGCCACGCCGAACACCACGCTCTTGATGACGCCGTTCAGGATGTCGTTGCGCACGTCCACCGCCGCCTGCATCTGCGACCAGAACGCGCCCTCGTCCACGCCGATCAGCACCACGCCGACCAGATATCCCCCGAAGATGCCCATGGCGGAGAACAGGGCCGCGAGCAGCGGCATCGAGATCACGCCGCCCCAGAAGCGCGGCGCCACAACGCGCGCGATCGGGTCCACCGCCATCATCTCCATCGCCGAAAGCTGTTCGGTGGCCTTCATCAGGCCGATTTCCGCGGTAATCGCGCTGCCGGCGCGGCTGGCGAACAGCAGGCCCGCCACCACCGGCCCGAGTTCGCGCACCAGCGACAGCGCAACCAGGATGCCGAGCGCCTCCGAGGAGCCGTAACGCTGCAGCGTCTC
>JANMUO010000184.1:0-14329 GCA_031391655.1 Betaproteobacteria bacterium
TTCTCGGCCTCCAGGCGGTCGCGCGCGTGCACCGTCAGGTTCTCCACCACCATGCCGGAACGCGCGCGGATCCTGAACGTGTACTTGACCATCGCTCCCGCCAGATGACTAGTTCAGCTGGAGGAGTACCAGCACGATGCCGGCGATGGAAACCAGCCAGCTCGCCGTCCTCGCCCAGGTGATGCCGCCGATATAGCACACGGCGTAGGCGATGCGCCCGTAGAAAAACAGTTGCGCGCCGAGCAGCGTCATGGCGTTGGTCTTGCCGATCACCACCGCGGTGAGCACCACCGCCGCGAACAGCGGCAGGTTCTCCGCCATGTTGCGGCTCGCGCGGATTGCGCGCCCGCCCCAGCCCGTGACTTCCGGCAGTCCCTCGCGATTGCCGAGGGCCGCCATCAGCCCCAGCTTGCCCATCAGTCCCTGCACGGCGATCACCATGTGGACGATCGCCAGGATCACCGACCATGCCAGCAGCGTCAGTTCCGGTTTCATCGTTCCTCCCTTGCAAAAATTGTAAAGTAGCACTTTACGCCGAGGAGACGAGGAATGAATCCTGACGATCCTGAAGGCAAGCGACTCCCCATCAAGCTGGACACGACGACCAACGGCGAATTCGCACCGGTCGCGCTCAGCCCCGCCAACCGCGAGGCCAACCGGCTGGCACATCTAGTTGCATCGCACAATGCAAAGCGGCTGGATCTTTCCAAGCGGGACTTTCTTATCTCTGCGTGCGGCGCCGCGTCGACGCTCCTTTCCTTCAACGCGGCAAACGCCGCCGCGGGAAGAACCGGCGGCTTTTTCAACCTGCCCGCCGAAGCGGCGCTCGACGTGCAGCTCGCGCGCACTCAGGTCGGCGCCGCAAAGGAGGAATTCATCTTCGACGTGCAGGGCCATTTCATCGACACGCCCAAGGGCAATCCCAAGGGGCCGGATGTCTTTATCAAGGACGTGTTCCTCGACTCCGACACGGACATGATGGTGCTGTCCTTCGTGCCCTCGGCAGCCAATGCCGAGCCGGTGACCATCCAGGCGGCCGATGCGGTGCGGCGCATTGTGGACAAGCTCGAGGGCACCCACCGGCTGCTGATCCACGGGCGCGTCAACCCCAACCAGCCGGGCGACCTCGAAGCCATGGACGAGCTGAAGGAGAAATGGGGGGTCAGTGCATGGAAGACCTATACCCAGTACGGCCCGGGCGGGAAGGGATTCTTCCTCTCCGACGACATCGGCATCCGCTTCATCGAAAAAGCGCGCTCGCTCGGCGTGAAGGTGATCTGCGTGCACAAGGGCCTGCCGTTCGGGGCGAGGTCGTACGAACACAGCCAGTGCAGCGACATCGGCGTGGTGGCGAAGCGTTTTCCCGACGTCCGGTTCCTCATCTACCACTCGGGCTTCGTGTCCAAGGTGCGCGAGGAAGCCTACGACCATGATGCGAAGCGCGATGGCATCGACACCCTGATCCGCTCCTTGCTGGAGAACGGGGTGAAGCCGGGATCGAATGTCTATGCGGAGCTGGGGAGCACCTGGCGCTTCCTCATGCGCGACCCGGAGCAGGCGGCCCACGGCCTCGGCAAACTGTTGAAGCACTGCGGCGACGACAACGTCCTGTGGGGCACGGATTCCATCTGGTACGGCTCGCCGCAGGACCAGATCCAGGCCTTGCGCACGTTCCAGATTTCCGCGGAGCTGCGCGCGAAGCACGGCTATCCGCAGATCACGCCGGCGCTGCGCGCGAAGATCTTCGGCCTCAGCGGGGCGAAGGTCTACGGCATTTCGGCGGCAGACGTGAAGAGGACCATGAGCCGCGACAAGGTCGCTAAGGACAAGCTCGCCTACCAGGAGCGGCCGGCCCCGCATTTCCTCACCTACGGGCCGAAGACGCGGCGGGAATTCCTGGCCATCCGCGCGCTGGGGGTGTAGATCCGGATTAGGCGCGGCGCTGCGGGCGGGGTGGAGGCGGGGCTGGTGCGGCGAGGGAGCGGAGTTGGATTCAGGTTGTCGTTATAGCGGTTTTTAGCAATTATACCTAATTAGGTATAAATGCCCAATTTGCCGAAATTGCACCCCGCCCCAGGCAGCGGCCCGCCGCGCCCTGACCTCAGTTCACCTGATAAGGCTCCATCTGCATGTCCTCGACCCGCGCGCCGAGGAGCACGACGGCGCCCTGGCGCCGGTTGTTACCCGTCTCGCTGAACTCAAACACATAGGTGCGCCGCAAGCGCAGGCGCCCGTTCTCGTCGCGCGCCACGCGCAGCCGGGCGAACGACACCGTCTCGTCGAGCAGCTGCACGCCGTAGCGGGCGCAAGCCTCGCGCCCCGCTGCCACCGCGGACTCGCGCGCGCGCAGGCTGTCGTGCCAGAGGTAGGCGCCGGCCAGGACGATCGCCAGCGCGAGGAGTTCCCACGTCATTGACGCCGGGATTCTCCCACGGCGGTATGCAATCTTGCGGCAGCGGGCCGGAAACGTAGTATTTTGGCGGCATGTTGCGGGAGCCCGACTCCTCGACCCACTTGGCACAGGCCGCCCCCGCGCAGGCGTTCGCCGCGCTCACGGCGGCGCTCGATGCGCGCGTGGTCGGCCAGCACGCCCTCACGCGACGGCTCCTGATCGCGCTCCTTTGCGACGGCCACGTGCTCGTCGAAGGCGTGCCCGGCCTCGCGAAGACCACTGCGGTGAAGACGCTCGCGGAGCTGTTGGAAGCGGACTTCCACCGCATCCAGTTCACCCCCGACCTGCTGCCGGCCGACCTCACGGGGACCGAAGTGTTCCGCGCCGAAACCGGCACCTTCGAATTCCGCCCAGGCCCGGTGTTCCGCAGCCTGGTGCTGGCCGATGAGATCAACCGCGCTCCCGCCAAGGTGCAATCAGCGCTGCTCGAGGCGATGCAGGAGCGCCAGGTGAGCGTGGGGCGCGCGAGCTTCCCGCTGCCCGAGCTCTTCATGGTGATGGCGACGCAGAACCCGATCGAGCAGGACGGCACCTATCCGCTGCCGGAAGCGCAGCTCGACCGCTTCCTCCTGCACGTGCAGGTGGGCTATCCCGCGCCTGAGGCCGAGCACGCGATCCTGCAGCTCGCGCGCGAGGAGGCCCTGCGCGCGGCCTCCGGCACGCCCGCCGCGGCCCGCGCGCCGGTGGCGGCGATCGCCACTGCCGCCCAGGTATTCGCCGCGCGGCGCGAGGTGCTCGCGCTGCGCATGGCGGGCCCGCTCGCGCAGTACATCATCGAGCTGGTGCTCGCCACGCGCGAGCCCGCCGCCTACGACCCGGCGCTCGCGCCGCTCCTGCGCCTCGGGGCGAGCCCGCGCGCCACCATCGGCCTTGACCGCGCCGCGCGCGCGCACGCCTGGCTCGCCGGGCGCGACTACGTCTCCCCCGAGGACATCCAGGCGATTGCGCCGGACATCTTGCGCCACCGCCTCCTGCTCTCCTACCAGGCCCGTGCCGACGGCGTCGGCGCCGACGAGGTCATCCGGCGCCTGCTCGCGCGGGTGCCGGTGCCGTGATCGAAGCCGGGCTGCCGCGGCACGTGCCGCGCGGCGTGCGCCCGGCGCTGGACGAGCTGCTCGCGCTGCGCCGCCACGGCGGCGCGATGCGCAGGCTCCTCGCGCTCGACGTCGAGCGGCGCGAGGGCACGCGCCGGAGCGCCTTCCGCAACCAGGGCATGGACTACGCCGAGTCGCGTCCCTACACCGCGGGCGACGACGTGCGTCGCATCGACTGGCGCGTCACCGCGCGCACCGGCCGCGCGCACACCAAGATCTTCCGACCCGAGCTGGGCGGGGACCTGGTCTGCCTCGTGGACCAGCGCGCGCCCATGCGCTTTGGCACGCGCGCCGCGTTCAAGTCGGTGGTGGCGGCCCACGTGGCCGCGCTAGTGGGCTGGGCGGCCGCAGCCGGCGGCGAGCGCTTCGGCGCGCGCCTTTCAGGCACCCGCGCGCGGCATGTGCCGCTGGGTGCAGCCGAAGGCGCGTCCTTCGCCCTGTGCTCGGCGCTCGCCGCGCAGGAACCCGGCGAGGAGGAGCCGCTCGAGCGGCTGGCCGCGCTCGCGGCCGCCGAAGCCCCCATCGGCACGCGCTTTGTGCTGGTCTCCGATCTCACCGAACCCGAGGAGCCGCTCGAGCGCGCGGCGCAGACGCTGCGCGTGCGCGGCGAGCTGGTGCTCGTGTGCGTGCGCGACCCGCTCGAGCTGCGCCTGCCGCCGCCCGCGCGCTACCCCCTGACCGACGGGCGCGAGCGCCTGGTGCTCGACACGACAAGCGCCGGCGTGCGCAGCGCGCACGCGCGCGCGCAGGAAGCGCACCGCGCGCGCCTGCAGCGGCTCGTGGCGCACGCCGGCACACGCTGCTTCGTGTTGAGCGCGGGCGAAGACCTCTTCGGCATGCGAGCGGCCTCATGACCGTGGATCCCGCCTTCGTCGCGCAGCTGCGCGACGGGCACCCGCCCGCGGCGCCGCCGGGGTGGCCGCTCGCGCCGGGCTGGTGGATCGCGCTTGCCCTCGCGCTGGTGCTCGTTGCCTTTGCCGTGCGGCGCTTGCAGCCGCGCTGGCGCCGCTACCGCCTGCGCCGGCGACTGCTCACCCAGCTCGAGGCCGCGGCCGGCGCGGCCGAAATTTCGCAGCTCCTGCGCGCCGCCGCGCTCGCGCGCTTTCCGCAGCACCCGGTGGCGGGATTGCACGGCGCGCAGTGGATATCCTTCCTCGAATCCCATGACCGCGCGCCCGGCCGCTTTGCCGCGCTCGGCGGAGCGTTGACGGAGATGCCCTACCGCGCGCCGCGCGCGGGCGATGACGTGGCGCCGCTGCGCGAGGCGGCGCGCGGCTGGTTGCGCGCGGCGGTTTGATGCTCCAGTTCGCCTGGCCCGCCGTCGGTGTCGCCCTCCTCTTGCCGTTTGTCGCGGCATGGCTGCTGCCCCCCGCTACGCCGCTCGCCACGCCGCTCCGGGTGCCATTCTTCCGCGAAGCCGAGAGCTGGCAGCAGGCGGCCGCGGGCAGCCGTCCGCGCCTGCGTTCCGTTCTTGCCCTTTTCGCCTGGATGCTCCTCGTCGCCGCCGCGTGCCGGCCGCAGTGGATCGGCGAACCCGTGGGCGTACCCGCGAGCGGCCGCAGCCTCCTGCTCGCGCTCGACCTCTCGGGCAGCATCCGCGACATCTCGATGGGCGACGAGTCCGGGCCGGAGCTCGTGCGCCGCACCGCGCGCCAGTTCATCGCCGGCCGCGCGGGGGACCGCGTCGGCCTGGTCGTCTTCGGCTCCAAGGCCCACGTGCAGGCGCCGCCGAGCTTTGACCTCGGCACGCTCGCCGGCATGGTGGAGGAGAGCTTCATCGGCCTCGCCGGCGAAGGCACGGCGCTCGGAGACGCGATCGGGCTCGGGGTGGCGCGCCTGCGCGCGATGCCGCGCGAGGAGCGCGTGCTCGTGTTGATTACCGACGGCTCGAGCACGGAAGGGCAGATGAAGGTGCCAGAGGCGGCGCTGCTCGCGCGCGAGCACGGCGTGCGCGTGCATGCGATCGGCCTCGGGGAGCCGCGCAAGGATGCCAAGGCGAGCCCCGGCGAGGGACTGGACGAGCCGGCGCTGCGGGAGATCGCCGCGCACACCGGCGGGCAATACTTCCGAGCCGGCGACGCAAGGGCGCTGGAGCGCATCTACGACACGCTCGGGCGCGCCGAGCCCGCGCTGCGCGACACGCGCCGCTACCGCCCCGCCGCCGAGCTCTACGCCTGGCCGCTCGCGCTCGCGCTTTTCTTCGCGGCCGCGGCGCTCTTTGCCGCCTGGAGGAAGGAGCGCCGATGATCGAATGGCTGCGCCCGGAGTGGCTCCTCGCGCTGCCCGCGGCGCTGGCGCTCGCGTGGGCCTGGTGGCGCGCGCGCACGGGCACCGGGCCCTGGCGCCGCGTCGTGGATCCGGCGCTGCTTGCGGAGCTCGCCGGCCGCGCGCCGGCGGCCGGCAACCAGCTTGCGCTCGGCCTGGGCGCCGCGGTGCTGGTGCTGGTCTGCGCCGCGCTCGCCGGGCCAACCTGGCGCGCGCAGGCGGTGGCGCTGCACCGCGATGCGGGCGCGCGCATCGTGGTGCTAGACCTCTCGCCCTCGATGGACGCGGTGGACGTCGCGCCGACACGCCTGGAGCGTGCGCGCGCGGCAGTGGTCGACCTGCTGCACGACGCTGCGGGCGCGCAATTGGGCCTCGTCGTCTTCGCCGCCGACGCCTTCAGCGTCGCGCCGCTCTCGTCAGATCCCGCCGTGCTCGTGCACCTGCTCGGCGGCGTCACCACCGGCGTGGTGCCGCGCGCGGGCAGCCGGCCCGACCTTGGCCTCTCGCTCGCGGCGAAGCTCCTCGCGGAGTCCGGCGCCGCAGGGGGCGAAGTGATCCTCGTGGGCGACAGCGGGGGCGATGCGCGCTCGCTTGCCGCCGCGCGCGCCCTCGCCGGTGCGGGTTTCGAGCTCTCGGTGCTTGCGGTGGGCACGCCCTACGGCGGCCCGGTGCGCATTGCGGAACGCTCCTTTGCGCGCACGGAAACGGGCGAGGTGTTCGTCGCGCGGCCCGAGTTCGAGGCGCTCGAGCGCGTCGCGCGCGCCGGCAACGGCCGCTTTCAGCTCTTGCCCGCAGCGGGGCCGACGCCGCGCATTGCCCGCGGCGCGCAGCCCGCGCGCGCCATGCGCGCGGCGGTGGAGAACGCCTCGAGCGCGCGCCAGGATGATGGGGCGCTGTTCGCCCTGCTTGCGCTGCCCTTCGCGGCGCTCCTTTTCCGGCGCGGCTGGCTCGCCTGCGTCGCAGTGCTGGCGTTCGGTATTTCATTGCCGCAACCTGCGCTCGCCTTCGAATGGCAGGACCTCTGGCGCCGCGCAGACCAGCAGGCGGCGCATGCCTTTGCCAATGGCGTCGAGGGCGACGAGGCGCGCCTGCTGGAAAAGCTCGGGCTGGGCTCGCCATGGCGCGCGATGCTGCATTACCGCGCCGGGCGACATGCGCAAGCCGAGGCGCTGTTCGCCGCGCAGGACACGGCCGACGCGCACTACAACCGCGGCAACGCGCTCGCGCTCTCGGGCCAGCTCGAGCAGGCGCTGGAGGCCTACGACTCGGCGCTCGCGCGTCGGCCCGGCATGGGCGACGCGTTGCACAACCGCGCGCTCGTGCGCCAGGAGATGGCCAAGCAGCGCCCCCCGGGCGCAAGCGGCGACCAGCCCGACGCCGAGAATTCCACGAAATCGCGCTCCGCTTCCTCCGGCGCGGCGGGACGCTCGCGCGGGCGCGAGCCGGTCTGGGACGAGCCCGGCCGTCCCGATCCGGCGAAGGCGCGCGCGCTGCCGCCCGAAGAATCCAGGCCCGGCCAGGAATCCCCCGAGCGGGCGGAGCTGCGGAGGCTGGAGCAGATGCTCTCGAAGCTGCCGGACGACTCCGGGTCGCTCCTCTCCAACCGCTTCGCCCACCAGTTGCGCCAGCGCGGCGAGCCGCAGCCGGACAAGGGGCCGCGCTGGTGAGGGCCGCCCTGCTCCTTGCGTGCTTTGCAGCGTTTGCTGCCCGCGCGGCGCCCGCCTCTTTCCTCATCGAGACGGAGTTCGAGCCCGTGCACGGCTACGTCGGGGCGGAAATCGTGCTGCGGCTGCGGCTGCTGCGCGCCCCCGGCGTGCCCTATGGCGCGCTGCGCCCGCCCAGCTTCGGCGAGGACGCGGAAGTTTCCCCCCCGCTCGGCTACGGCCGCGACTACGAAGTGCAGCGCGCGGGGGCGCCCTACAGCGTGCGCGAGCGAACTTACCTCGACATCCCGCGCCGCGCGGGCAAGCTCGTCCTGCCCACTCCGGACATCCTGGGCCCGCTGCGCGAGGCGAAGGACATCGCGCGCCCGGTGCGCCACTCGCCGCCCCGCGTGCTGGAGGTGCGCCCGGCGCGCGCCGGGCCTGGCGAGGCCTGGCTGCCGGCGCGCCGGCTGTGGCTGGAGGAGTCCTGGTCACAAGACCCGGCCTCGCTTGCCCCCGGCGCGGTGGTGGTGCGCACGCTCACCGTGCGCGCCGAGGGCCTCACGGGCAACCGCCTGCCGCGCCTGGAGATGGCGCCGCAGCCGGGCCTGAACGTGCACCACGAGCAGGGGCGCTTCGCGAGCGAGTACCTCGAGGCGGGCATGGGCGGCCGGCGCCTGCAGCGCGTAGTGCTGTTGGCGCAGGAGGAAGGCGAATTCATGCTGCCTGAGGTGAGCGTGAGCTGGTGGGACATCCTCGCCGATGCGCCACGCGTGGCGAGCCTGCCCGCACGCACCTTGCGCGTCGGGGCGGCGGCGGTTGAGCCGCCGGCCCCGGTACCGGCGGAACTCCCTGCGCTCGACGCGATAAGCGCGTCCGCCATTGCCCTGTTCACCGTCTGCGTGATCGTGCTCTGGGCCATCGTTCGCAGGCAGCCCGAGCGCGAGGCGCGGCGGCGGTTGCGCTTTGCCTGCGAGCGCGGCAAGGCAGCCAGGGCGCAGGAGGCGCTAATCGAATGGTGGAAGGCGGCGACGCGGGAGGACACGGTGCCGCTGGTGCGGCGCATGGGGGATGGGTGGAATGATCGCGCGCGCGCGCAGCTGGCGGCGCTGGATGCCGCGGTCTACGGCGGGCAGCCGTGGGACGGGAAGGCGTTCTGGCGGGCGGTGCGGCCGTGGCTGCGATCCAGGCCGGCGCCCAAAAGAAATACGGCGGCATCGCTGCCGCCGCTCTTCAGGTTGCAGGCGCCGCGCTAGTTCGCGGCGAAGCAGTAGAACAGGCCCGCGCCGCCCGTGGACACGAGGTTCGCCTGGCTGCAGCCGCGCGAGCCGTGCGAGGAGTTCCAGGACGCCATGTGCTGGGTCGTCTTCTTCAGCCCGATGCGGTCGTGGTGGCCGACGATCGCCGAGCCTTCGCCGGACTTCGTCCAGTTGCCGCAGTTGGTGTCGCCGCCCGCCGTCGAGTAGAGGCCCTGCGGGTCCGAGCCGGTGAGGATGTCGTGCTGGTTCGGCGTATCCCCGCTGCCGGTGACTTCCGCGCCCTTCTCGGTGAGCACCGTCTGCTTGGTGAGGTTGTTCTTGGCCGAGTGCAGGTGCTCGACGTTTTTCGCCACCACCATGCCTTTCACATTGCGCCAGGGGCCCTGGCCGATCCTGTCCCGCGCGTTCACGCCGGCGTCGCCGGCCGGGAGCGTGGTGCTGAGGTAGGCGCGCCAGGTCTTGACCTTCGAGCCGGCGGCCGCGGCGAGCGCGTTGCAGTGCGCGTCCGCGCCGGCGAGACCGCCGAGGTCGGCGCCATTGCCCTTTCCCGCGCTGGTGACGAAGAACGTCATTTCGCCGCCGTCCATGGGCATCATGCTGCAGGCGGAAGCCAGCAAGGCGGTTGAAACGATTGCGGGTACTTTCATGTGCGTTCCTCCGTTGGAATGAAGGGCGAACAGCAGATCGAATCACACTATTCCGCCTTGTGCAGTGCATGATGGCGCCTTGGCCTTGCGACTCTTCCCCTGCCTGTTGTTACTCGCCGCGTCCCTGGATGCCGCGGCGGCCGGCCTATACACGGAGATCAATCGCCTGCGCGCGGGTGCGGGCGCCTGCGCGGCGGCGCGCAAGCTCGCGCCGCTCAAGCCGCAAGCCGCGCTCGAGCGCGCCGCGCGGAATCTTTCACGGGGCGGCGAACTCAAGGCGAGCCTGCAGCAGGCCGGGTACGCGTCGATCCGCTCGAGCGCCCTCGCCCTGCGGGGGGAAGGCGCCAGTGCGCAAGCCCCGCGGCTCCTCGACGATCAGAAATACTGCCGCCAGTTGCAGGATGCCGGCGTGAGCGAAGTCGGCGTGTACCAGGACTCGGCCCAGGTCTGGGTGGTGTTCGCCGCGCCGTTTGCGCCCTCGGCGGGGATGTACGGGCCGGGGGCGGGACAGCGCGTGCTCGACCTCACCAACCAGGCGCGCGCCGCGGCGCGCCGTTGCGGCGACCAGGCGTTCAACGCCGCGAAGCCCCTGCGCTGGAGCGACAAGCTGGCCGAGGCCTCGCGGCGGCACGCCGAGGACATGGCGCAGCACAATTACTTCAGCCACAGCGGGCGCGACGGCTCCAGTCCGGCGCAACGCGCCCAAGGCGCGGGCTACCGCTACAAGTCGATCGGCGAGAACATCGCCGCCGGGCGGCCGATGAGTCCCGAGGATGCGGTGGCGGGATGGCTGAGGAGCCCCGGGCATTGCGCCAACCTGATGAATGCGGGCTTTGCCGAGATGGGCGCCGCATTTGCATTTAACGTCGACGGCGATCGGGGCGTGGTCTGGGCGCAGGCGTTCGGCACGCCGCGCTAGGGCGCCAGCTGCTCGCGCAGCATTTCCACCATGCGATCGGCGGGCGTCCCCGGCGGGAACAGGATCACGAAGCGGCCCTCGCGGTCCAGCAGGAACGTGTAGGGCGTGTGGTCGATGGTGTAGCCCTGCTTTCCGGGCAGCGGCACCTTCTCGAAGAACACCTTGAAATCGGTGGCGACGCGCCGGACTTCGTCTTCCGTGCCGGTAAGCGCGACCATGCGCGGATGGAACGCTGGCGCATACTCGCGCAGCACCGCGGGTGTGTCGCGGGCGGGATCGAGCGTGACGAACAGCGGCTGCACCTGCGCTTGGGCCGCGCCGAGGCTGCGCAGCGCGACGGCGATGACCGCGAGGTCGGTGGGGCAAGCGTCCGGACACGCGGTGAAGCCGAAGTACAGCAGCACCAGCTTGCCCCGGAAATCGGCGAGCGCGACAGGCCGGCCGTCGGTCCCGGCGAGGGTGAAGGGCCCGCCGATCGGGTGCCGGCCCGACATCAGCTCGCCCATCAGGCGCGCCGCGCCCGCGCGCCGCTCCGGCGGCTGCGGCGCCGCGCAGGCGAGAAGCAGCGCAGCCGCCGCCCCGAGCGCGGCCGCGAGCCGGGCGCTCACCTACACCCCGAACACGTACTCGGTGCCGGTGGCCGAAGTGATGATGCGGTCGGCGAGCTCGGTGCGCAGCATCGCCACGATGGTTGGCCCCGAGCAGTGCATCGGGATGATCACGTCGGCGTCCATCGCCTTGAACTCGGCGACCGTCTTCGCGATGTAGTCGTCGGGGGCGGGAAAGAGGTGGAACCCGCCGAGCGCGGCGTGGACCTTCTTCACGCCGGAGACCTCCATCGCCTGGCGCGCCGTGTTGATGATGCCCGCGTGGCCGCAGGAGGAGATCACCACCAATCCGCGGCCCTTCACGTTGAAGCAAGTGCCGTGCTCGTGGATGTGCGCGTCCTGCACCGGCTTGCCGCCCGCCTTGGCGTCCTCGGCGGGCATGTTGCAGCCGACCCCGTCGCTGCGCATCGAGTACTGCACCATCGTGTTGGGCAGCACGCGCTCGAAGCTCGTGCGCGCGATCGTCCCCGTGGTGAAGCCGTGGCCAAGCACCACCGTGGGCTGCTCGCAGTTCACCAGGCGCACGCGGCGCTTGGAGAGCTCGCGCCGGTCGAGCACGCCCCAGTCGGTGAAGTGCCCGGGCGCGCCACTCGCGTTTTTCCTCACGCAGAACAGGTCCTCGCCGCCGATGTACAGCGGCAGGTCGGCGGGCAGCTGGTCGCGGTACTTGTCCAGGTAGCCGAGCATGCCGCCCAGGTGGTCGAAGTGGCCGTGGCTCGCGATCATGCCCTGGGTCTTCGTGCCGTCCACCCCGATCACGTCCAGGTTGTTCAGGTAGGCGTTCGCCGTGTAGCCGAAATCGAGCAGGATGTTGCGCGACTCGCTGCCGATGCGCGACTCGAGCGCGAGCGCGAGGCCCCACTCGCTGTGCAGCGTCTTGAGCGGGTCGCGGGGCGAGACCAGTCCCGCGCGGCGGGTCTTCACCCACTTGGAAGTGCCGACGCGCGGCGTGTCGTAGCTCGAGTCGGTGATCACGCGGATGGTGAGGCTGTCCACCGTGGGCACGCTCGACAGGGGGCTTTGCGCGAAGGCGCTGCGCGCGAAGCCCATCTGCGCGAACGCGGCGGCGGTGGCGGAACCCAGGACGAAATTGCGGCGACGCAGATCGATGCTCATTTGACCCTCCCCCGGAGTGTGTGGCGATCTACGGATGATACTGCGCCTGTCGCGATTCGCGCGACATGGCGAATATCGCTAGGCGGCTTGCAGCGCCTGCTTTTCGCTCTCGAGGTAGTCCTCGTAGCTTCCCTTGAAGTCCACCACAGCCTTGCCGGGCTTCAACTCAATGATTCGCGTGGCAAGCGACGACACGAATTCCCTGTCGTGCGACACGAAGATGAGAGTGCCGGTGTACTTGTCGAGCGCGGAGTTGATCACGCTGCCCTTGCCGTCGGGCCTCATTTGCCCGGCGAGGCAGATTTGAGGGCGCGCACTGTAGCAGCCCCCTGCGGCGATGCGGACCCTGCGCGGCGGCTAGAGCTGCGGGCGCCGGGGCGCCAGGTACGGAATCTCGACGTCGCCGCGCTCGATCGTGAGGAGCGCCTGCAGCGCGTCGTTGCGCACGATGCTCATCGACGCGACGATGGCGCCATCAACGTGCAGGAGCTGGGTCGCGCCGCCGCGGAACTTCTGCCGCGAGAGGTCGATGGGCACGGCGAACCGCTCCCCCTGCTCGTTCAACGCGTAGATGGGGATCAGGCAGGAGAGCACAGCCGCGGCGATGTCCTGCGCCCCGGCGTATTCGTTGCCGGTGAGCGCCGCCTCGTCGCCTCGGCGCGTCTGGTGGAAGATGAACGCCGCCGCCAGGGAAAGCGGCACGTACTGCGTCTGGCTGGCGTTCCACAGGCCCACGACTTCCTCGCGGTCGGCAACGAGGTCCACCGCGGAGACAAGAAATGGCCGCTCGGGGAAGGGCGACGCCGGGTTCCCGCGCGCGCGATCGGGGAGATGGGGAGTTAGCGTACGCACAGGGTGATCAATCGCGGGGTTTGCGCACTTTCCCGCGTCCGGACCCCCGTTTCCGTGCGGTAACGCACATAGGCCTCAGGACCCTCGCGGGGCCGCGGACAGGAGCGCCGCAAGTTGTTGCATCGGCACCCCTTTTTGCGGACCAAGCGCCGCGGCGAAGGCGTCGCGGTTCTGCTGGTTTGCGAAGCGCCAGGTCGCGCCCTTCCATTGATAAGTGTGCTTCGCGTCGCCCCTGACGGGCTTGGCTTAGCCGGCATGGGATCCATGCGCCGGATGGCGCCGGTCCTAAGCTGCGGCCAGCGCCAACTTCTCGCTCTCGAGGTAGTCCTCGTAGCTGCCCTTGAAGTCGACGACCACGCCGCCGGGCTTCAGTTCGATGATGCGCGTGGCGAGCGACGACACGAACTCGCGGTCGTGCGACACGAAGATGAGCGTCCCGGTGTACTTGTCGAGCGCAGTGTTGAGTGACTCGATGGATTCCATGTCGAGGTGGTTGGTCGGCTCATCGAGCAACATCACGTTGGGCATGCCGAGGATGAGCTTGCCTATCATCATGCGTTGGCCTTCCCCGCCCGAGATCACCTTCAAGGATTTCTTCTGGTCGTCGCCTGAGAAAAGGAGCTGGCCGAGGGTCGCGCGCACGATCTGGTCGTCCTGCTTCTTGTCCTCGCGGCGCCAGCGGCCGAGCCAATCCGCCAGGGTTTCGTCGCACTTCAACTCGTCCACCGGGTCCTGCGGCCAGTAGCCCTAGCGGGCCTTCTCCGCCCACTTCACCGTGCCGGCGCTCGGTTTCAGGTTTCCCGCGAGGCAGCGCAGCAGCGTGGTCTTGCCGATGCCGTTGGGGCCGATGATCGCCACCTTCTCGCCCGCCTCGATCGTGATGTCCAGCTTCTCGAAGAGGTTCTTCCCCTTCTCGTAGCCCTTCGCCAGGCCCTTCGCTTCCACCGCCAGGCGGTGCAGCTTCTCCTTCGGGTCCACTAAAAATCTTATGAACGGGTACTGCCGGCTGGAGGGCTTCACGTCCTCGGTCTTCAGCTTTTCGATCTGCTTCCTGCGCGAGGTCGCCTGGCGCGCCTTGGCCTTGTGGGCGCGGAAGCGCCGGATGAAGTCTTCCAGGTCCGCGATGCGGTCCTTGGCCTTGGCGTTGTCCTTTTCCAGCTGCTGCTTGGCGAGGGCGGAGGCTTCCATGTAGTCGTCGTAGTTGCCGGCGTAGACGCGGATGCCGCCGTAGTCCACATCCGCCATGTGCGTGCAGACCGCGGAGAGGAAGTGGCGGTCGTGCGAGATGATCACCATCGTGCTCGAGCGCCGGTCGAGCACCCCTTCCAGCCAACGGATGCTGTTGATGTCCAGGTTGTTGGTGGGTTCGTCCAGGAGCAGGATGTCCGGATCGCCGAAAAGTGCTTGTGCCAAAAGAACTCTTAATTTCCACCCCGGCGCCACCGCGCTCATCGGGCCGTTGTGCTGCTCCGTC
>JANMUO010000188.1:0-2448 GCA_031391655.1 Betaproteobacteria bacterium
GTGGAAATGCATCGTGCCCTTGGGCTTGCCGGTGGTGCCCGAGGTGAAGGCGATGAGCGCCACGTCCTCGCCCGCCGTATCCACGTTGTGGAAGGTCAGCGGCTGGCGCGGGCACAGCGCATCCAGGGAATCGGGGGCGTCATCCTGCCAGTACTTCACTTCGCGCAGCGTCGGGCAGGCAGGCAGCGCGGCTTGCAGCTCGTCCGCCAGCCGCTTGTCGCACAGCGCATGGCTCACCTCGGCCTTGGTGACGATCTCGGCAAGCTCCTTCGCGCGCAGCAGCGGCATGGTCGCCACGCACACGCCGCCCGCCTTCATCACCGCGAACCAGCAGGCCGCCATCATCGGGCTGTTGGGGCCTCGCAGCAGCACGCGGTTGCCGGGCTTCAGGCCCATCTCGCGCACCAGCACGTTGGCGATGCGGTTGGACTGGGCGTAGAGCTCGGTATAGGTGCAGGAGCCCTCGGGCGCGCGGATCACCGGGCGGTGGCCGTGGCCCTTGCTCACCATCTTGTCGAGCAGCTCGGTGGCGCAGTTCAGCAGCGCCGGGTAGCGGAACTCAGGCCGCTCGAACAGCAGCTCCGGCCACTGCGTGCGCGGCGGCAGGTTGTCGCGCGCGAAGGTGTCAGCGTGCGCTGTCGGGGGCATTCAGCAGTTCCCGCGCGATGATTACCTTCTGCACCTCGGTGGCGCCCTCGTAGATGCGCAGCGCGCGCACTTCGCGGTAGAGCTTTTCCACGGGGTGGCCGCGCATCACGCCCAGGCCGCCGAGGATCTGCACCGCGTCGTCGATCACCTGCTGCGCGGCTTCGGTGGCCTGCATCTTGGCCATCGCCGCTTCGCGAGTGACGCGAACTTTCTTTACGTCGCGCAGCCAGGCCGCGCGGTAGGTCAGCAGCGCGCCGGCGTCGATCGCGGTCGCCATGTCGGCGAGCTTCGCCTGCGTCATCTGCAGGTCGGCGAGGCGCTGGCCGAACATCCTGCGCTCTTTGGCGCGCGCGAGCGCTTCGTCGAGTGCGCGCCGCGCGAATCCCAGCGCCGCCGCCGCCACCGTGGTGCGGAAGATGTCGAGATTCCGCATCGCGAGCTTGAAGCCCTGGCCGGCTTCGCCCAGCAGCTGCGCCTTCGCGGCCGTCAGCTTCACTGTCGCCATCGGGTGCGGCGCGATGATCTCGATGCGCTCGCTGGCATCCACCTCTGCAGCATCCACGATGAAAGCGCTGATGCCCTCCTCGGCCTTGGCGAAGACGACGTAGAAATCCGCGATGCCGCCGTTGGAGGTCCAGGTCTTCGTGCCGTTCAGCAGCCAGCCCTCGCCAATGCGGGTGGCCGTCGTCGAGATGGCCTTGACGTCGGAACCCGCGTCGGGTTCCGAAAGCGCGAAGGCCGCGATGGCGTTGCCGGAGGCAACGGGAGGCAAATATTTCTTTTTCTGCGCTTCGCTGCCGGCCAGGACAATCGGGCCGCTGCCCAGGCCCTGCATGACAAAGGAGAAGTCGGCGAGGCCTGCGTGGTAGGCGAGGGTTTCCCTGATTATTGCGATGCTTCTGACATCTGGTTGTTCACTTACACAGTATTTCAACAGTCCTTCCTTACCCAGGTCTTTCACTAGCCTGCGGCAGACAGCGTCGGCGTCATCGCCATGGGCATAGGCGAGGTTTGCGGACGCCCAAGTGTCCACCCCCCGCGATAGGGCCGCGTGGGGTGGATCGAAGAAAGGCCACTGCAAATGTGAGAAGCGGTCCATCAATCACCTTCAAACGAAGGCTTGCGCTTCGCGGCGAAGGCCTCGTAGGCCCTTTGGAAGTCCTTCGTCTGCATGCAGATCGCTTGTGCCTGCGCTTCCATCTCGATGGCCTCATCCAGGCCCACGTCCCATTCCTGGTGCAGCATCTTCTTCGTCACGCCGTGGGCGAAGGTCGGGCCCGCGGCGAGCGACTGCGCCATTTCCATCGCCACCGGGAGCACCGGGTCGGCGAGGCGGTTGAAGAAGCCCCAGGCGAGGCCCTCCTCCGCCGTCATGGCGCGCCCCGAGTACAGCAGTTCCGCGGCGCGGCCCTGCCCGATCACCCGCGGCAGCATCGCGCAGGCGCCCATGTCGGCGCCGGCGAGGCCGACGCGCGTGAAGAGGAAGGCGGTTCTGGCGTCCGGCTTGCCGTAGCGCAGGTCGGAAAACAGGGCCAGCATTGCGCCGGCGCCCGCGCACACGCCCTCGATGGCGGCGACGATCGGCTGCGGGCAGGCGCGCATGGCCTTGACCACGTCGCCGGTCATGCGCGTGAATTCCAGCTGCTGCTGCTGCTTCTTCTTCGACAGCGGACCGATGATCTCGTGCACGTCGCCGCCGGAGCAGAAGTTGCCGCCGGCGCCCGTGAGCACCACGGCCTTTACCGCGCTTTCCTGCTGCAACTCCCCGAACAGCTGCCGCAGCTCGGCATACGACTCGAA
>JANMUO010000379.1:0-5177 GCA_031391655.1 Betaproteobacteria bacterium
GCCGGCGAGCGACGGCGTGTCGACCGTTCCCGGGCCGATGCAGTTGCAGCGGATGCCCTGCTTCACGTAGTCGGCGGCGATCGCCTTGGTGAGGCCGATCACGGCGGCCTTGCTGGCACCGTAGACGAAGCGGTTGGGCAGCCCTTTCACGCTGGAGGCGATCGAGGACATGTTGATGATCGAGCCCTTGCCCCTGGAGAGCATGCCGGGCAGGAAGGCGCGCGACACCAGGTACATGGACTTCACGTTGAGGTTGAAGCTGAAGTCCCAGTCCTTGGGGCTGCAGTCGAGAATCGTGCCGTGGTGCACGAAGCCCGCGCAATTGAACAGCACGTCGACCTGGCCGACTTCGGCCGCTACCTTGCCGATCGCCGCCTCGTCCAGCACGTCGAGAACACGGGTGCGGATGCCGTCCTTGCCTTCGATCTCCGCAAGCGTCTTCGCGTTGACGTCCGTGGCCCAGACCCTGGCGCCTTCGCGCGCAAAGGCGAGGGCCGCGGCGCGCCCGATGCCCTGCCCTGCCGCGGTGATGAATGCGGTCTTGCCAGCGAGTCTGCCTGCCACCTGGTCCTCCCCGAGCGGGCTTCGATTATAAATGCAACGGGCGCCGGGGTAACCCGGCGCCCGCCCTCAGGCTGACGCTTGCGTGGCTACTTCAGGTAAATCTTGTCCTTCCAGTAAAACTTGCCAGCGAAGTCGTAGTTCGGATACCAGGACATGCGGAACGGCACGATCAGCTCCGCGTACTTCCTCTGGCTCGTGATGACCTTGTTGTAGAAGGGATCCTTCTTCGCGTACTCCGCCTGGATCTTCTCCCACTCCGTGAGGAAGTTGATCAGGATGTCGTCGGGCGTGCGCAGCATCTGCGTGCCGCCCTTGATCAACTCCTGGCAGGCTTCCGCAGTTTCCCGGGCGAGAATCAGGTTGCGTTGCGTCATCGCGTAGGAAGACGCCACTTTCAGCATCTCCTGCACGTCGGGCCCGAGCTTCTTCCAGGTATTGCCGTTGACCATCAACTGGCCGCCGGTGACGGGCTCATGCATCCCGGGCGTGTAGTAGTACTTCGCCACGTTGTGCAAGCCGAGTTTCTTGTCTTCCGCGCAATTGATCCACTCGGAACCTTCGATCACGCCGCGCTCCATCGCCGGCACGATCTCGCCGCCGGGCAGCGTCACCACCGATACGCCCAGGCGCCCGTAGGTTTCCGCGCCGATGCCGAAGATGCGGTACTTGATGCCCTTCAGGTCAGCAAGGCTCTTGATCGGCTTCTTGAACCAGCCCAGGCCCTGCGGGTAGTCGGTCGGCACCGGAAACGCCACCAGGTTCAGCTTGACGATGTCGCGGTAGTACTCTTCGAGCAGCTGCGTGCCGCCGCCGTCCTGGTACCAGCCGTAGTAATCAATGCCGTCCATGCCGAACAGCGGGCCGTGCGAGAGCGGAATGCCTGCCAGGCTCTTGCCCAGGATGTAGCCGAGGGTGGCCGCGCCGACGTCCAGCACGCCGCGCGAGGCGGCATCGAACACTTCGAACGCCGGCACTACGGCGCCGGCCGGCAGCGTCTCCATCTTCACGCGACCGCCCGACATCTTCTCCACGCTGTCGCCCCACTGCTTGAACAGCAGGTGAAGGTTGGACGACGCCGGATGCGACGATTGGCCCTTCAGCGATATCTTCGCCTGGGACAAGGCCGGTCCCGAGACGGCCGCCAGGACGCCCGCAACGGCGACGGCGGCGAGTGAACGCGCAAACTTGTGCATCTCTCTCTCCTCAGTTTTGACGCCCCGGTCGCGCGGGCATCGTTGAAACAGATCTTGACTTTTGCAATCTAGGCTCGCTCGCCCGCCACTGTCAATAGTTTTAACCCGGTGGTTACCTGCGGGCGCGCACTCACTTGCCGAACAGCTTGTCGGGCAGCCACAACGCGGTCTGCGGGAAGAAGAACACGATCGCGAGGCCGATCAACTGCAGCACCATGAACGCGCTCATGCCGCGGTAGATCTGGCTGAGGCTCCATCCGGGAGCCACCGCCTTCAAGTAGTAGGCAGCCATGGCGACTGGCGGCGAGAGGAAAGCGGTCTGCAAGTTTACCGCCACCAGCGTGCAGAACCAGACCAGGTCGATCTTCAGCCCCACCACCACCGGCATGAAGATGGGCAGGAAGATGAAGATGATGGCCGGCCATTCCAGCGGCCAGCCAAGGATGAAGATCACCGCCAGCAGCAGCAGCAGCATCCCGGTCGGCGGCAATGGCAGCGCCATCATCGCATCGGCGATCATGGTGCTGGTCCCCAGGCGCGTGAACACCGAGCCGTAGATGTTCGAGGCCACCGCCAGGAACAGCACGAGGCTCGAGGTCTCGAGCGTCTTCAGGCACGCTTCGCGCATGCCCTTCAGGCTCAGCCTGCCGTAGGCGATGGTGAGCAGCACCGCGCCGGCCGCGCCCATCGCCGCCGCCTCGGTGGGCGTCGCCAGGCCGAAGATGATGCTGCCCAGCGAGGCGAACATGATGGTGGCCATCGGTATGATGCCGGCGGCGAACTCCTTCGCGACCTGGCCGAAGGAGGTGGCCCACTGGTCGCGCGGCAGCGGCGGCCCGAGCTTGGGGTCGATGTGGCTGCGCACCATGCAATAGACGATGTAGAGGCCGGCGAGGATCAGGCCCGGAATGATCGCCGCGGCGAACAGCTTGATGATCGAGACGCCCACTATGGGTCCCATCACCACCAGCATCACGCTGGGCGGGATCAGGATGCCCAGCGTGCCGCCGGCGGCGATCGCCCCGGCCGACATCTTCGGGTCGTAGCCCGCTTTCATCATCGCGGGGGCCGCCATCAGCCCCATCACCGTGACCGAAGCGCCAATGATGCCGGTCGCGGTCGCGAAAAGGGTCGCCGTGAGCAGCACGCCCAGGTAGAGCGACCCGCGCAGCGGCGCGAGGATGAGCTGGAAGGACTTGAACAATCGCTCCATCAGCCCCGCCTGCTCCAGCACGTGGCCCATGAAGATGAACAGGGGCACCGCGGCGAGCGTTTCCTCTTTCATCAGGCCGATGGTCTGGAACACCATCAGGTAGAACACAGTGTCGCCGAAGCCGATGTAGCCGAACACCACCGAGAGGATGATGAGGGTGAACGCGATCGGAAAGCCGACGAAGATTCCGGCCAGCAGTGCGCCGAGGAGGATCAGCCCGAGGTACTCGTTGCTCATAGCCGATGGCCCGTCCTGGCGGCGTGCAGGCTTTTCAGGAACTCGGAGGTGCCCTGCAGGATCAGCAGGGCCGCGGTCACGGGGATTACCATCTTGAACGGATAGATGATGGGCCGCCAGGGACTGGCATCCGACACCTCGCGGATGTCCCAGGAGTGCAGCGCCTCCTGCAGCCCCATCCAGAAGAACAGCACCATGCCGGGAAAGAACAGGAACAGGTACAGGCTGGCGTCCACGATACCCTGTGTGCGCGGGCTCCAGTTCATGTAGAAGATGTCGGTGCGGATGTGGCCACCGCGCAGCAGCGTGTAGGCCGCGCCCAGCATGAAGTGCGAGCCGTACATCATGTAGGCGATGTCGTAGGACCAGATGGTCGCAGCGTGGAAGAAGTAGCGCGCGAACACCTCGTAGACCATGGCGAGGACCAGCGGGACGATCAGCCAGCAGAACACCTGGCCGGACCAATCCGCCACGCGATCGAGGTTGCGGACCACGGTCCGCATTCTTTCAGCCACGCGCGCCTCCTCCCTGGATGGGTACTCGGACTGTGGCCGCAGGAAATCACATCCGCGCGCCGCGCGTCAAGAAATATTGCGCTGGCGCACTGCAGCATCGCCGGAAATCGGTCTGACCACTTGACCAATCTTTCCCCGCGCCGCTACCCTGCGCCTCCCATGCGCCTGCAGGCTGTCGAACAACGCCGCCTCTATCTGCAAATCGCGGAGCAGATCCGCAAGCTGATCGGCAAGGGGGCGGTGGCGCCCGGCGAGCGCCTGCCCGCCGAGCGGAACCTGGCGCACCAGCTCGGCGTGTCGCGGCCCAGCCTGCGCGAGGCGCTGATCGCGCTCGAGGTAGAGGGCCTGCTTGACGTGCGCGTCGGTTCCGGCATCTACGTCGCACTGCCCGACAGCCAGCCGCGCGGCGCGCGCCTTGGCGGCGACTCCGGCCCCTTCGAAGTGATCCGCGCACGCTGGATGATCGAAGGCGAGTGCGCAGCACTCGCGGCCCGGCATGGCACCGCTGCACAGTTGCGCGCGATCCGCGCCGCGCACGCCGACCTCGCGCGTGAAGCCAAACGCCACCACAACCCGTTGGGGGCGGACCGCGCGTTCCATGTGCGCATCGCGCAGGCCACCGGCAACAGCGCGCTCGAGCTGGTGGTGCAAACACTATGGGATCAGCGCGTCGGCCCCTTGTACCGGGCGCTCGAGGTGAAGCTCGAGTATCCGGCGATGGCCGGCGAGACGCTGGGCGAGCACAAGGCCGTGCTGGACGCCATCCTGGCGCGCCGGCCGGCGGCGGCACGCGCTGCGATGCGCCGGCACATGGATCAGACGCGCAAGCGGTACACCAAGGACTGGAAGGAGGCGGTGAACTAGCATGGCGGCGGTCGCTCTCAGCGGCGTGCGCAAGTCCTTCGGCTCCACCGCGGTGGTCCACGGCGTGGACATCGAGATCGAGGACGGGGAATTCTGCGTGCTGGTCGGGCCCTCGGGCTGCGGCAAGTCGACGCTGCTGCGCATGATCGCGGGGCTGGAGAACGTCACCTCGGGCGAGATCCGCATCGGCGGCCGGGTGGTGAACCACGTGCACCCGAAAGAGCGCGATATCGCGATGGTGTTCCAGAACTACGCGCTCTACCCGCACATGACGGTGGCGGCGAACATGGGTTTTTCGCTCGCGCTGCGCGGCGAATCCAAGAGCGTCATCGGTGAGCGCGTGCGCAAGGCCGCCGCAATCCTCGACCTCACGCCCTACCTGGAGCGCTTTCCGCGGCAGCTCTCCGGCGGCCAGCGCCAGCGCGTGGCGATGGGCCGCGCCATCGTGCGCGACCCCCAGGTGTTCCTGTTCGACGAACCGCTGTCGAATCTCGATGCCAAGCTTCGTGTTGCGATGCGGGTCGAGATCAAGGATCTGCACCGGCGGCTGGGCACCACCATCGTCTATGTCACGCATGACCAGATCGAGGC
>JANMUO010000386.1:0-13321 GCA_031391655.1 Betaproteobacteria bacterium
TCGGTGACCACCGCCATGACGTAGGAAGAGCGGGTCGGGACGTCCATCTGCGACAGGGCCGCGCGCACAAGCAGCAGTGCGAGCACGACTTCCAGCGACGGCGCGAACGCGGCCGCGATCAGGCAGAGACTGGACGGGATGTGTGTAAACACCATCGTGTTCACGAGCCCGATGCGGCCTCCGATCCACGCCGCCACCGGGAATGAGAATGCTGCGAGCAGCCCCGAGAGGAAGAAGAACTGGCTCGCCGCCACCAGCGACATCTCGAAACGCTCGAACAGCCACAGCGCGAGCAGGGACTGCACCACGAATCCCCCGGCAAAGGCATCGATGCTGAAAAGCGCTGCAAGCCGGTACACGATCCCGCGGGATGGCCCCAGCGCGGAGGCGGGCCGGGCCGCGGCGCGCGCAGGAACCTCAATGCGGCGGTATACCAGCCCACCTGCGATTCCCAGCGCCGCGTAGAGCAGGAACATCGCCTTCAGCGCGTCCAGGATGCCGACGCCCAGCGTCCCTAGCCACTGCGGCGCGGCCGCGAGCAGTGAGCCGAGCGCGCCGGCAAGCGCGCCGAGCAGGCTGTAGCGCGCGAATGCGGCGGTGCGATCGCGCGGGGCCACCGCGCCGGCAAGCACAGCGTGCTCGAGTGGCACGAAGATGCTGGTGCTGCCACCGGAAGGATTGATGGTGCCGACGAACGCGACCACCAGCAGCACCCAGTAGTCGCTGCTTGCCGCGTAGGCGATCCCGGTTCCCGCCATCAGCAGTGAAGCTGCGAGCAACAGGCGCCGATGGTCGTGACGCGCGCCGAGCATGCCGATCGCGAGAGTGAGCAGCGCCGAGCCCAAAAGCGCCAGCGTCGCCACGATGCCGACATCGAGCGGCGAGAGGCCGAGCTCGGTCAGGTAGACAGGCAGCAGGATGGCGACGAAGCCGTCGCCAAAGTCGCGGATGGCGCGCGCGGCGTACACAGCGGCCGCCCCCTGGCGCGGGTCCATTGTCTAGAGCAGGGGCTTGAGCAAAGTGACGGCGAGGCCCGCGAGGGCGCAGGCGCCGATCACCGGCAGGACTCGCGCCTTGAAGCGGAACAGCGCGACGAGCGCCGCCAGGCCGATCGCCGCCGAGACCCAGTCGAAGGGGCCCTCCGCACCCTGCGGCCACAGCACGTGCCACGCGAAAAACAGCGCCAGGTTCAGTATCACGCCGACGACCGCGGCGGTGATGCCGGTGAGTGGGGCGCTGAACCTGAGGTTGCCGTGGGTGGTCTCGATGAACGGCGCGCCCATGAAGATGAAGATGAACGACGGCAGGAACGTGAAGAAGGTGGCTACCAGCGCCCCGGCCACGCCGGCGCCGAGGAAGCCGACGAAGGCAACCACCATGATGAGCGGGCCCGGCGTGGTCTCGCCGAGCGCCAGGCCGTCGATCATCTGCGGTGCGGTGAGCCAGCCGTAGTGATCCACTGCGCCCTGGAACACGTAGGGCAGCACCGCGTACGCGCCGCCGAAGGTCACCAGCGCCGCCTTGGTGAAGAACCAGCCCATCTGGGCGAGCGTTCCTTGCCAGCCGGCGGCGAGCACCAACATGCCGAGGACCAGCACCCAGAGGCCGGTGCCGACTGCCGCGTACGCCCAGAACTTGCGCCAGGAAAAGACCGCGTGCGGCGGCACGGGCGTGTCGTCGTCGATCAGCGCGGGCCCGTAGCCTGCATTGGCCGCGCCGTGGCCGCCGCCTGTCGCGAACACGCGCGGTGCGTAGCGCCCGCCCACGTAGCCCAGGACGCCGGCCGCGACGACGATGGCCGGAAACGGCAGATCCAGCGCGAAGATGGCGACGAAGGCCGCGGCCGCGATTGCCCACAGGGCGGGATGCTTCAGCGCGCGCGAGCCGATGCGGTGTGCCGCGGCGATGACGATTGCCGTTACCGCCGGCTTGATGCCGTAGAAGATGCCGGCGATCACCGGCACGTTGCCCCAGGCGACGTAGATCCAGGAGAGCGCGATCAGGATGAACACCGATGGCAAAACGAACAGCCCGCCGGCCACGATCCCGCCCCAGGTCCGGTGCATGAGCCAGCCGATGTAGGTGGCGAGTTGCTGCGCCTCGGGACCGGGCAGCACCATGCAATAGTTGAGCGCGTGCAGGAAACGGTTCTCCGAGATCCAGCGGCGCCGCTCGACCAGCTCCTGGTGCATGATCGCGATCTGCCCGGTCGGGCCGCCGAAGCTGATGAAGCCGAGCTTCAGCCAGAAGCGGAACGCCTCGGCGAAGCTCACCGGCGCGGGCGCGCTCATTGGCGGTAGGCCCCAGGGTTCCAGGTGTGCGTCTCGGCCTTGCCTTCCTTGCACCACGCATAGAGCGCGTCGTACAGCACCATGCCGTGCCCGAGCATTTCGTGGTCGTCGCGAAAGGTGCGCGAAAGGCCCAGGGATATCGCGGCGAGTCCCGCCGCCTGCGGGGCGAGGTCCAGCCGCCCTGTGTCCGCGCCACGCACGATCAAGGCGAGCTCATCGAGCGCTGGATCGGTGAGGCGATAAGCCTTGAGAAAGGCGTCGAAGCTGCAAAGGTCCCCGTCGTGCGAGAACCTCACATCGGCAACGTCGTACGGTTCCGCGCTTCGCTCTGCGGCGATGCGGCGCACGTCGGCCGCCGGTACATAGAGGAACTCCGCTTCCGGGTCGACAAAGCGCTTCACCAGCCACGGGCAGGCGATGCGGTCGATCTTCGGGCGCTCGCGAGTCACCCAGCGGGTGGAGGCGCCCATGGGCTTCTTCTCGCGCTCGCCGTCCCAGTGCTCGATGCCGCCTTCGAGGTAGCGGGCGCCCAGCGCTTTCGCCACCGCTTGGCTAACTTCGTGGCCGTGCACGCAGTACACGACGGTGCTGGCCGCCGGGGGCAGAGTGGCAGCCCAATCGGCGACCCGGGTGGGATCGCGGCGCAGGGCGCCCCGGATCAAGTCGGGCGCATCGAGGAACGCCGGCTTTTTCCGCACGTCGATCAAGAGCGGCGGCTGGCTGGTGCTGAGGGACTTGCGCAAAGCGGCGGGGCTGATGCTCGCGTCCATGGCTCTCTCCTGGAGAGAAAGCAGAACTTGGACGCGAGGGCGTCTTCGGAGGGGAGTCTGCAGGTCCCCGCGGCGCGGACTATGCGCGTGCGCTGCAGCCTCTGTCAAGACCGGCCCACCCAGGTGAGGGCGGCGTCGAGTGCCTCGCGGCGGCCGGACTGGGAGGCGTCGTAGCCAGGCAGCTTCGACACGCGGGCGGCGAAATCCGGATGCTTCAAGGTCTCCAGCAGCGCTTTCAGCGCAGCGCCGCGCAAGGCGGCCTTCGCGCAGGCGAAGAAGTAGCGTTCGGTGGCGAGCGGGGTGAAAGCCAACCGGTGGCGCGTGGCGTCGGCGCGCAAGCCGAAGCCGGCGTCCGCTCGTCCTGCGGCAACCGCCTCGGCGACTGACGGTTCCTCGCCATCGGCGGAACGCGATTGGCGATGGATGAAGCGCACTCCCGGACGCGCAAGGTCGTGCACGCCGCGGATGCGGGAGCCGGGCCGCGCGATGAGACCCTGCTCGCGCGTGACGAAATCGATCAGGGTGTGCTTGCGCGGATCGAGCCAGCGGCCGACCGCCGCGGCTGCCGCGGCAGCGCGCGGCAGCGCATCGGCAACATGGAAGCCGGCCAGGTCGCAATCGCCGCGCGCGAGCGCGGCCAGGCCGTCATCTGCGCCGCGGATCACCACTTCCAAGTCCAGCACGGGCATGCACAGCGCACCCAACTCTGCCAGCGCCAGGTCGTGGCTCGCATGTAGCGTCAGGTGCGGCCGTGTCCCGGGAAGCGCGTCGGCGAGCATCGCAGGGATCTCGGCGCGCAAGCGCTCGAAATGCTCCCCGAGGCCTTCGCGCACCCTTTCGTCGACGGCAAGCAGCTTGATGCCAAGCGGGCTCAAGCGCGCGCGGCGTCCGCGCTGCATGTCGACCAGGGGCGCCCCGAACAACCGCGCTCCGTCGCCCAGTGCGCCCCACGCGGACCGGTAGGAAACGCCAGCGCGACGCGCCGCTTCAAGCAGCGATCCGGATTGCGACAGTTCCATGAGCAGGCGCAGCAGCGTGCGACCGCGCTCGCGCGGCAGGCCTTTGCCAGCCAGCCAGGCATGGTCGAACTCCACGGAATAGGCGGTATGCATCGGTATGCCTATTTAAGAACATGGTTCGGCCCCTGTAAAGTCATCCGCAGGCATCTTGTATGCAAATGAATGCATAAGAGACATGACTGACGCGTTCCTTTCCGGCCTGCGGCTGGTTGCCACGCTCGACCTGCGCCTGTGGGAGATCGTGGCCCTGAGCCTGGCGGTGAGTCTGTCGGCGGTGTTCCTCGCCACGCTGATCGGGCTGCCGCTCGGCGCCGCCATTGCGGTCGGGCGCTTTCGCGGCCGGCAGGCTGTGATCGTGGTGCTGAACGCGCTGATGGGGCTGCCACCGGTGGTGGTAGGGCTGTTCGTCTACCTGCTGCTGTCGCGCGCCGGTCCGCTTGGCGAGCTGGGCCTGCTCTTCACGCCGCCGGCGATGGTCATCGCCCAGTCGATCCTGATCTTGCCCATCATCGCGGCGCTCGCGCGCCAGGCGGTCGAGGATGCCTGGCGCGAGTACGAGGAGCAGTTGCGCTCCCTCGGCGTCGATGGGGTGCGCGGGGCGGTGACGGTGCTGTGGGACATCCGCTTCTCGCTCCTGACAGCGGTGCTGGCGGGCCTCGGCCGTGCCTGCGCCGAGGTCGGCGCGGTGATGATCGTGGGCGGCAATATCGACGGCGTGACCCGCGTGATGACCACCGCCATCGCCCTTGAGACGTCCAAAGGCGACCTGCCGCTCGCCCTCGGGCTGGGCATCATTCTGATCGTCATCGTGCTCGCGCTGAACGCTGGCGCGCATCTCGTCAAGGAAGCGGCGCAGCGGAGGCACGGGTGAGCGCCATCCTGCCACTGCGACTCGAGGGCGTGTCGTTCGCTGCCGGCGGGCGCACGATCATCGAGCCGCTCGACCTGACGCTCGAAGCAGGCGCTAGCACCATCATCCTGGGGGCCAACGGCGCGGGCAAGAGCGTGCTCATGCGCCTGATGCACGGCTTGCTTGCGCCAAGCACGGGGCGGGTCGCGTGGAGCACCGACGGGCCGCGGCGGCGCCAGGCGATGGTGTTCCAGCGGCCGGTGATGCTGCGCCGCTCGGCGCTCGCCAATGTGGTTTACGCGCTCGACGCGGCGGGCGTGCCGGTGGGGCAGCAGTCGCGACTCGCGCGTGAGGCGCTGCAGGAGGTGGGCCTCGCGCAAGCGGCCGGGCGTCCCGCACGCGTGCTCTCCGGCGGGGAGCAGCAGCGACTCGCGCTGGCGCGCGCCTGGGCTCTGCATCCGGAGGTGTTGTTCCTCGACGAGCCGACCGCCAACCTCGATCCGGGAGCGACGCGCGAGATCGAGGCGATCATCAAGGCGTTCGATGTCGCGGGCACCAAGATCGTGATGTCCACGCACAGCCTGGGCCAAGCCCGGCGCCTGGGCGACGAGGTCATTTTCCTGCATCAGGGGCGCGTCGCGGAACGCGCGCCGATCGAGAAGTTCTTCCCGCAGCCGGCCTCGCCCGAGGCCGTTGCTTTCGTCAAAGGAGAGTTGCCATGGGCATGATGCTGAAGGTCATTCTCGCGCTCCTGCTGAGCACCAACGTGCATGCACAACAGCGCTTCATCACGGTGGCCTCGACCACCTCCACCGAGCAGTCGGGCCTGTTCAGGCACCTGCTGCCGATCTTCGAGGGCAAGACCGGCATCCAGGTGCGCGTGGTGGCGCTCGGCACCGGCCAGTCCCTGGACATGGGCAAGCGCGGCGATGCCGACGTCGTGTTCGTGCATGCCAAGGCACTGGAGGAGAAGTTTGTCGCCGAAGGGTTCGGCGTGCGTCGCTTCGAGGTCATGTACAACGACTTCGTGCTTGTCGGGCCGAAGGCGGACCCGGCGAAGGTCGGCGGAACAAAGGATATCGTCGCCGCCTTGCAGAAGATCAAGTCGGCGAGCGCGCCTTTCGCATCGCGTGGTGACAACAGCGGTACGCATTTCGCCGAGTTGCAGCTCTGGACGATGGCGGGAATCGACATTGCGAAGGACAAGGGTCCTTGGTATCGGGACACAGGGTCGGGGATGGGCCCCACGCTCAACACGGCTTCCGGAATGAACGCCTACGCGCTCACCGACCGTGGTACCTGGCTGTCGTTCAAGAACCGAGGCGACCTGGTCATCTCGGTGGAGGGCGACCAGCGCCTGTTCAACCAGTACGGCGTGATCCTGGTTAACCCGGCGAAGCACCCGCACGTGAAGAAGGACATGGGGCAGGCGTTCATCGACTGGATCGTGTCGCCGGAAGGGCAGGCCGCCACCGCCGGCTACAAGATCGGGGGCGAGCAGCTCTTCTTCCCGAACGCGAAGCGCTAGAGCGCGTCGCGATATATATTGCGGGGCCTTGGATGCCCCTGTTCTCTCTTTGCTTGCCGCCGGCATGCTGGTGGCCGCTTTCGTCTATGCCTCGGTCGGCCACGGCGGTGCTTCAGCCTATATCGCGGCCATGGCCCTCGCCGGGCTTGCGCCAGCGGAAATGCGCCCGATAGCGCTGACGCTGAACATCCTGGTTTCTTCTCTCGCCGCCTACAAGTTCTGGCGTGCGGGGCATTTCCGCTGGCGTCTTTTCTGGCCGTTTGCCGCCGTTTCCATTCCGTTCGCCTATCTGGGCGGGGCAATCACCTTGCCGGGCAACATCTACAAGATCGTCGTGGGAATCGTACTTGTCTACGCGGCCTGGCAACTCTGGAGGAGTGGGCGCGCGGGCGAAGAGATGCGTCCGGTACGGGAACCGCCGATCGCGCTGGCGATCGCGATTGGTGCTGCACTCGGCCTGCTCTCAGGCCTGACCGGGGTCGGTGGCGGAATATTTCTCAGCCCGCTGCTGCTGATGCTCGGCTGGGCGGGGACCAAGCAGACTTCCGCGGTAGCGGCCCCGTTCATCCTGGTGAATTCGGCTGCCGGACTTGCTGCAGGCGTCGTCGCCGGGACGGCTGCATTGCCGCCATTGACCTGGATTCTCGCGGCGACCGTGCTGGTCGGCGGCTGGCTGGGAGCGGAATACGGCAGCAAGCGTTTCGCCAATCCCATCGTGCGGCGCGTGCTCGCGGTGGTGCTCGCGGTGGCTGGCGGCAAGATGATGCTGGTGTAGCATCGCAGGCCGCATGAGAACCTTCGGTTCCAATTGAAAACCTTCGGATTTGCGGGCTGGTCCGGCAGCGGCAAGACCACGCTGATCGAAAAGCTCATCCCGCGCTTCACCCAGCGCGGGCTGCGCGTCGCGCTCATCAAGCACGCGCACCACACCTTCGACGTGGACCACCCCGGCAAGGATTCCTACCGCCATCGCCACGCCGGCGCCACGGAGGTGCTGGTCACTTCCTCGCGCCGCTGGGTACTGATGCACGAGTTGCGCGGCGCGCAGGAGCCTTCCTTCGACGAGCAGGTAAAGCACCTCTCGCCCTGCGATCTCCTGATCGTCGAGGGCTTCAAGCACGCGCCGATCCCCAAGCTGGAAGTCTGGCGCGCGGAAACAGGCGAGGGGCTGCTTCACCCGCAAGACCCGCACATCGTCGCGGTGGCGAGCGACACGAAGGTGGACACGAAGCTGCCGCTGCTCGACATCAACGATGATGCCGGCATCGCCGAATTCATCGTCAAACACCTAAAGCTCGCATGAACAAGGGCCTGCTTTCGGTCGACGAGGCGCTGGAAGTGCTGCTCGCGGGCGCGCGCCCGGTTGCCGAGGTGGAGGAGGTGCCGACGCTGGAAGCAACCGGTCGGGTGCTGGCCCGCGCGCAGGGGTCCACCATGGACGTGCCGCCGATGGACAACAGCGCCATGGACGGCTATGCCGTGCGCATTGCCGATGGCGCGAAGCTCAAGGTCGGTCAAAGAATCATGGCTGGCGCCGTAGGGCAGGCGCTCGAGCCGGCCACGGCGGCCCGCATTTTCACCGGCGCGCCGATCCCACCGGGTTGCGACGCAGTGGTGATGCAGGAGCATTGCGAGGTGCAGGGCGAATCCGTCCTGCTGAAGAGGGTCCCGCAGCAGGGGGAATGGATCCGGCGCCGCGCGAGCGACATCGCCAAGGGGGCGCAGATCCTCGCCCCGGGAATACGCCTGAGGCCGCAGGACACCGGGCTTGCCGCTTCGGTGGGCATCAAGTCGCTGCCGCTCTTGCGCCGCGTGCGCCTGGGCCTGTTTTTCACCGGCGACGAACTGGTGATGCCCGGCGACCCGCTGCCGCCGGGGCGCATCTACAACTCCAACCGCTTTACGCTGAACGGCCTGGCGCAGATCTTCGGCTGCGACGTGCAGGACTACGGCATCGTGCCGGATACGCTGGATGCCACGCGCGCGGTATTGCGGCGCGCCGCAGCCGAGTGCGACGTCATCGTCACCTCGGGCGGGGTGTCGGTGGGGGACGCCGATTTCGTCAAGCCGGCGGTCGAGGCGGAAGGCTCGCTCCTGATGTGGAAGATCGCAATGAAACCCGGGCGGCCCCTCGCCTTCGGCACAGTCGGCAAGGCCGCGTTCATCGGCCTGCCGGGCAACCCGGTATCCAGTTTCGTCACCTTCCTCATTTTCGTGCGCCCGTTCCTGCTCAAGACGCAGGGCATCGGGCACGTAATGCCGCGCGAGATCCAGGCGCGCGCCGATTTCGACTGGGCCGAGCCCGATGCGCGCCGTGAGTTCCTGCGCGTAAAATGGAATGCGAAGGGCGGATTGGACATCTATCCCACCCAGGATTCCGCGGTGATGACTTCCACCGCCTGGGCCGATGGCCTGGTGGACAACCCGCCCAGCCATGCGATCAGGAAAGGCGAATTCGTGCGCTACCTGCCGTTTTCGGAGCTCTACGGGTGAAAGTGAAGGTCCTCTTTTTCGCCGCGCTGCGAGAGCAGGTCGGCACTTCGAGCGAGGAAATCGAACTGCCGCGCGAGGTCACGACGGTTGCCGGTTTGCGTTCCTATCTGACGCAAAGGGGCGATTCCTGGAAAAGCGCGCTGGCCGAAGGCAAGCTGATCCGCATGGCGGTGAACCAGGACATGGCCAAGCCCTCGGCCGCGATCAAGGCGGGCGACGAAGTGGCGTTTTTCCCTCCGGTGACCGGCGGATGAAGGTTTCCGTCCAGTCCGCGGATTTCGATTCGGGAGTGGAGCTGCGGGCGTTGTCGCGCGACCCGAAGGTCGGCGCGGTGGCGAGCTTCATCGGCGTGGTGCGCGAAGTGGGGATGACCCTCGAGCACTACCCCGGCATGACCGAGCGCGCGTTGCAGAAAATCGTCGAAGAGGCGCGCAGGCGCTGGCAGGTGCTGGACTGCACCGTGATCCATCGTGTCGGGGTGCTCAAGCCGACCGACCAGATCGTGCTGGTGGCGGTGGCGAGCGGCCATCGCGGCGACGCCTTCGCCGCCTGCGAGTTCATCATGGATTACCTCAAGACGCAGGCGCCGTTCTGGAAAAAGGAAGCCGCCGGCTGGGTCGAGGCGAAAGCCTCCGACGACAAGGCCGCGGAGCGCTGGAAGTGAACGCCGCCGCTTTCGCTGCGGTCGGCGCGGGCGCGGTGCTCGGCGCCTGGGCGCGCTGGGGTCTGAGCCTCTGGCTCAACCCCGCGACGCCGAATCTCCCGCTGGGCACCCTGGCCGTCAATGTCGTGGGCGGCTATCTCGTCGGCATTGCGGTGGCGTATTTCGACTCGCATGCAGCGTTGGCGCCCGAATGGCGGCTGTTCTGCATCACCGGATTCCTGGGCGCCCTGACGACGTTTTCGGCGTTCTCCGCGGAGGCGATGCAATTGTTGCAGGCGGAGAAGTACCTGGCAGCAGCCTTGCACTCGGGCGCCCACCTGTTCGGTGCCATCCTCGCCACCGTCCTCGGCTACGCCACCTTCCGGCTTTTTTCTTGAGAACGCCGTTCCTCCCGCAGCGGCTCCTGCCCGCCGTCCTGGCCGCCGCCGGCCTGATCCTGGTTTCCACGCTGACGCGCGCATGGCTCGCCGCGCAATCGGACACCTACCTGCCGCAGGCTTTCCTGCGCGGCCTGTGGTTCGACCTCGCAGCGGCGATCTTCACGGTGACGCCGCTCGTGCTGTGGCTTGCGCTTGCGCCCGTGCGCCTGGCGCGGACCTGGGTGTACCGCGGCCTAACCGTCGCTGCTTTCTTCGGCGCCTGCTTCGGCCTGCTGGTGCTGGCGGTGGCGGAGTGGCTGTTCTGGGAAGAGTTCGGCGGACGCTTCAATTTCATCGCCGTCGACTACCTGCTCTACACGCACGAGGTCATCGGCAACATCTGGGAGAGCTACCCGGTCGGCCGCATTCTCATGGCGCTCGCGCTTGTGGCGGCAGTGGTCACCGCATTGCTCGCGCGGCGCTTGTGGCAGGCGAGCAGGGCGCCGCTGGGTTGGCGCGCGGCGCTGGCGACGGTGCTGGTGCAGGCCCTGCTGCTTGGCGGCGCGCTGCGCTTGGCCGACAGCGACCAGAAGAATTTCTCTGCGCAGGACACCGCCAACGAGCTCGCCGGCAACGGCCTGTTCGAATTCTTCGCCGCCAACCGGCGCAACGAGCTGAGCTTTGAGCGCTACTACGCCACGCTGCCGCTGGAGGAGGCTCTAGCTCTGGTACGCGGCTCGTTCGCGGGGGCCGAGTGGATAGCCCCCGAACTCGGCGGCGTCGAGCGCCACGTGCGCAACCGCGGCCCGGAGCGCAAGCTGAACGTGGTGGTGGTGACGGTGGAGAGCCTGGGCGCAGAGTTCCTCGGCGCCTACGGCAACGCGCAGGGCCTGACGCCGAACCTGGACCGCCTGGCGCGCGAAAGCCTGTGGTTCAGCAATGTTTACGCGACCGGCAACCGCACCGTGCGCGGTCTGGAGGCAGTGGCGCTCGCCCTGCCGCCCACGCCGGGGCAGTCGATCGTGCGCCGGCCCAACAATGACGCGCTGTTTTCCCTGGGCAGCGTGTTCGAGGACAAAGGCTACGGCGTGCTGTTCGCCTATGGCGGCTACGGCTATTTCGACAACATGAATGCCTTCTTCGACGCCAACGACTACCGCTCGGTCGACCGCCGGGCAATTCCGGCTTCGCGCATCGAGTTCGAGAACGTCTGGGGCGTCGCCGACGAGCACCTGTTCGAGCAGGTGCTGGAGGAGTTCGACCGCGAGCGCGCCGGGCATCCGGAACGCCCGCTGTTCGCCCACGTGATGACCACCAGCAACCACCGGCCCTATACCTATCCGGCCGGGCGCATCGACATCCCGTCCGGCAGCGGACGCGACGGCGCGGTGAAGTACACGGACTATGCGCTGGGACGCTTCCTTGAGCGTGCGCGGGAGAAGCCCTGGTTCAAGGACACGGTGTTCGTGGTCACCGCCGACCACGGCGCCAACGCGCGCGGCGGGGCACAAATCCCGGTGGTCAACTACCGCATTCCGCTCTTCGTCCACGCGCCCGCACACGTCACGCCGCGCCGCATCGACCGTCTGATGTCGCAGATCGACATCGCGCCCACGTTGCTCGGCCTGCTCGATTTCGACTACTACAGCAAGTTCCTCGGCCGCGATCTCCTGCACTCGCCGCCCGGGTCGGACCGCGCCTTCGTGGCCAACTACCAGACGCTGGGCTACCTCAAGGCCGGCCAGATGGTCGTGCTGCAGCCCAAGCGCACGACGCAGTTCCGCTCCCTGCTTGGCGAGGCGCTAGCGGCAGGGGAAACCGGCGACCCGCAGCTGGCGCGGGAAGCGATCGCGTTCTACCAGGTGGCGTCGCACGTGTTCCGCAGTGGCCTCTACCGCGACGAGGAGCAGGTCCCGCCCGCCAAGCGCGTGCCGGGAGCCGTACCCTCGCACGCACCGCGTTGAAGCGCTGGCTGCTACTGCAGGCGGCAGGCCTTGCCCTTGCCGGCGTGGCGGTGCTCCTGCTCGCGCGCTCGGGTCTCGACCAGCGCATTTCCGCGCTGTTCTACTCTCCGGAGCAGCGCGCCTTCCCCTTGCGCGATGCCTGGATGTTCGCGGTCCTCGGTCACAGCGCGCTCAAGTACGCAGCGGTTGCGCTTTGGTGCGCGCTCCTTCTCGCGGCGGCCGCCGTGCCTCGCTGGCGCAGAATCGCGCTGCACGCCTGGCTCGGCATGACCTTGACCGCAATTGCGGTCGGTGGACTGCGGGAACTCAGCTCCCACTCCTGCCCCTGGGACCTCGCGCAGTTCGGGGGATCGGCGCAATGGTTTCCGTTGCTTGCGCAGCTTCCCGCAGATCCCGGGCCCGGTCGCTGCCTGCCTGCTGCCCATGCTTCCAGCGGCTTCGCGCTGTTCGCGCTTTACTTCGCTTTGCGGGACACGCGCCCGCGCCTGGCTCGCGCGGCGCTTGCCCTGGCCTGGTTCCTGGGCCTCGTGGCGGGAGGTGTTCAGATCGCGCGCGGCGCACATTTCGCCTCGCACGCCCTCTGGACAGCGTGGATCGCCTGGGCGCTCAATATCGTTCTCTACGCCTTGATTCGGCGCTTGAAACCCCCGGGCTAGCCCCCAAATTCCTTTCATGCGTGCCGACAAATTCACCACCAAGCTGCAGGAGGCCCTGGCCGAGGCCCAAAGCCTCGCCGTAGGGCAGGACCAGCAGTACATCGAGCCGCAGCACCTGCTCTCCGCGCTCCTCGCGCAGGAAGACGGGGGCACTTTGTCTCTCGTTTCCAAGGCGGGGGGAAACCCCGGGGCGCTGAGGAAGGCGCTGGCGGAGTCCATCAGCAGGCTGCCCAAGGTGGAAGGCGCGCCAGGCGAAGTGCACGTCTCGCGCGACCTGGGCGCGCTGCTCAACGTCGCCGACAAGGAAGCGCAGAAGCGCGGCGACCAGTACATCGCCTCCGAGTGGTTCCTGCTCGCCGCCGCGGCCGACAGGGGCGACACGGGCAGGGCGCTGAAGCAGGCGGGCGTCGCGAAGGCCGCCCTGGAGAAAGCCATCGAGCAAGTGCGCGGCGGGGAGAACGTCTCCGACGCCGCCGACGAAGGCCAGCGCAAGGCGCTCGCCAAGTACACGCTCGACCTCACCGACCGGGCGCGCGCCGGCAAGCTCGACCCGGTGATCGGCCGCGACGACGAGATCCGCCGCTGCATCCAGATCCTGCAGCGCCGCACCAAAAACAACCCGGTGCTGATCGGCGAGCCGGGCGTGGGCAAGACCGCCATCGTCGAGGGCCTCGCGCAGCGCATCGTCAACGGCGAAGTGCCCGAAACGCTCAAGGGCAAGCGCGTG
>JANMUO010000269.1:0-4294 GCA_031391655.1 Betaproteobacteria bacterium
GTAGCCCCGCAGGTCCGGCGCCACCGCGCAATACCCGAGCGCGCCGAAATGCTCCAGCATCGGCTGCCACATCGCCCAGTACTCGGGAAAGCCGTGCAGGAACAGCATCAGCGGCCCGTCGCCGCAGCGCGCCGCGTGGAAAGTGAGGCCGTTCGCCTCGACGGACTCGTGGCGGATCATGAAAAGCGCGAGAAGTCGGGCTTGCGCTTCTCCATGAACGCGCTCAGCGCCTCCTTCGCCTCCGGCGAGCGCAGGCGCTCGCCAAAGAGCTGCAGCTCCTCGGTCATGCGTTCCTGCACCGCTTGCGCAAGGCCGCGTTTCATCAGCTCCTTGGTCATGCGCACCGACGCCGGCGGCAGCGCGGCGAGCGCCGCCGCGGCCTGGCGCGCGCGCTCCAGCAGCTCGCCTTCCGGGACGATCTCGGTGACGATGCCTGCGGCGAGCGCCTTCTCGGCGCCGAACGGTCCGCCCAGCAGCAGCATTTCCGCCGCGCGCCGGTAGCCCGCCATCGCCGGCAACAGCAGGCTCGACGCCGCCTCGGGCAAGAGGCCCAGCGGCACGAAAGGCATCTGCAGGCGTGCGTTCGGCGCGGCATACACCAGGTCGCAATGCAGGAGCATCGTGGTACCGACCCCCACCGCCGGCCCGCCCACCGCGGCGACCAGGGGCTTCTTCGCGCCGGAGATGGCGCGCAGGAACCCCGAGGCGGGCGAATCCGCGGGCCCGCGCGGCAGCTCGAGGAAGTCCTTCACGTCGTTGCCGGAAGTAAAGCACCCGCTCTGGCCGTGGATCAGGACCGCGCGCACCGTGGCGTCGGCCTCCGCCGCCGTGAGCGCTTGCGCGATGGCCGCGTACATCTCCGGGTTGAGCGCGTTCTTCTTTTCGGGCCGGTTGAGCTCGATGCGGGTGATGCGGTCCCTGGTTTCGACGATCACTTGCTGGCTCATGGGCTACTCCTTCGTCACCACGCGGTTGCGGCCCGCGTGCTTGGCCTCGTACAGCGCCTCATCGGCGCGGTGCAGGAGCTGCGAAATGGTCTCGCCGGCCCTGTAGCCGGCCACGCCGGCGGACACCGTCACCCGCAGGCGGGGGGCGATCGCATCCCAGTCCGTGGCGGCGAAGCCCGAGCGCATGCGCTCGACCGCGGGCAGCGCCGCGGCGGGCAGCGTGCCCCCCAGGATCAGCATGAACTCCTCGCCGCCGTAGCGGCCGAAGGCGTCGCTGTCGCGCAGGCTGCCGTGCGCCGCGCGGGCAAACGCCTTGAGCACCTCGTCGCCCACCGCATGGCCGTGGCCGTCATTCACGGCCTTGAAATGGTCCAGGTCCATCAGCGCGACGCTGAAGGTCTCGCCGCCGCGCGCGGCGCGGCTGCGCTCCTGCTCCAGACGCGCTATCAGCGAGCGGCGGTTGAGCGTGCGGGTCAGGTCGTCGTGGCTCGCGAGCTGCTGCATCTGCTCGAGGGACTCCGCCAGCTTGGCGCGGCCCTCGGCGAGGCGCCGGCGCAGCCCATCCGCCTGCACGCTGAGCAGCAGGCAGCGGCCCAGCACCAGCGAGAAGTACAGCCACACCAGCACGCGCTCCTCGGCACTAGCCACCGGCAGCGAGAGCCGCTCCCCCGCGTCGTAGAACAGTACGCCCATGGCGAGCGCGCCGAGCGACCAGACCGCGATCGACTGGCGCAGCGACATCCAGATCATGCCGAAGGCGAACACGGTGAACAGGTTGGCGAGGAAGGGAAACGCGATCTGCGGCGCCATGCGCACGATCGCCAGCTGCAGCAGCACCGCCGCCGCCATCAGCGGCACGGTGAGGCTGGGATCGCGCGTGCGCAGGTTGAGTCCGCTTGCAGTGACCGCCAGGTTAGTCCCGCAGATCACCGTCGCCGCCAGGCCGTAGACCAGCGGGACCAGGCCCGGGATGGTGCCGGCCGCGGCAAAGAAGCCAAGGAAGAGCGTATCCACCGCGTAGCTGCCGTACGTGGCCGCGGCCCAGCGCAGGCGCATCTTCTGGTCGCGCCGGCGCGTATGCGCGGCGCGCATCGCCTTCTCCAGCTTTTCCTCCGCCTGTTGCACGCCGCGCTCAGCCCGGCAGCCGGTAGTCCTTGAACTGCTGGCGCAGCGTGAGCTTGGAGATCTTGCCGGTGGCGGTGTGGGGCAGCTCGGGCACGAACACCACGTCGTCGGGCGTCCACCACTTGGCGATCTTGCCCTCGTAGAACTTCAGCAGCTCGTCCTTGCCCACTTCCTGCCCGCCCTTCTTCACCACCACCAGGATCGGGCGCTCGTCCCACTTCGGGTGCTTGATGCCGATCACCGCCGCTTCCTGCACCGCCGGGTGCGCCACCGCGATGTTCTCCAGGTCGATCGAGCTGATCCACTCGCCGCCCGACTTGATCACGTCCTTGGAGCGGTCGGTGACCTGGATGTAGCCGTCGGCATCGATGGTCACGACGTCACCGGTGGGAAACCAACCGTCCTTGAGCGGGTTGCCGCCCTCCCCCTTGAAATAACCGTTCACCACCCACGGTCCGCGCACCTGCAGGTCGCCGAAGGCCTTGCCGTCATGCGCCAGCTCGCCGCCGTCTTCGCCGACGATGCGCATGTCCACGCCGAAGATCGCGCGGCCCTGCTTGTTCTGCAGCGCGTCGCGATCCTCCTTCTTCCAGCTCGCGTGCTTGGCCTTGAAGGTGTTCACCGTGCCAAGGGGGCTCATCTCGGTCATGCCCCAGGCGTGCAGCACCTTCACGCCGTAGTCGTCCTGGAAGGCGCGGATCATCGCCGGCGGGCAGGCGGAGCCGCCGATCACCACGCCCTTTAACGTCGAGAACTTGAGCTTCTGTTCTTTCATGTAGTTGAGGAGCGCGAGCCACACCGTGGGCACGCCCGCCGACATGGTGACGCCCTCGGACTCGAACAGGCCGTGCAGGCTCTTGCCGTCGAGGTGGTGGGCGGGGAACACCAGCTTCGCGCCCACCGCGGCGCAGGAGTACGGCAGGCCCCAGGCGTTGACGTGGAACATCGGCACCACCGGCAGGATCACGTCGCGCGCCGAAAGGTCGAGCGCATCGGGCAGCGCCGCCGCATAGGCGTGCAGCATGGTCGAGCGGTGCGAGTAGAGCGCGCCCTTGGGGTTTCCCGTGGTACCCGAGGTGTAGCACAGGCACACGGCGCTCTTCTCGTCGAAACTCGGCCACTCGAGGCGATCGTCCTGCGCCGCCAGCAGCTCCTCGTAGCAGTGCAGGTGCGGGATGTTCGCCTTGGGCATGGAGGCGCGGCCGGTCATCGCCACATACGCCTTCACCGTCTTCAGCAGCGGAGAGAGTTTTTCGACCAGCGGCGCGAGGTTGACGTCGAAGAACAGGACCTTGTCCCCGGCGTGGCCCGCAATGTAGGCAATCTGCTCCGGGAACAGGCGCGGGTTGATCGTGTGGATCACCGCGCCGGTGCCCCCCACGGCGTAGTAGATTTCGAAGTGCCGGTAGCTGTTCCAGGCGAGCGTGGCGACGCGGTCGGTGGGCTGCACGCCCAGCGCCTTGAGCGCCTTGGCCAGGCGGCGCGAGCGCCGGTGGGCCTCGCTGTAGGTGTAGCGGTGGATGGACCCGTCCTCGACCGTCTTGGAGACGATCTCGGTCGAGCCGTGGTGGCGGTCCGCATGCCGGATCAGGTCGCTGATCAGCAACGGCATGTCCATCATCAGGCCTTGCATGCTTCCTCCCTCCGGCGGAACCCCGGAATGCGCTTCCGCATTGTGAACGACGAAGGTTGGCCTTGACCAGCTTTGTAACCGTCTATAACATTTTTCCCCTCTCTAGGAGGAGGGCAAGATGATCCAGCGCATGACCGGTGCGGCCGCACTCGCAGCTGCAGCAATGCTCGTCGCATTCGGCGCCCAGGCGCAGACCGTCAAGGTCGCCTACATCGACCCGCTGTCGGGTCCTTTCGCCAACGTCGGCGAGCAGGGGCTGGCGGAGTTCCGCTTTGCCGTGGACCGCATCAACAAGAGCGGCAAGCTCGGCAAGGTGAAGCTCGAGGTGGTGCCCTTCGACAACAAGGTGAGTCCGCAGGAATCGCTCAACCAGTTGAAGCGCGTCATCGACCAGGACATCCGCTACATCACGCAGGGCAACAGCTCGGCGGTGGCCGGCGCGCTGATCGAGGCGGTGAACCGCCACAACGAGCGCAATCCCGGCAAGGAAATCCTGTACCTCAACTACGCCGCGGTGGACCCGGCCTACACCAACGACAAGTGCTCGTTCTGGCATTTCCGCTTCGACGCCAACAGCGACATGAAGATG